>NZ_JBIVAX010000001.1:365657-746631 GCF_044745805.1 Kitasatospora sp. NPDC086801
GGGGGGGGGGGGGGGGGGCGCGGGGGGGGGGGGGGGGGGGCGGGGCCCCGGGGGGGGGGGGGGCCCCCCCCCCCGCGGGGGCGCGCCCCCCCCCCCCCCCCCCCCCCCCCCCCCCGGCGGGGTTGAACGACGGACTCACCACGAACTCAGAAGATGTCCCTGGTCCAGGGCTGCAGAGGCGTGCGCAGCAGCAGGTCGGCGGCGACCGCCGCGCCCGGGCGCAGTTCGGTGAGCAGGCCGGCCGCGAGCAGCCGGGGCGCCGTCTCACCGCCCAGGTAGAGCGAACCCAACTCGGAGGCGTCCAGGGCGAGGTCGGCCTCGTCCGTGGTCCGGGTGCAGCGGCCGGTGCCGTCCTCGGCCACCTCGATCGCCCAGCGGCCGGAGGCGTAGCCGAGCCGGTCCTCGACCTCCAGCACCACCCGGCCGGGCGCGCCGTACGTCCGGGCGTCGAACGCGGCCGCCACGTCCAGCACCCGCAGCCAGGTGAAGTCGGAGTTGTCCGCGTACGGGGTGGCGGCGCGCGGGTCCTGGAGCAGCAGCGGCAGCGGGTCGTCCGGGCCGATGTTCTCCACGACGACCTTGCGCACCCAGTCGACGGAGAGGACGAAGCGCCACAGCTCGGCGGCGGCCGCCCGGTCGAGGGCCAGGAAGTCGGCCACGGTCAGGACGCAGTCCGGGTAGCTGCCGTCCCACTTGTCGTCGATCCGGTAGACCACCAGGCCGGTGACCACGCCGTCGGCGTCCCGGTGGACGGCCACGAACGGCTCCTTGAACTCGAAGCCCGGCACCTGGAGTTCGCCGGTGGTCCGCTTCCACCACAGCTCGTCGCGGGCGATCGCGCCCGGCTGGGTGCGCCGCCAGCGATCGTGCAGGTCGGAGCCCAGCTCGCGCGCCTGCGCCATGGTCACGAAGTCGATCCGCCCGCCGGGCACGGTGGGCAGGCCGTCGCGCAGGCCGCGGGTGCGGTGCAGGTCGACGTTCCAGCCGTGGCCGCGGGTGGCCGGGCCGAAGCCGTAACGGCCGTAGATGTTGTACTCGGCGGCGATCAGGATGGCGACCGCCGAACCCCGCTCGGCGGCGGCCGCGAGATCACGGCGCATCAACGCGCCGAGCAGGCCGCGGCGGCGGTGGGTGGCGCTGACCGTCACGGCGCTGACGGCGTCGGCCCGGACGACGGCCCCGCCCGGGACGGTCAGCTCGACGTCGAAGCTGCGGAAGGTGGCGATGCAGCGGTCCCCGTCGAAGCCCCCCAGCATCCGGCCCGGCTCCCACTGCCGTCGGCGGAAGTCGGCGGCGCTGCCGACGTGCGAGCGCAGGAAGCCCAGGGAGAGGGCCCGATCCCACGCGGCCACCTCGCCTTCGGTGATCGCGCGGATCCGGAGGCCGTTCACGATGTCGCCGGCCCCGCCATCGGTTGTGTTGCCCATGCGGCCACCGTACGGCCGCCGCTTTCGGGTGGCATCCCATTTATTCCGTGCCCGATCCGAGGTGCTCCCCCGGCGTCACCACCCAGTGGTTGCAGCGCAGGACGCGGTCCGCGAAGTCGACGTCCCGCTCGCCGAGCAGCCGGAAGCCGAGTGCCCGGCAGATCCCGTTGGACGGGCCGTTGGTCGTCGCCGGGAAGGCGTGCACCGGGCCCCACCGGCCGTCCCGGGCGGCGGCGTCCAGCAACTCCCGGACGGCCGCCTTGGCGAGGCCCCGCCCCTGGAACTCGGGCAGCACCATCCAGCCGACCTCGGCCACGGCGGCGCCGTCCTCCTCGTGCGACCAGAGCGCGATCCCGCCGGCCACCGCCTCCGGCCCGGCGCCGTCCGGGACGATCATCTTCATCCACGCGCGGTCCTCGGCGACCTCCACGACGTCCTTGCGCAGCCGCTCCTCCACCCGCTCCCGGGGCAACGGCCCGCCCAGTTCGGCCATCATCACCGCGTCGCACCGCATCCGGACGTACGCCTCGACGTCCCCCGCCTCGACATCCCGCAGCCTCATCGCGTCTCCTCCCGAGTGATCGAAGCGGCCACGCTAGCGCCGGCCACCGACACCGGCGCAGGTCAGGGGCGGGCGTAGAAGTCGGGGGTGCCCATGATCCAGAGGCTGGCCTGTTTGACCGGCATGCCGACGCGGGGGGCCTCGATCATCTGGTCGTCGCCGATGTAGAGGCCGACGTGGTGGATGTCGGCGGCGCGGCCGGTGTCCGTCCAGAAGACGAGGTCGCCGGGGCGCAGCTGGGGGTAGCTGACCGGGGTGCTCTGGGCGTACTGGTCGGCGGCGAAGTGGTTGAGCTGTTTGCCGCCCTCGCGCCAGGCCATCATGGTGAGCCCGGAGCAGTCGTAGCCGGCCGGGCCCTCGCCGCCCCAGATGTAGGGCAGGCCGATCTTGGAGCGGGCGAAGGCGATGGCGGCGGCGGCGCCCTCGGCGGACCACGGGCCGGCTGCGGCGGCGGGAGGTGCGGCCAGGGTGGTCTTGGCGGCGGCCTCGGCCGCGGCGGCCGCTTCGGCGGCGGCCTTCTCGGCGGCGGCGCGGGCGGCGGCCTCGGCCTCGCGGGCGGCGATCGACTCCAGGGCCTCGCGGCGCCGGCGTTCCAGGTCGACGGTGGTGTGCCGGGCGGCGGCCAGCTCGGTGAGCAGTTGTTCGCGGCGGCGGCCGGCGGCGGCGACCGCGTCCTGCTGGGCCGCGAGCCGGGCCTCGGCCCTGGCCTTGGCGGCGCCGACCTCGGTGGCGGCCTTCTCGGCGGTCTCGGTGGCGGTGCGGGCGGCGGCGGAGGCGCGGGTCGCGGCGGCGGCGGTGGAGGTGGCGGCGTCGAGGATCTGCCGGGTGCGCTCGCTGGCGACGCCGACCACGGCGGCGCGGTCGCCTGCTTCGCGCGGGCCGTGGGCGCCGAGCAGGGCGTTGAGGGCGGAGAGTTCGGCGCCCGCGCCCTGACGGTACGTTTCGGCGGCGAGCTGGGCGGCGTCCTCGGCGGCCACGGTGCGGTCGGCCTCGGCGGCGGTGGCGCGCTGGGCGGCGGCGGTCTCCTCGGAGCGGGCCCGGACGAGGGCGAGCTGGGCGCCGTTGTAGGCCTCGACGGCCTGTTCGGCGCTGCGGCCGGCCTGGTCGAGCTCGGTCCGGGCGGCGGCGAGGCCGGCTTCGATGGCGGTGACGGAGGCGGCGGTGCGGTCGGCCTCGGAGCGGGACCGGTCGATCTCCTCGGTGGTCGGGTACGGATCCTCGGCCCGGGCGGGGCCGGCGGCCGGTTCGGGGTCCGCCGGGGTGGCCTGGGCTGCGGGGAGCAGCCCGAGCAGGGCGGTGAGGGACAACAGGAGGGTCGGCAGGAGCCTGCGCGCCACGAGACATCCCTTCTCACGGGGCCGGAGGGGACGGCGGCGGACGGTCCACGGCGCTCGGGCGGGGGCGGCCGGGCGGAGCAGGTCCGACGAATCATCCCATCACATGACAGAACGGTCACTCGTCGATCATGTTCTCAACTCCGGCGCTTTTCACACCTCGGACGCACTCCGCCGGGCGGGTGACCATCAGATGATCTGACCGCGAGTCATCTTCAGCCAGGCACGAAGGGTGTACGAACTACCGGTGGATCCGGCGGGTGTGCGTCCTGAGGTGGGGGTGTCGCCCGGGCCGGCGCTCCACCCCGGTCGGACGAACCGCGTACGTCCGATTGCGCCCCGCCCGGACCGCACGACGGCGCTGCTGAGCCCCGCGGGACGGGCCCGCACCGCTGCCGCCCGCACCGCCCTCCGCCGCCGGTGCCGCCGCACCGGCGGCGGCCGCCGAGCGGCGGTCGGCCAGCCGGGCCTGACGCCGGGCCAGCGACCGGGCGGCGTGCGCGTCGAGGTGGGCGGTGGCCCGGGCGGACATCCGCTCGGCCACCCGGTGGGCGGCGGGGTGGTTCGCGGGCACCTTGTCGGGGGCGCCGGCGATCAGGTCGAAAAGCCAGGTGCGGGCCCGGTCCGCACGCCGGTGCAGCAGGCGCTCACGCCGGAGCGCACGTGCCCGGCGGCGTGGGCGCGTGGCGTACCGCCAGCGGGCCCACGGGCTGCTCGGGCGGGCCAGCCGGATCGCCCCGATCCAGGACAGGCCGGGGACCATGATGCCGAGCAGGCCGGTCCACATCTTGCCCTTGATCAGGGTGATCACCGAGGCCAGGGCGTTCACCGAGATCACCGTGATCAGGCCCCACCTGGTCTCCTGGCTGGGCACCACGCCGAGCGGCACGTACCCGACCAGCAGCAGGGCGGTGAACAGGATCCCGAAGATCACCGCGTCCACCGACTTGCGGCCCTGCTCGCTCCAGTACACGTCGTCCAGGTGCAGGATCAGCGCGAACTCGTCCAGCACCAGGCCGCAGCCGATGCCGAAGACCAGTCCGAACCAGTCGATCCACGGGTGCCCGCCGTACGTGGCGAACACCCCGACGCCGCCGACCAGCAGGAAGCCCAGGCCGAACACCATGTGATGGATGTGCAGGCCGCCGGGGGTGACGTTGCCGAACCACCACCGCACCTCGGCCCGGATCATCCGGACGCTGAACCGGATGAACACGAAGGAGGTGATGAAGCCGACCAGCAGCAGGAACAGCGGCTGCTTGTGCGCGGCGACGATGTGCTCGCGGTAGCCGTCCAGCAGTGTGGTCATGCGTCTTACCTTCGTTCCTGGTCCTGCGTCCGGCCTGCCGTGACATGGCCCGGAGCCCAACACCGGTCCAACGCGCGGTCAGAACCCGCGGGTGCGTTTGGCCGCCCGGCGCGGTACGACCGGGTACAGCGACGGGCGCTCGCCGCCGACCGGCAGCTTCATGAACAGCCGGGCGATCTCACCGCCGAGGTTCACCCCGATCGCCAGCGCCATCGCGATCGCCGCCGCCCGGGACACGGACACCAGGCCCGCGCTGGCGTGCCCCTGGGCGAACGAGAGCATCCCGAGGTAGAGCGCCGAACCGGGCATCAGCGGGCCGATCGCGGCGGTCACGTACGGCAGCGCGGAGCCGTTGCGGTAGCGCGCCATCAGCTGGCCGAACAGACCGACCAGACCGGCCGCCACCCCGGTCGCCACGATCGGGGAGATGCCCGCGTTGTACGCCAGCACGCCGTAGCTGGCCCAGCCGATGCCGCTGTTCAGGGTGACCAGCGCGAGCGAGCGGCGGTCGGTCTGCAACAGCGTGGCGAAGGCCAGGGTCAGCAGCATCGCGGCGACCATCTGGACCGGCGGGTAGGTGATGCCCGCCAGGCTCTCGTCCGGCCGCAGCTTCGCCTCGAAGCCGACCCCCAGGTAGAGGATCAGCATCACCCCGATCACGATGCCCGCGACCAGGTAGATCACTTCCAGCAGGCGGGCCGCGGCGGTGATGTAGAAGCCGGTCAGACCGTCCTGGACGGCGGCGACCAGCGCCCGGCCGGGCAGCAGCGCGAACAGGCCACCGGTGATCACCACCGAGCCGCGCAGGCCCCAGTCGTTGAAGGACAGGATGATCCCGGAGGCGGCGGCCGGCATCGCGGCCGCCACGAACTGGTAGAACTCCGGCAGCCGGCGCCGGGCCAGCGTGGAGGCCAGCCGGTCGCCGAGGACGGCCGCGACGAAGGCGCTGGCGAAGACCAGCCAGGCCTTGTCGTCGATCCGCCCGCCGACCAGGAAGGTGGCCGCGCCGGCCAGCAGGCCGGTGGTCAGCGCGAGCATCCAGCCCGGGTAGGGGTGCCGGTTGCGGCGGATCAGGGCGAGCCGGCGGTAGGCGTCGTTGACCGTGACCTTCTCCGCGGTGATGTCCGCGACCAGCTCGTAGACCGCGTTCAGCCGGGTGTAGTCGGAGGTGCGGCGGCGCACCACCCGGTCGGCGGTGATCGGCGGCTCGACCAGCGAGGGCTGGTGCGAGATGCCGATCAGGGTGAAGGTCACCTGCGGCTCGCAGTGGTCCAGCCGGTAGGCGTGCGCGATGCCGAGCATCGCCGCCTCGACGTCCTCGGCGGCTTCGCCGCTGGCGAGCAGCAGCTCGCCGATGCGCAGCGTCAGGTCGAGGATGCGGGGGACGTTGCGGGTCGCGGCCGCGGAGGGGTGCAGTTCGCGGGCGGTCCGCTCGAAGGCGGGGCGCTCGGACATCGGCATGCGCAGCAGGGTGCGCATCCGGTCCGGCCAGGGCGCCTCGCCGGGGGCGCCGGCGGTCAGCTCCGGGACCGGGATGCCCATCGGCGGGGTGTAGCCGGCGGCCCGCCACTCCTCCGGGGTGAGGGTGTCCTCGGCGACCGAGCGGCGGCGGGCGGGGCGCGCGTCCTCGGGGCCGGGTGCCTGCCCGGGGTGTGGCCCGAGCGCGGGGTGCGGCCCGGACTCGGCGGGCGGCCCGGGCTCGGGGGGCGGCCCGGACTCGGGGGGCGGCTCCCGTTCCGGCTCCGGGGACAGCAGGCCCCTGGTCTCCGTGATCGGCGGGACGAAGGGGACGACGGTGGCGGGCTCGACGGTCGGGGCCGGATGACCCAGCAGGCCCTCGGTGGGCGGCGCCTCGGCGGGGTTCACCGGCCGTACCGGCGGCGTCCGCCGGGTCTGACGGACCGCCCGGCCTCCCCTCGCCCGCTTGCCTGCGCCCGGTCGGCCCCGCTTAGGCACTTCCGCTCCTCGCCGCCCCTGGTGGCCGTCGGCCACCGTTCGATCTCGGGTTACACCTTGCCTGATCGAACTGTCGGACGCACATGTACGCGGCGTACCCCGGCGGGGCCGGCGGACGCCTACCCGGCGTGGTGGCGGTCGGCGGACGCCGCGCCGGAACGGCGGGCCCGCAGCAGTTCTACCGCCACCGGGACCACCGAGACCAGCACGATGCCGACCAGGATCACCTCGATGTTGTCCCGGACGAACGGGATCTGCCCCAGGAAGTAGCCGAGGACGGTGACGCCGGCGCCCCACAGCACGCCGCCGACGAGGTTGAAGACCACGAAGGTGCGGTAGTTCATCCTGCTCACCCCGGCGACGATCGGGGTGAAGGTGCGCACGATCGGCACGAAGCGGGCCAGCACGATCGCCTTGGGCCCGTGCCGGTCGAAGAAGGCGGCGGCCTTCTCCACGTTCTCCTGCTTGAAGAGCCGGGAGTCGGCGCGGCGGAACAGGCTCGGCCCGACCTTGCGGCCGAACAGGTAGCCGACCTGGTCCCCCGCCACCGCGGCGGCCACGATCAGCGCGCAGACCAGCCACAGCGGCTGGTGCAGGTAGGTGCCGCCGGCCACCAGCAGGCCGGTGGTGAACAGCAGCGAGTCCCCCGGCAGGAAGAAGCCGATCAGCAGGCCGGACTCGGCGAAGACGATGGCCAGGATGCCGAGCAGGCCGAAGGCGGAGATCAGGCTGGTCGGATCGAGCCAGGACGGGCCGAGGGCGAGGCTGGTCACGGGCGGACACTCCTGGAGGTCGAGTCTTGGCAATGAAAGGGTAAAGCATTGACCAAGACTCGACGGATCCCGCGATGGTTCCCGCCCCGGGCACGCGCGCCCCGCCCCCGTGGCGCGCGCACCCGGACCGGCTCAGAGGCCGTAGCGCTCGACGATCTCCTCGTGCCGGGCGGCGTCCGCGCCCGCCGCCTTGGCCAGGTCGAGCCAGGCGAGCGGGTGCGGCCAGCCGCCGGTGAGCCGGTGCAGCAGCGCGTCGGCCTCGGCGGCGGAGGCGGTCGGCGGCACCCCGACGGCGGCGTAGACGCCGGGCAGCACGCCGTCCTCGTCGGCCGGGTCGGTGATGCCGTACTGCTCCCCGCTGTACGCCCAGACCGCGTAGCCGGCCCGCTGGAGGCTCTCGCGCAGCTCCGCCCACGGCTCGTCGCCGGGCCAGCCGCCGTCGATCCAGTACGTGGTGTACCCCGCCGGGTCGAGCAGGGTGAGCAGCCCGAACACCGGGTGCCAGCCGCGCCGCTCCTCCTCGGGGGCGTCCTCGGCCGGCGGCGGCTCCAGCAGCGCCGGGGCGAAGACCACCACGTCACCGTGGTTGAGCGTCAGGTCGTCGCCGAGCACCGGCAGGATCCGGGCGGTGGCCGGACCGGTGCGGACGGCGGGCAGGTCGGCGGTGGCGCCGTTGGTGCGGGTGGCACGCACGGTGATCAGCTGCCACTCCTCGTCCACCGGCCCCTCGGGCTCGTCGAACTCGATGCCGAGCAGCGCGCCCGCGGAGCGGACCGCGGCCCAGTCCCGGTTGGCGGTGGCCGCGGTGACCAGGTGCCAGAGGTCGGGCTCCTGGACGGTGCGGTGGCGCTCCTCCTCCGGGGCGGCCTCGGCGGGCAGCGCGTGCTCCAGGATCTCCTGGTACAGCCGCTGCGCGGTGGCGTGGTCGCCCAGCTCGGTGGCGGCGCCGGCGGCCAGCCGACGGGTGTTGATCCGGCTGCCGTCCAGGGCCAGGATCGCCTCGCACTGCTCCAGCACCTCGGCCCAGCGGCCCTCGGCGGCGGCCCAGCGGGCGCGTATCCAGTGCCCGTCGGCCGGGCTGGCGTCGGCCAGCCGGTCGGCGAGGCGGCGGACGCCCTCGCCGTCCCCCGCGTCGATCAGGGCGGAGCCGAGCATGCCGATCAGCACCTCGTCGGTCGGGGCGGTGTCGAGCCGGTGCCAGAGCAGGTCGGCGGCGGCCCGGGCGTGGCCGAGGCCGCCGAGCACCGCGGCCAGGTTGACGGCCAGTTCGGTGGCGCCGGCCTCCTCACCCCGGTACCGGCCCAGGGCGACGGAGAGCAGGTCGGCGGCGGTCTCGTAGGGCACCCCGACCTCGGCCAGGTGCGCCGCCAGCCCGCCCGGCGGGACGGGCAGCTCGGGCTCCGGCAGCGCTTCGGCGGCCGCCCGCAGCGCGGCGACCTCCGCGGCCACGCCGTCGGTGCGGCGCAGCTGGGCGAGCTTGCGCTCCCCGGTCGCGGCGAGGGTCAGCGCCACCGTCCGGGCGCCGCGGGCGAGGGCGAGCCGACCCGCCGCCAGCAGCAGGTCCACGCACGGGCGGTGCGAGCCGGTGCCGTCCAGGTAGCCGACCCAGCCGGCCACGGCGGCGCCCAGCTCGGCGTCGTTCTCCCAGGCGCCGGCCGCGACCAGCAGCTCGACCGTATGCGTCCAGCCGTCCCGCAGGTCGGCGTGGCGCTCGGCGGCCTCCCGGTCGGGCAGCAGCGCCAGCGCCTCCTCCGTGCGACCGAGCGAGGCCAGCGCGCGGGCCCGCAGCAGGCCGCCCCAGAGCCGGTCGCTCTCGTCGATCTCGTGGTCGCGGGAGCGCTCGGCCTGCTCGGCGGTGTCGAGCAGCGCGAGCACCTCGTCGTGCCGGCCGAGCCGGTGCAGGGTGCCGGCCCGGGCGTGGTGGAAGTGCAGCGAGAGCCGCTCGCCGGCCGCCTGGATCCGGGCGGCGGCGGTGTCCAGGTGGGCGAGCGCCTCGGTGTGGCGGCCGTCGTCCTCCAGCGCGTCGGAGTACTCGCGGGAGAGGCAGTCGAAGCAGGCGCGGCCGGGCTCGATCCGCTCCAGCGTCTCGCCGAGCACCGCCAGCCGCTCCGGCACGTAGCCGGGGCCGTCGACCCGCGCGTGGCAGATCGCGAAGTCCTGCACCACGCAGACGGACTGCGGGCAGCCCGCCGTCTCCTCGCGGTGGGCGAACTCCAGCAGGTCGACCGCCTCGGGCAGGGCCTGCTCGCCCTGGTGGCGCTTGTTCAGCAGGTTCTGCATCCGCCAGTGCCGCAGGTAGACCTCGACCCAGGGCAGGCCGAGCGCCCGGGAGGCGGCCAGCGCCTCCGGGTAGACGGCGTCCACCTGGTCGTTGCGGCCCTCGTTGGCGTGGCCGGGCAGCTCGTAGATGGCGTCGGCCAGCCGCCGGTGGCCGGCCTCGGCGAGCTGGCGGTGGGCGTCGTGGACCCAGGCCCAGATGTCGGTACTCATGTGGTGTCCCCCTGCGTGGTGCTGATGTGATGTCTACCGCGGACCACTGACAATCCGTCCGTCACGCCTCGTCGGCGAGGGCGCCGAGGGTGTCCGGGACGTCCGGCAGGCCGGCCGGGACGGCGGCGGTCAGCGCCGAGACCGCGGTGCCGACCCCGGACAGCGCGGCGGTGAGGTCGCCGCCGGACGAACCCGGCGAGCCCGCCGAGGCGGCGGCCATGATCACCTTGAGCGAGCGGAGCAGCCCGGCCGCCGTGGCGCTGCCGGTGTGCCCGGTGCGGTAGGCGGCGAGCAGGTCCAGCACGGCCGGGCAGGACAGGTTGAGGTAGAGGCGGGCCCTGACCTCGCCGTCGGTGCGGGCGGTGAACGCCCGGGCCAGCCGCAGCGCCGCGGACGGGATCCGGGCGTCGGCCTGGTCGTCCTCGATCCGGGCCTTCAGCTCGGCCTCGCGGTCCGGCACCAGGACCAGCGGCAGGCCGGGCGGGTCGAACCGGGCCGGGACGAGTTGCTCGCCCTCGTCGGCGAGGGCGCCGGCCAGCCAGGCCGCCTCGCCGGCCGGCAGCGGGCGCTCCGGGTCGCGGAACAGCTCGCGGTCGCCGTGCTCGCTGCCCAGCTCGACCAGGCGGCAGCCGCGCAGCTGGGCGTAGCGGCGCAGGAAGGGCAGGACGGCGTAGCGGTCGCCGCGGGCGATCGGCACCCGCATCGCCCGGTACAGCATCTCCTCGAAGCCGCCGCCGCTGCCGAGCGCGACGTGCACCGCGCCCCCGCCCGCGGCCCGCAGCGCTCCGGCGGTGAGGTCGCCCTGGGAGGTGGGGACGGGGACGTCGTCGGCGAGCAGGGTGAACAGCCGCTCGTCGCAGAGCGCGGCGCCGAGCAGGTCCTGGCCGTGCCGGGTGAGGATGCGGCGCCAGGCGGCGGGCCGCAGCCGGGCGGTCTCGTACAGGCCGTCGACGATGGCGTCGGTGAGGGTGCGCTGGAGCACGCGGTAGTGGTCGTCGCGCTGGAGGTCCTCGCGGCTGGCGGTGGGGGTGAGCCGACTGGACTCGACCACGCCGCCGATGAACCCGGCCCAGCTGGGCAGCAGGTCGCGGGCGTCCTCGGCGAGCAGCATGCCGCGCAGGTAGACGGCGAGGTCGCGGTTGTCGGTGCTGCCGTAAGTGCCGCCGTCCTGGACCCAGAGCAGGCCGATCGCGTCGGTGCCGCCTGCGGCCCCTCCCCCGGCGCCGCCCTCGACCGGGTGGACGGGGAAGGCGGTGAGCGGCTCGAAGCGGCGGCCGAAGGCGGTGGCGAAGCGCATCCGGGCGGCGTGCTGGTCACCCGGCACGCTGTGGCGCCAGGGCACCTCGACGTCGTTGACGGGCTGCTCGTCGTCGCCGACGTGGACCGGGATCGGCAGCAGCACGCAGTACCGGCCGAGCACCTCGCGCAGCGCGTCCTCGTCGGCGAGGTGGGCGTGTTCGGCCTTGAGGGTCAGTTCGACGACCGTGCCGGGGCGGGGCCGGGCGGGCACCGGGTCGACCTGATACTGCTCGCCGCCCCGGCTGCGGTAGCGGTGGCCGAGGTGCGGTTCGCGGTGCGAGGTGGTGGTGACGGCGACCTCGTCGGCCACCGAGAAGGCGGAGAGGAAGCCGAGGCCGAAGGCTCCGATCAGCTCCTGGTTGCCGGTGAGGTCGCGCAGCATCCGGGTGTAGCCGGTGCCGACGGTGGCGAGGTAGGCGTGGATCTCCGGCTCGGTGAGGCCGGCGCCGGTGTCCTCGATGGCGACGACCCGCCGGGCGGCGTCGCCGCGGACCCGGATCAGCGGGCGGTGGTCGCCGTCCGGGTCCTCCAGGAGCCGGCGGGTGTGCGAGTCGTGGGCGTTCTGGACGAGTTCGCGCAGGGCGACCAGCGGGGTGGAGTAGAGATGGGTGGCGAGGACGTTCACCAGTCCGCCGAGATCGACCTCGGTCGTACGCAGATCCTCGGCGGGGGCGGGCTCGGGCGGGGCACCTTCAGACATGGGTCCCCAGTGTGCCAGTGCGACTATCCGGCGACCATTTCTTTCTCTCCGAGAAAACCCGGTCAACTCCGTGTTGACAGCGACGGGTTGTCCGACTTCGCCGCCTTGCACCTCAACCTCCCTTCCCACCAGCAGTGTTGATGGAGGCGGAGACCTCGCCGCAGCCGCCGGGCCATCTCCGGATACGGCGTCACCATGACACCATCGGGGGAATTGCCACCCGTTTGGTGGAGTTCGTCCACACCGTTGGTGAATGCTGAACGTGCGACGTCAGGCAACGGCGCCACGGAGCGGCCACTCCGGATCGCGCCACATTTCGCACCCCCAGCTCAGGGAGACCATCGTGTCCCGTATCCGCGCAGCCGCCGCCGTCACCGCCCTCGGGGCGTTCCTCCTCGTCGGCTTCGGCGCCGCCAGCGCCCACGCCGACAACGGCGCCGGTGCCATCGACCACTCCAACAGCAGCGTCGTGAACAACACCGGCTCCGCCAACGTCATCGGCAACGTCCACGGCAACGTGGTCGTCACCCAGCAGACGGCCACCGGCTCGGGCGCGAGCAACCAGAACAACGGCCTCGCCGCGACCGGCAACGGCGGCAACATCGGCGCTCTGCAGGGCAACGGCAACCTCGACGCCCGGGCCTTCTTCCCGGGCGCCGTCGGCTAGACCCCCCGCCCCGGGCGCAGCCACACCCTCCGGGCCGGGGGGCCCCCCCCGCCCCGGGGGGGGGGCCCCCCGGCCGCCGTCCGTTCCGGGCAGTCCGAGAACTACCCGGCCGAGGCGCAGCAGGCAGTCCCCGAGGTCCGGGCGGGCGCTGTGCGGGCGGTTCCGCACCCCGTCGTTGACCAGTGCGAACAGGGCGTGGACCCGGATCCGGGCCTCGACCGCGTCGCACTCGGGCCGGACCTGCCGCAGCAGGCCGACCCAGGTGCGCAGGAAATCGTGCCGGAAGTCCACCGCGACCCGGCGGTCCGGTGGGGCCAGCCGCTCCGTCTCGCTGAGCATCGCGCCCAGGTAGTCGCCGTTGCGCAGTGCGAAGCCGACGTACGCGCCCAGGCCGGCCGCCAGCGCCGCCTCCGGCCCGGCGGCGGCCGCGAACGCACCGTCCACCTCGTGCCAGAGCCGTTCGCGGCTGCGCACCAGCGAGGCGGCGAGCAACTGGGCCTTGCTGTCGAAGTGCCGGTAGACGCTGGGGCCGGAGATGCCGACGGCGGCGCCGAGTTGGTCGGTGCTGACGTTGTCGAAGCCGCGCTGGTGGAAGAGCCGGACGGCCGCCGCGAGCAGTTCCTCGCGGCGCGCCGGCGGCCTGGGCTCCGGCGGCGCGGGGGCGACGGGCCCGGCAGCGGGATCGGCAGTGGGATCGGCGGCGGCGCTGCTCAGGGGGGCCGTGAGGACGGCGGCGACGAGTTCGCGCAGCACCGCCTCGGCGCGGCGGGGCTGCGGCGCGGCCGACTGGTAGGAGAGCCCGGTACAGGCCGAGAGCGCCGACCAGCAGAGCAACTCGGCGTCCGGCGGCGGGAGTTCCGGCCGCTCGACGCGCAGCACGGCGGCCATCAGCGCGACGTCCGCGCGCAGTTCACGGCGCAGCGCCGCCCGCCGGGCCGGCGGCAGCAGCCGGGCGTCGCGCTGCACCAGGGTGCCGAGCGGGCGGTGCCCGACCGCGACGGCGGCCAGCGCGGCGCCGAGGTCACCGGTGGTGCGGGCCCCGCGCAGCCCGCAGGCCAGTGCGTCCAGCCCCAGCCGAACGGCGCGGTCGAGCAGTTCGGGCTTGCCGCGGAAGTGCCGGTAGAGGGCGGGCGCGGTGATGCCGACCCCGGCGGCGACCTCGGTCATGGAGACCTGGTGGTAGCCGCTGCGGTGGAACCGGTCGGCCGCCACGGCGAGGATCTGGGCGCGCCGCCCAGGAGGTCGTCGGACCACCATGGCGAGCCCCCTCCCTTGCTCCGGACTGCCGACCGAAGGCTAGCAAGGATTCACTTGAGGGCGTCGGCCGCCAGTGATCACCGGCCTTTTCCGGAGTCGTCGACCCTGGACAGCCGAAGCTACCCGGGATTAACTTGTGAGGCCATCACCTGGCACGTTCAGCCCCAGCCGGCGCCCGCAGCCGGTCACCACCGAAGGGAGCGCCGCCGTGCGCCGCACCGTGTTCAACGAGGACCACGAGGCCTTCCGGGAGACCATCCGGGACTTCATCGCCAACGAGGTCGTCCCGGTCTACGAGAGCTGGGAGGCCGACGGCCACCCGCCGCGCGACTTCTACCGGCAGCTCGGCGCGCTCGGCGTCTTCGGCATCGAGGTGCCGGAGGAGTACGGCGGCGCGGGCGAGAGCGGCTTCAAGTACCAGACGGTGATCACCGAGGAGACCGCCCGGGCGGGCGTGAGCTTCGGCTCCTCGGGCGTGCACACCGCGCTCGTCCTGCCCTACCTGCTGGAGTACGCCACCGAGGAGCAGAAGCGGCGCTGGCTGCCCGGCTTCGTCTCCGGCGACATCATGACCGCCATCGCGATGACCGAGCCGGGCGCCGGCTCCGACCTCGCGGGCATCGCCACCACCGCGCGGCTCTCCGAGGACGGCACCCACTACGTCCTGAACGGCGCCAAGACCTTCATCACCGGCGGCGTGCTGGCCGACCTCGTCCTGGTGGTCTGCCGCACCGCCCCGTACGACCCGGACAACCGCCGGGCCGGCCTGTCCATCCTCTGCGTGGACACCACGTCCCCCGGCTACACGGTCGGCCGCAAGCTGCAGAAGATCGGCCTGCGCACCTCGGACACCGCCGAACTGGCCTTCAGCGACGTCAAGGTGCCGGTGGAGAACCTGCTCGGCGAGGAGGGCAGGGCATTCTCCTACCTGACCCACAACCTGGTGCAGGAGCGGCTGGCGATCGCCGTCAGCGCGTACGCGTCGGCCGCCGCGGCGGTGCGGTTCGCGCTCCAGTACGTCAAGGACCGCAAGGTGTTCGGCAAGGCGGTGGCCGAGTTCCAGAACACCAAGTTCACCCTGGCCGACTGCGAGGCCCAGGTGGTGGCGCAGCAGTCGATGGTGGACCGCGCCCTGGAGCTGTACCAGCACGGGGAGCTGAGCGTCGCCGACGCGGCCGCCACGAAGCTGTTCTGCACCGAATCGGCCTCCACCGTCATCGACAAGTGCCTTCAGCTGCACGGTGGTTACGGCTACATCCTGGAGTACCCGATCGCCCGGCTCTACACCGACAACCGGGTGTTCCGGATCTACGGCGGCACCAGCGAGGTCATGCGCAGCATCATCGCCAAGTCGCTCGGCCTGTAGGCGGTCCACAGCCGCGGCGGGCCGCACCCCCATGGCGGCCCGCCGCACCCGAGCGGGCGGGCACGCCCGGCCGGGCCGGTGCGGCTCGCTCGGGCCGATGCGCCCGGGCGGGCCGGTGCGCTCAGTTGGGTGGGTGCGCTCGGGCGGGCCGGTGCGCTCAGTTGGGTGGGTGCGCTCAGTTGGGCGAACCGTGCTCCGCGCGCCAGGCCTCCCAGCCCGCGCTGGACGCCACCTTCGCCTCGCGCAGCGCCCGCTGGGCGAACGCGGCCGGCGCGGTCTCCAGGCTGCGCACCCAGCTGCGGCCGGCCGTGGCCAGCGCCGCGCACACCATCGCCGCCCCGGCCACGCCGAGCACGGCTCCGATGCCGGTGAGCAGTGCGCCGCCGGCCAGCAGCGAGCGGTTGACCTGGAACCCGCCGGAGATTGTCTCGTTGATCGCCATGCCTCCACGATGCGTGCACTCGCCGGGGGCTGCACGTCGAACGGCTCCGGGTGCGCGAGCCGACCGCGTCCGCGAACCTGGGCACACGGGGCCGGTCCGGGCGCCCGGGGTCGGCCCGGCACGCCGGGGCAGGAGGACGCGCGATGCCCGATCTCGAACAGCTCGCCGTGGAGCACGTCGCCCGGGCGGCCGAGAGCCCGCACGGGCGCAGCGCCCACCTGGTGCTCCACGACGGCGTCCTGCGACAGACCGTGATCGCGCTGACCGCGGGCACCTCGCTGGACGAGCACACCCCGCCGACCGCCGGCAGCCTCCAGGTGCTGCGCGGCCGGGTCTCGCTGACCATCGCCGGCCGGCACCAGGAGCTGCCGGTCGGGCAGCTGGAGCCGGTGCCCCAGGAGCGGCACGGGCTGCTGGCCCACGTGGACTCGGTGGTGCTGCTGACGGTGGTCACCGCCTAGTCCTAGCGAGGCGCGGCGAGGGCGGCAGCGGACTACGGACTACGGACCACAGTCAGCGCTCGGCCGCAGCGGGCGGTGACGTCGGCGCGGGGCTGAGCACGCTTCCGCTGACCAGCCGCAGCCCGCGCAGGAAGTCCCGTCCGTTCGGCGCCAGTTCGGGGGCGGCCAGCCACTGGGCGGCGTACCCCGCCAGCAGGGTCTGGTAGAAGGAACCGCGGACGATCTCCTCTTCGGTGTCCGGCACTTCGGGCAGCCCCTGGAACAGCGCGGCGAGGCCGAGCCGGCCCTCCTTCTGCGCCTCCGCGAACGCGTGCGCCAGTTCCGGCGCGTGCGCGGCCTGGGCGAGCGCCTCGAACTGGGCCGCCCAGAGCCCGCGGTGCGCGGTGAAGACGGCCTTGAGGCCGTCCCAGACCGCGGCGAAGCGCTCCTCCGGGTCGTCCGACGCCTGGTTCGCGGCGTCCACCACCGCGCCCAGGGCCGCGCCCATCTCCCCGATCGCCTCGACCATCGCCGCGTTGAGCAACGCGTCCTTCGAACCGAAGTGGTAGCCGATCGCGGCCAGGCTGACGCCCGAGGCGGTCGCGACGTCACGGGCGGTGGTGCGCCCGTACCCCTTCTCGTACAGGCAGCGCTTGGCGCCCGCCATCAGGTCTTCGCGATTTCCCATGCCTCGATCCTACGGAAGGGCTGCACGAATGTCTTGCACGTATGTCTCGCACGATTGATTTACACATATGTACTAGACGTTCGTCCGGCACGACCGTGCCGTCTTGCCCATGACCGCAACCACCGGCCGCGCAGGCCGTCGCGAATGGATCGGCCTGGCCGTTCTCCTGCTCCCGACCCTCGTCCTCGCCATGGACATGGGCGTGCTCTTCTTCGCCGCCCCCACCACGCTGGCGCCCAGCGGCACCCAGCAGCTGTGGATCATGGACATGTACTCGTTCCTGCTCGCCGGGCTGCTCATCACCATGGGCTCTCCGCCGCTCCCGCCGGCCCCTACCGGTGCCGGTGGACCTCACGACGGTTGCCGACCGCCATGACCCAGACGATCAGCACCCCGTCCTCGACGGTGTACAGCACCCGGTGGTCCCCCACCCTCAGCCGCCACCGGGCTCGGTGCCCCTGGAGCGGCTCGATGCCGAAGCCCGAGGTGTCGCCGACGTCCAGCACCTTCTGCAGCTCGGCGAGGCGGTGCAGGATGCGGACGGCGTCCGGCCTGGGCACCTTGAGGAGATCCCGTTGCGCGCCAGGGCTGAACCGCGTGACGTACCCCATCGCGCTCAGCCGTGGTGTTCGCGGAGCATGGCGGCCATTTCCTCCAGCGACACGGAGCCTTCGAGGCCCTCGGTCTCGGCGACTGTTGCTCATCGGGCCCGACGGGCGGGCCGGACGGTCCACCCGGAGGTGGAGCCCGCCGCATCCACCCCCGGGTGCGTGCACCGGCGGGCCCGGCGGAGGACCGTGAAGGGGTACGTGGCCCGCACCTCCGATCCGCCGGGAGCCGCCGCATGTCCCTGACGACCCTGCTCTCCCTCCTCGGCCTGCTCTGCTGGGTCGGCTACGAGCTGATGCTGCGCCGCCGCGCGGACTCCGCCGCCGGCACCTGGCGCGCGGACGGCCGCGACCGCGGCTCGACCCGGCTGCTGCTCGCCTGCTACGCCGCCGCGGTGCTGGTCGTGGTGCTGTTCGGCCGCGCCGGGATCGGCGAACTGCCCGCCAGGGCCCGCTGGTTCGGGATCGCGCTGATCGCCGCCGGGCTGGCGCTGCGGGCCTGGGGCATGCGCACCCTGGGCCGCTACTACACCCGCACCCTGCGCACCGTGGACACCCAGCACGTCGTCCGCAGCGGCCCGTACCGGCAGATCCGCCACCCCGGCTACGCCGGCAGCCTGCTGGTCTGGACGGGCTACGCGCTCGGCCTGGGCAGCTGGCCGGCGGCCCTGCTGGTGCTGGCGCTGCTGCTGGGCGCGTACGGCTGGCGGATCACCGCCGAGGAGCGGCTGCTGCTGGCCGCCTTCGGCCCGGAGTACGCGGAGTACCGGCAGGTGTCGAAGCGGCTCGTGCCCTTCGTGTACTGAGCCGCCGCTCGGGCACCGAACCGCCGCACCGCTCGGGCACCGAACCGCCGCACCGCTCGGGCGGTTGTGAGCTGCGGCACCCGGCGGCGGGGCGAGGGCCCCGAGGGGCGGGCGCGGCTCGCCGCGATGCCGTGCGGGCTGGCCATCGGGGGCGCGAGCCGGACCGGGCCGGCTCCGGCCGCCGCCGCGGGCGCTCGCGTTCCGCTCGAACGGCACCTGGTTTTCGGCCAGCGTTTCCCGGCCGGTGTATCCGTTCACCGCCACCGCCAGGCATACTGGCCAGCACGGGCGCTAGCCCACCTTTGGACCTAGACAAGAAGGGACCGGTGGCCAGGGATGCTGCGGAACGGTCTTGAGCCCTGGCACCTCCTGGTGGTGCTGGCGATCGTAGTCCTGCTGTTCGGATCGAAGAAGCTGCCGGAGATGGCCCGCGGCCTCGGCAAGTCGATGCGCATCCTGAAGGCGGAGACGAAGGCGCTGCGCGAGGACGACGCCCCGGCGGACGCCGCGCAGAGCGCCGGCACCGCGCAGAGCACCGCGACCCCGCAGCCGGCCACCACCCCGCCGGCCGTCACGCCGACCAACGTGACCAAGGCCACCGAGACGAAGCGGCCCGAGACGACCGCCTGAGTCCCGCGTTCCTCCGGAAGCCCCCGGTACCGTCCGATGACGGCGCCGGGGGCTTCCGCCGTGTCCGGGCTGCTCACGGCCCTCCCGACTGGCCGTCCGATCTGATCCGTTATCTCCTGGTGTGTACCCACCGGAGGAACGGAGTCGCGGCATGCCCACCGACGAACCGGGCGACGAGCCGGGCGCCAGACCGCCGGACGGACCGCCCGACGGACCCCCCGCCAGATCGCCCGACGAGCTGGCCGACCTGCGGGCCCGCCTGAGCGCCGCCGAGGCCCACGAGGCGCGGCTCGCCCAGCAGTTGGAGACCCGCCCGACCCGCCACCGGGTGCGGTCCCTCTTCGCCGTCCTGCTGATCCTGCTGGCCTGCGTGCTGACCCCGCTGAGCGCCGTCGCGGTGTGGGCGAAGTCGGAGATCGGCGACACCGACCGGTACGTCGCGACCATGGCGCCGCTGGCCGGGGACCCGGCGGTCAAGGCGGCCGTCACCGACCGGGTCACCGACGAGATCACGGCGCGGATCCCGGTCGACTCGCTGCTCGACAACGTCGCCCCCGACGACAGGCCCAAGCTCGGCGCGCTGCTGAACGGCATCGGCCAGGCCCTCGACAACGGGCTCACCGGCTTCGTCCGCACCCAGGTCCAGCGGGTGGTGGACAGCGACGCCTTCGCCACCCTCTGGACGGACGTCAACCGGCAGGCGCACGCCGCGATCGACCGGATGCTGACCGGGCAGGGCGGCGGCGCCGTCGAGATCAGGAACGACACCGTGGCGCTCGACCTCGCCCCGGTGATCGCCCGGGTGAAGACCGCGCTGGTCGACAACGGGCTCCCGCTGGCCGCGAGGATCCCGGAGATCCACACCTCGTACACGCTGGTGCAGTCCGACGCCATCCCCAAGGTGCGCACCGGCCTCCGGCTGCTGGACCTGGCCGGCTTCTGGGTGCCGGTGCTCGCGCTGGCCTGCGCGGTCGGCGGGGTGCTGCTCGCGGGCCGGCGGCGCCGGGCGGCGGTCACGGCGGCGCTGGGGATGGCCGGCGGGGCGCTGCTGCTGGGCATCGGGCTGAGCGTGTTCCGAGCCGTCTACCTGGACCGGCTCCCCGCCGGGGTGGACCAGGCCGCCGCCCAGGCGGTGTACGACACGCTGGTGCGCTACCTGCGCTCCGCCGTCCGGGTGGTGATCGCGCTCGGCCTGATCGTCGCGCTCGGCGCCTGGATCAGCGGTGGCGGGCGCTGGGCCCGCACCGTGCGCGGCGGCTGGCGCGCGGGGCTCGGCGCGGCCCGGAGCACCGCCGAACGGGCCGGGCTGCGGCTCGGGCCGGTCGGGCGGTTCGTCCACCGCTGGAAGGCCTGGCTGGGCTGGGCGGCGGTCGCGGTCGCGGCGCTGGCGTTCGTGCTGTGGAGCTATCCGACGGTGCTGGTGACGCTCTGCCTGGCGCTCGCGCTGGTCGGCGTCCTGGCGGTGCTGGAACTGCTGGACGAACCGGGCCGCCCGGAAGGGGAAGCCCCGGCCTCCGCCTGAGGGGCGACCAGCGGAACCGGGGGGTGACCGCCCCGGGGCCGGGGCACCTGCCGCTGGCACGCCCGGACGGCCCAGCCCGGACGGCGGCCCGCCCGGCGCAACCGCAGGCTGGACGGGATGTCCGAACACCAGCCACCACCACCGCACGGCCGCGCCGACCCGCGAGCCGCCCTCTGGCTGCTGGGCGCCTGCACCACGCTGATCGTCGTGTACTGGGCCCTTCCCCTGCGCGTCCTCGGCTACCACCGCCCCGTCCTCAGCTGGCTCGTGTTCACCGCCGCGCTGGTCGGCCTGAGCGGCCTGCTGCTGACGAAGACCACCGCCGTGCTGCGGGGCGACGCGAAGCGCCCGGTGGTCTGGCTGGCCTTCCTGATCTTCCTCGCGATGACCATCTTCTCCGCGACCTACTACGTCCTGGCCTCCCAGCCGGGCGAGTTCAAAGGGCTGGTCACCCGGCTCGACGCCCTGTACTTCACCATCGTCACCCTGGCCACCGTCGGCTACGGCGACATCGCCCCGGTCGGCCAGGCCCCGCGCCTCGTGGTGATCCTTCAGATCGGGTACACCTTCGTCTTCCTCGCCACGGCGGCGGGGACGCTGTCGCGGGCGATCCGGGCGAACGTCGAGACCCGTGTCCACCGGAAGCCGTGAGGTTGTCCACAGGGTGTGGACGGCCGCGCTCAGGACCGGCCGGTGTCGATGACGCGGAAGCGGAAGCGGAAGCGGAAGCGGAAGCGGAAGCGGTTGCCCTCGGCGCAGGCGAGGACGACGAAGTCCTGGCCCTCCGGGTAGCCGTCCCGGTCGACCGTGGCGGACCGTCAGACCGGGCCGAACCCGCCGCCGAACCCGCCGCCGGCCTGCGGCCGGAGCGGTCAGGTTTCGAGAAGCACGTCCGCGCGGCCGCACCTAGCATCGGCGCCATGGACATCACCATTCACACCAGCGTCCTCCCGCACGACGACCCGGACGCCTCCCTGGTCTTCTACCGCGACGTCCTCGGCTTCGAGGTCCGCGGCGACGTCGGACAGGGCAGGATGCGCTGGATCACCGTCGGCCCCGCCGGGCGGCCCGACACGTCCATCCTGCTGGCCCCGCCCGCCGTCGACCCCGGGGTCACCGAGGACGAGCGCCGCACCATCGCCGAGATGATGGCCAAGGGCACCTACGGCTGGATCCTGCTGGCCACCCGGGACCTCGACGGCACCTTCCGCGAGGTCCGGTCCGGCGGCGCCGAGGTCGTCCAGGAGCCGACCGAACAGCCGTACGGCATCCGCGACTGCGCCTTCCGCGACCCCGCCGGCAACCTGATCCGCGTCCAAGAGCTGCGCTGAGGCAGCCGAGGCCGGACCGGCGGAAAGGAGCCCTCCCGTGTGCCACCCCTCGTGGGCCCGCGCCCGCGCGGCCGCGCAACGCCTGATCGACCTCGCGCGGCTGCGCCGCGTCCGGGACCGGATCGACCGCGAGTACGCGCGGCCGCTGAACGTCCTGGCGCTCGCCCGCGACGCCGGCATGGCGGCCTGGCGGCTCAGCCACGAGTTCCGGCTGGCCTACGGCGACTCGCCGTACGGGTACCTGACGGCCCGCCGCGTCGAACGCGCGGCCGCGTTCCTGCGCTGCGGCGGCCTCGGCGTCACCGAGGTCCGCCACGCGGTCGGCTGCACCTCGCCGGACGCCTTCCGCACCCGCTTCACCGAGCTGGTCGGCATGCCGCCCGACGACTACCGGCGCCGCGCACGGCGGGCCACCGGACCGGTCGGGATTCGAGAAGCCCCGGCCACCGGGCCGCGCCCGGTCAAGCTCGCGCTGGACAAGCTCCGGGCCCTCGCCGAGGACGCCGGGGTCTCCCCCGACGGCAGCGGATCGCCCCGGCTCGTGATCGGCGGCACCGCCGGATCCTTCACCGACCCGGACGGGTCCGCCCGGGCGGCCGAGCAGCCCGCACCCGCGCGCTGAACCGCCGTTCCGCCGGCTGGCGGAGCCCGTCCCCCCGGGTCACCAGTCCTGGTTGTCGGCGGCCGTGGCGTGCAGGGTGATCAACAGGGCACTGACGCGGGCGTTCCAGTTGGCGTTGGTGGGGCCGTCGATGGCGTGTTTCTTGGCCAGGTCGCGGATCACCTTCTGGGCGTCCTTGAGCTCCTGGGCCGCGTCGTCCGCGGAGCCCTCGTTGAGGCGGGCGGAGGCGGCGTCGAGGATGCGCAGCAGCTCCACCTGGCGGTCGTGCTCCTTGCCGCCGACCTGGGCCTGGACGACCGCCTGGCGGAAGGCGTTGAGCTGGAGGGCCGGCGCCTGGTTGCGGGGATTGGCCGGGCCGGGGGCCGTGGGGAGACCGGCCGGGGTGGTGGGGGCCGCGGTGGTCGGGGGCGGGGTCGGGGTCGGAGTCGCCGAGGGGGTGGGCGCGGGGGCCGGGGTGCCGGGGGCGGTGGCCGCCGGCGGCTTGCCGGGGGCGGGTGCGGCGGCGGTGCCGGCGGGCTCGTCGAAGGCGGTGACGGCCAGGGCGGTGACGCCGGCGAGTGCGGCCACGCCCAGCGCGCCGAGCACGAGGGGCCTGCGGCGGCGGTTGCGGCCGGCGGGCGCGGGCGGGGCCTGCGGCACGGACGCCATCAGCGAGGTAGCCGGCGGGGCCTGTGGGACGCGCGCCATCAGCGAAGTGGCGGCCGGGGGCTGCGGCGGGAGCAGCGCGGTGTGCTGCTGGTTGGGGCTCACCGGCCGTACGGGCGGCAGCAGTTGGGTGGCGGCGGCGGTGGCGAGGAGTTCCGCCGTCGGGTCGCCGACCGCCAACCCGGGGATGGTGGAGAGGAGTTCGGCCCGCGCCGCGACCGCGTCCGCCGGCCGGTCGGCGGGGTTCTTGGCGAGCAGGCGCAGCACGGCCGCGTCCAGCGCGGGCGGCAGGCCGGGGCGGCGGAAGGACGGCAGCGCGGGCTGCTCGCTGACGTGCTTGAAGGCGATCGCCACCGGGGTCTCGGCGGTGAACGGGGTCTCGCCGGTGAGCATTTCGGTGAGCACGCAGCCGACCGCGTAGAGGTCGGTGCGGCCGTCCAGGGGCGAGGCGGTGGCCTGCTCGGGCGACAGGTAGGCGGCCGTACCGAGCACGCTCGCCGTCTGGGTCAGGTTGCTGGACGAACCGGCCCGGGCGATGCCGAAGTCGACGACCTTCACCCCGCCGTCGTCGGTGATCATGATGTTGCCGGGCTTGATGTCCCGGTGGACCAGCCCGGCCGCGTGCGCGACCGCCAGCGCCTCGCAGACCGCCGCCGCGATGCCGACGGCGCGCTCCACCGGCAGGCCCGGCTGCTGCGCCAGCACGGCGGCGAGCGAACGGCCGTGGACGAGCTCCATGACGATGAACGGCGTGCCCTGGTCGACGCCCGAGTCGAAGACCATGACGATCCTCGGGTGCACCAGCATGGCCGCGTGCTGCGCCTCGCGGCTGAACCGCTCGGCGAAGCGGGGGTCGTCGGCGAGTCCCCCGTTGAGGACCTTGACGGCCACCTGGCGGCCCAGCACGTGGTCCAGCCCGCGCCAGACGGTGGCCATGCCGCCGACGCCGAGTATCTCGACGAGTTCGTAACGCCCGTTCAGCGCCCGTCCGATCACCTGGAACTCCCCTCACGTGCCGTGCCCGGTGTTCCGGGCCGCCTCGTGCACCTGTGCACGATAGCCGCACCGCCGGACCGCACCGCCGGGGGCGGGGAGGCGGTCGGGGGACCGGGCAGCGGTCCCCCGGCCGCCGGCGCGGGGGTGCGACCCGCCCTGACTGCGGGAGGGCGGGCCGCACGTTCCGGAGCGGCCGGGCCGGCGGCGCGTCCGGGGGGGTGCGCCTGCCGGTCCGGCCGGGGCCGGCCGGGCGGCCGGCGGGCACGGGGAGCCAACCGGCCACCCGGGGTCTTCGGGTGGTACTGACGAGCGGTACTGCGGGTGGTGCGGGTCCTGCGGTGGTGCGGTCCGGGTGGGCGGCGAGCCCGGGGGGAGTCGCTCGCCGCCCACCCGGAGTTCCTGGGTTACCTCCGGCCCGACGGGCTGTCGTCGGAACGGTCGGTCCTGCTCGGGCGGACGTCGGGCAGGGGCGGCACGGACGGCGGCGTCGGGACGGTCACGCCGGACCTGCTGGGTTTGGCCCCGTTGCCGCCGTTGCCCTGGCCGTTGCCCCTGTCCTGGCCGTTGTCCTTGCCCTTGTTCCTGTCCTGCCCGTTGCCCTGGCCGTCCTCGGTGTTCCCCTTGCCCGCGCCGGGGCCCGGACTGGTCCGGCCGGGGTCGCGGGGCTGCGCGGTGGCGCCCGGGTGGTCGGCGCCCTCGTTCCCGAGGGCCTCCGCGCAGTAGTCCGCCACCTTCTCCGCCCCACCGGCCGCCGCGACCAGCGGGCCGAACTGCGGCTCGGTGGCCGGCGAGCGCTCGCCCCGGCCCGTCCGGTCGGCGAACCCGTGGCAGAGGGCGGCCAGTACGGGCGCGAGCGGCCGAGGACCGTGCCCGTCGGCGTCGCCGGTATCGGCGGAGGGCGTGCCGGACTTCGGGGCGGTGGACGGTCCGACCGCCTGCGGGCCGCCCGAGGCGGAGCCGCCGCCGGACGGACGGGCGGACGGGGTGCCCGGCGCGGCGCTGCCGGGCGAGGCGGCGGACGAACCGGCCGACGAATCGGCGGACGCGGTGCCGGGCGCGCTGCCGGAGGGCCCACCCGCGACGGCGAGCGTGTGCTCGGGCGCGCCGGACCCTCCGCCCAGCGGGGACGGCAGGGTGCCGGTGCCGGCGGCGACCGCGACCCCGCACAGCGCGGTGGCGCCGAGCACGGCGGCAGTGGCCTTCGTGCTGAAGGCCCTGGCCAGCGCGGCGGTCGCCATTGATCGTCTCCGGACGGATGTGGTCACTACGGGGTCGGGCGTGAGACGGGCCTCCCGGAACGCGGCCAAGGCGGCCTGCTCCCCGGCCAGTTCGTCGGCCGTCGCCGGGGCGGCGGCCGCGGCGAGGATCCGGGTGAGCGGCCCGGGACCGCCGTCCGGTCCGGTGAGCGAGGCGTCCTGCCCGGCCGGCGGGCCGCCCACGGCACCGCCGAGCAGATGCTCGGCAGCGTCACGGTCGATCCGACGGGATCGGTTGGTGCTCATCTCATGTCCTTCAGCGTCGCGGCCCGGCGTTCTGTCACACCTTGCGGAGAACTTTTTCCCGCAGATTTCCCCGCAGGCCTCCCCGCGGGTTTCCCCGTGGGCTTCCCGGCGGCCTTCCCCACGGGTTCCTCGGCGGGTTCCTCGGCACGGGTCCGGCCGGGCCGCCGCACGGCCGGTTCGGCCTCGCGCGCGGCGGGGATCCCGACCCCGGCCGCGAAGGACTGCTCCAGTAGCTTGGCCAGCTTCCGCAGCCCCCGGTGGGCGGCCATCCGGACGCTGCCGGCCCGCTTGCCGAGCACCCGGGCCGCGCTCTCGGCATCCAGCTCCATGACCACCCGCAGCAGGACGGCCTCGGCCTGGTCGCGCGGCAGCCGGGAGATCAGCGCCAGCGCGTCGGCGGTGCCGACCGCGGCCAGCGCGGCGGCGGCGGTGTCGTCCCCGGCGGCCAGCCCGGCCAGGTACTCGAACGGCAGGTCGGCGACCGGGCGGCGGCGCCGGGCGCGCAGGTGGTCGAGCGCGCGGTGGCGCGCGACGGTGGCGGCCCAGCCCCGGAAGCCGTCCCCGTCACCGGAGAAGCCGCCCAGGTCGCGGGCGATCTGGAGCCAGGTCTCGGAGGCGATGTCCTCGGCGTCCTGGGCGTCCTCGGGGCGGCCGCCGACCAGGACCCGCAGGTAGCGCAGCAGGCCCGGCTGGACGGTCCGGAACAGCAGCCGGAACGCCTCCTCGTCCCCGGCCTGGGCGGCCCGGACGGCCTCGGTCAGATCAGCGGGAGCGGGGGCCCGGCCCGCTGGCGGGCCGGCGGGAGGTACTGGTCCGGACCGGCCGACGGGGCTGCCGGTGCCCGCTCCGGGGCGCTCTGCACTCTGCACCCGCCACATCATGCGCCATCCGGGCGAACGTCTCGGGGCGCGGGCGAAGGGCCGCAACCGCCGGGCCCGCGGTCCCGCCGACCGCTGCCCGCACACCCCGGGCCGCGAGCCGTGACGCCCCCCGCCCGGCCCGTGACCCCGCAGCCCGGGAGAATCAGCAGGTCAGAGCGGTTGTCACGGCCCGCGCCATGACAGCTGTCATGCGGATCCGGCAACGGACGGCACTGCTCTGACGGAGGGTCCGACGGAAAGACTGGAGGCACGACGCGGGCAGCGGCCCGCGGCCACCAGCGGGGAGGAACCCACCGTGAACCAGACCGTCACCACCACCGCCACCGCCGCCACCACCACCGAGACCGGCAACCCGTCCGCCTCCGGGCTCCGCCCGCTCGCCATCGACGTCGCCGCCCCGCTGGCCGGCTACTACCTGCTGCACTCGGTCTGCGGCCAGAGCGAGTTCGCCGCGCTGGCGTGGAGCAGCGCCATCCCGGCCGCCCGGACCGTCTTCGGCCTGCTGCGCGAGCGCAGGCTCAACCTGTGGGCCGCGCTGATGCTGACCGTGAACCTGGCCGGCCTGGCACTCACCTTCGTCACCGGTGACGCCCGGCTGATGATCGCCAAGGACGGCGGACTGAGCGGCACCCTGGCGCTGGCGGTCCTGTTCTCGGCGCTGGTCGGCCGGTCGGTGCTGACCCCGGTGCTGATGCCCTTCATCACCAAGGGCAAGCGCGACCGCACCGCCGCCTGGCAGCGACTGGCCGAGGGCCGGGCGGCCGGCTCCCGGGCCTTCCACCGCCACGAGCGGGTGTTCGCGGGCGTCTGGGGCACCGTGCTGCTGGCCGAGTGCGTAGCCCGGGTGGTCGGCGCCTTCACCCTGCCGGTGGCGACCATGGCCTGGCTGTCCACCGTGTTCCTGATCGGCGCGATCGCGGCCGGCTCGCTGCTGGGCCAGATCGCGGCCGATCCGATGGAGAAGCTGGTCGCCGCCGAGACCGAGACCCCGACCGCCGCCTGACCTCCGGAAGGGCATCCCCACCCCGGACCGGTGCCCGCACCGGTCCGAACGCCGGATGTCGGCGATCCGAACGGTACGGAACCATCCGGATCTCCCGGGAGTCCTTCATAACGAGGGGGTAACGGGACCCCCGGTCAAGGAAACGGGGCCCCCATGAGCCGGACGCGCGCGCTGACCACCACCGAGGAGCGCACCCTCGTCTGGGACGGCTGCCTGAACGTCCGCGACCTGGGCGGACTGCCCACCGCCTCCGGCCGACCGACCGCCCACGGGGCGATAGTCCGGGCGGACAACCTGGACCGCCTCACCGCCGAGGGCTGGGACGCCCTCCTAGACCACGGCGTCCGCACCGTGGTCGACCTGCGCAACACCGAGGAGTACAAGCCGCTCCTCCCGCTCCCCGAGGGCGTCGAACTGATCCGCGTCCCGCTGGACGAACTCGCCGGCCCCGCCTGGTGGGAGGCCCACGGCCGGCTGGACGGCACCCCGCTCGCGCTCCGCCCCTACCTGGACCACTGCCCGCACGCCGCCGCCGCGCTGATCGCCGCCATCGCCGGCGCCCGCCCCGGCGGCCTGGTCGTGCACTGCGGCGCCGGCCGTGACCGCACCGGCCTGGCGGCCCTGCTGCTGCTCGCCCTGGCCGGCGTCGAGCGGGCCGCGATCGTCGAGGACTACCTGCTCAGCGGCCCCAACGTCCGCCCGCTGTACGGGATGCTGGGCCTGCCGGACCAGTACCACCGGATCGACGCGGTGCTCGCCGAGGCCGGCACCACCGCCGAGGCCGCCCTGGAGGACGCACTGGAGGGCCTCGACCCGGTCGGCTACCTGCTCGCCGCCGGGGCCACCCCCGCCGAGGTCGCCGCCGTCCGGGCCCGGCTGCTGCCCGCCGCGTAGCGGCCACCGGGCTTTCGCGGACTTCCCGAACCGCCGGGCTCGCCGGGCTCACCGGGCCAGGCCGGTTCCTACAACTCGGCTACCTGGAGCTTGAGTTCGCGAGGCGCCCCGGTCTCAGGCGGGGTCAGGATCCACAGCCCGCCCATCGGACGCCTCCGTTCCGCAGGGGCCACCGAAGACTACTCGCGCGTAGCGTCAACCAATGGTTGACGATGCAGATGCGACAACCTACGGTTGACGCATGGAGAATCCCGTCGTTCCCAACACCACTCCGCTGCGCCTCGACGACCTGATCGCCGCGATCAAGAAGGTCCACCCCGACGCGCTCGACCAGTTGTCCGACGCGGTCATCGCCGCCGACCACCTCGGCGACCTCGCCGACCACCTGATCGGCCACTTCGTCGACCAGGCCCGCCGCTCCGGCGCGTCCTGGACCGACATCGGCCGCAGCATGGGCGTCAGCAAGCAGGCCGCCCAGAAGCGGTTCGTCCCCAAGGACCCGGGCACGCCCACCGACCTCGACCCCAGCCAGGGCTTCGCCCGGTTCACCGACCGGGCCCGGAACGTGGTGATGGCCTCCCAGGAGGAGGCCAGGAAGGCCGGCAACGCCGAGATCACCGCCGAACACCTCCTGCTCGGCCTGCTCGCCGAACCGCAGGGCATCGGGGTCAAGGCGCTCGCCGCCCAGGGCGTCACCCCGGAGGCCCTCCGGGAGGCGACCGCCGCCGCCCTGCCGGCCGCCGCCGAGCAGGTGCCCGCGCTGATCCCGTACGGCGCGCAGGGCAAGAAGGTGCTGGAACTGACCTTCCGCGAGGCGCTGAAGCTCGGGCACAACTACGTCGGCACCGAGCACATCCTGCTCGCCCTGCTGGAGCTGGAGAACGGCGCGGGCGTACTCGCCGGACTCGGCGTCCAGAAGTCCGAGGCGGAGACCTTCACCTCCGAGGCCATCAAGGCCATCATCGACGCCCGGAACGCCGAGCAGCCGTGAGGCGGGGCCCGGCCCCGGGCGGAACTCCCGCCCGGGGCCGGTCGGTTGAGCTGGCGCCGGGCCCGGTCGCGCCCTAGAAGCCGGAGATGGGCGTGGTGACGATCCGCACCCGGCCGTCGGCGGCCGCCTCCAGCGCCGCCCGCAGCCGGGCCGAACGGGCCGGGCCGAGGAGTTCCAGCGCCTCCTCGACGGTGGCCCACTGGTACCGGTCCAGTTCGCCGGCCGGGACGGTCACGGGGGTGCCGTCCGGGACGGTGCCGAAGTCGAACATCAAGTGCTGTGCGGGGTGGTCGAGTTCGGCCGAGGGGTGGGTCCAGGAGATGGCCAGCAGGCTCCCGGTCGCCTTGACGATGCCGGTCTCCTCCAGCAACTCCCGCGAGGCGCACTCCACCGGGCCCTCGCCGAGGTCGATCGTGCCGCCCGGGAACTGCCAGTGCTCGCGGTACCCGGCCTTCACGATCAGGATCCGGCCGGACTCGTCCCGCAGCAGGCAGCCCGCCGCCGCGTAGATCCTGGGCAGGGACGCCAACCATTCCTCACGGGACTTCAAGGGCTCGGCCGTCACTGGGATCCTCCTGGGGCACGGTGGTTCTGCACCGCCCACTCTGCCACCGACCCACCCGGGGGCGTCAGCCCCGGCGGTGGTCGGGCAGCGGTCAGGCGGTGCTCGGGCGACGGTCAGGCGCCGGCCAGGATCGCGTTGGCGCGCTCCGTGACGGCCGTCAGTACCCGTGCGGCGACGGCCAGTTCGTCGGCGGGCAGGCCGCCGTAGACGCGCTCGACGATGTCGCGCACGCTCTCGGAGATCCGGGCGTGCAGCACGCGCCCCTCCTCGGTGAGGGCGAGCACGGCCGGTGCGCCGGACTCGTCCGCCCAGCCGACGGCCAGGACCTCGTCGACCGTGGCGGCGGCCACCGCCTCGGCCACCTTCAGCGCGTCCGCCAACCGGCCGATCAGGACGCCGCGTTCGATCGAGCCGCCGGGTTCGCCGCCGATGCCGTTGAGGGCGAGCTGCTGGTGGAAGGTCAGCCCGAGCCCGGTGAGCGTGCTCTCCAGGACGGCGCGGGTGGAGTAGTGGGCGAGGCCGATGGTGCGGCCGTTGAGGACGGGGGTGGACACGGCTTACTCCTTCGACGGGACGGACGGGGGTCCGCCCCGGCATCGGTGGGCAGGTCAGCGGGCTTGGTCGGTAGGCAGGTCGGCGAGCAGGCCGATGGGCGGGGAGGGGCTCAGCGCTGGGCGGCGAGGTGCTCGACCAGGCGGTCGAAGCTGGAGTTGAGGCCCGCCTGGGCCTCCGGACCGCAGTACATCGCCGGCACCTCGGTCTGGTGCAGGACCACCTCGGTGCGGCCGTCGCCGAGGTCCTTGAAGGTCAGCGTGGAGTGCATGCCCGCGCTCTCCTCGACCAGGGCGATCAGCTCGCCCGGGCGGATCTCGGTGACCGTGGCGCGCATCGGGTAGGCGTCGCCGGTCGCGTCGATGATCATGGTGCTGTCGTAGCGCCCGCCCACCCGCGGCTCGATGGTCACGGTGTCCAGCTCGACGTGGGTGCCGACCGGGCCCCAGAAACGGACGAACTGCTCGGGCTCGACGTAGGCGCGGAAGACGGCGTCCGGGGTGGCCGGCAGCTCGCGGGTGATGGTCAGCTCGCCCAGGTTCTCGGTCATGGTGTCGTCCTTCGTGCTTCGTGATCGCGGCGCCAAGGTGGCGCTTTCACAGGAGTAGACCGAGGCCGCTACCGAAACTCATCGCTCCACGCGGAGATTCTTTCGAGAAGTTGCCGGGGAGTTCCGGGGAGTTCGGCCGGAGCCGATGAGCCCGGGCCGCCGGGCCGGTCCAAGCAGTATGGACACCACGCCGAAACCCCCGGCCGCCCCCGTGCTGACCTGCGACCTGGGCACGCTGACCGCGCCCGACCTGGCCGTCGTCGACGCCCTCGCCCGGCTGCGGCTCGCCGCCGCGCGGCACGGGGTGGGCGTGGTGCTGCTGAACGCGAGCGGCCCGCTGCGGGAGCTGCTCGCGTTCAGCGGGCTCGCGGCCCTGCTGCCGGGGGCCGCGGACCCCCTCGACCTCGGGCGGCTACTCGGCGTCCAGCCGGGGCGGGAGGCCGAACAGCGGGAAGAGCACGTCGGTGTCCAGGAAGTTGGTGAACCCGGTGATCCGGCCCGCTGACACCTCCAGCACGATCAGCGCCCACGGCTCGTGCCCGCCCGCCGGGCTCGGCCGGTACTGGGCGAAGGCCGGACCGCCGTTGGCCGTCACCGGGATCAGCCGGGAGCCGCGGCAGCCGTGGCCCGGGCCGAGCATCCAGGCCCGGATCTCGCCCTGCCCCCGCAGCCACATCGCGTACGGCGGCATGTTGAGCGTGACGTCCTCGTGCAGCAGCGCGGCGAGGCCGTCCATGTCGTACGCCTCGAAGGCGCGGACGTAGCGGTCCAGCAGCGCGCGGTGGTCGCCGTCCAGGGCGGGGGCCGGACGGGCGGCCGCGCCGTCCGTGGCGAGCACCGCGCGTGCCCGCTGAAGCGCGCTGTTCACCGAGGCCACCGTGACGCCGAGCAGTTCGGCCACCTCGGCGGCCTTCCAGCCGAGCACCTCGCGCAGGATCAGCACGGCCCGCTGCCGGGGCGCGAGGCGCTGCAGCACGGCGACGAAGGCCAGCTTCACCGACTCGCGCTGGGCGGCCACCTCGGCCGGGTCACCCGTCTCGGGCAGCACCCGGCCGTCCGGCGCGGGGCCGATCCACGCCACCTCGGGCAGCTGGGCGTCGCTCGCGGTGGCCACCGTCACCGGGCCGGCCAGGTCCATCGGGCGGGCCCGGTTGTTGCGGCCGTTCAGCGCGTCCAGGCAGACGTTGGTGGCGATCCGGTACAGCCAGGAGCGCAGTGCGGCGCGGCCCTCGAAGCCGCGGTGGCCGCGCCAGGCGCGGACCATCGCCTCCTGCACCGCGTCCTCGGCCTCGAAGACCGAGCCGAGCATCCGGTAGCAGTAGCCGGTCAGCTCCGTCCGGTACCGCTCCAACTGGAGCTCGACCGGCTCCTCCGTGATCAGGTCGGCCATGGTGCGCCCCCGTCGTCCCGCCCCGTGCTGGTGAACGGCACGAAGGTACTCCAGCCCACTGACAACCGCCTCGGCGCGCCCCCGCGCCGACCGCGAACCGGCCCGGAGTCGCCTCGCGGCCGCCCCGTCGAACACCCCGCTGAGCACGCGTCGGGAGCACGCGTCGAGGGCACGCATCGGGGGCGGGCGTCGGGAGCACGCGTCGGGGGCGGGCGCCGGAACGTGGCGCCCGCCCCCGGCCCCGGATCCGCTCAGTGGGCGGAGTGCTTCTCCGCACCCCGGTGCCGGTGGCCCTTGAGCTCGGCGTGCATCGCCGGGGCGGCGTGCCCCGCCGAGGCCGCCCGGTCGCGTCCGCCGTGCCGGAAGGCGTCGGGCGCGGCGTACCCGGCGATGGCGGAGGCCATGGCGTCGGCGCGCAGCGTCGGCACCAACCGGGTGGGCGCGGTCGCCATGCCGCGGCGCTCCAGCAGTTCCTGGGTGCCCCGACGGAGCTTGGCGGTGCTGCTCGGTGTTCGCTTGGTCATCGTCGGCCTCCCTTCGGCGGTCACCGGCCGGACGGATGTCGACCGGAGGGGCCGGGGGCCGCATGGGCTTTATGTCCGGATTTTATCCGGGTTGCGCCCCGGTGCCACAGGGAACGGCCCGCAGCCGCCCCGGGCCCGGCCCGATCCGCGGGGCGCGCCCCGCACCACGCCTCAGCCCATGACCTCGTGGACGAAGCACCAGCGCCAGTCCTCGCCCCGCTCGTACGAGCGGATCACCGGATGCGAGGTGTTGTGGAAGTGCGCGGTGGCGTGCCGCTGCGGCGAGAAGTCGCAGCAGCCGATGTGGCCGCAGTCCAGGCAGATCCGCAGGTGCACCCAGTCCCGGCGCCCCTGGGCCAGGCAGTCGGCGCAGCCGCCGGCCGGCGGGAGGGGCTGGATGTCCTGGGGGGCCGCGGCGAGGTCTTCGCAGGCACTCATGCCCGCAGGGTAGTGACGGCCGGGCCGGACCCGGCCTCAAGACACGCCGCGCCCCCGGTCGGCCTTCCCGGCGCCGCCCTCCGGGCGGACGACGGGAGTTCGGCGACGCGGCCCAGGGTCCGCTCCCCCGATCCGGTCCGGCTTCCGGGCTCCGGCTCCACCGTCACAGGAGGCATGGGAGCATGCCACCCGTGGCGATCGTGACGGGGAGAACGAACGGCGACACCGGCAGTGGCGAAACCGCCGGCACGCCCGCACCGGCGGACACCGGCGTACCGGCACGCCCCGGAGCCGACCGGGGCCCGGCCCGGGCGGTGTCCGAGACCGGCCGGATCCGGCAGCCCGTCGCCCTGATCCGGCTGCTCACCGGGCTCATCGCCATCGCCCTCACCCTGCTGCTCGCCGACTACGCCCGGGCCACCACCGGCGGCATCGCCGCCGACGTCGCCGAGGCCGCCGAACTGGTGCCCCGGCCGCTCGCCGGCCTCGCCGGCGGCCTCACCACCGCCGCCGTGCTGCTGCTGCCGGTCGTCCTCGCCGCCCGCCGCCTCCTCGGCCCCGACCGGCGACGCGCCCTCCAACAGGTCTCCGACGGCCTGCTCGCCGCCGTCCTCGCCTACGGCGCCACCCTGCTCCTCGACCTGTGGGCCGACGGCGTCGCCCCGGTCTCCCTGCTCGCCGCCCTCACCCAGGCCCTGCCGGGCGGCGCCCTCGGCCACACCGAGCCCGTCTACGGCTACCTCGCGCCCGTCCTCGCCTTCATGACCGCCTCCGGCAACCGCGAACACCGGGCCCCCTGGGCCGTCCTCACCCTCTCCGGCCTCGCCGGACTCGCCGGCGGGTACGCCACCCCCACCGCCCTGCTGCTCGGCCTGCTCATCGGCTGGACCGGTGCCCACGGCACCCTCTACGCCGTCGGCACCCCCGACCCCCTGCCCAGGCCCGGCGAGATCCTCCGGGCCCTGCGCGAGAGCGGCCTGCGCCCGGCCGAGGCCCACCCCGCCGGGCCCGACCGCTACCTGGTCCGGCAAGCCGACGACCGGCCCGACCTCGACGTCCAGCTCCTCGACCGGCAGGCCGTCACCGCCGCCGCCGTCCAACGCGCCTGGCGCCGCCTCCGGCTCCGCACCGCCCCGCACCCGCGCGCCCTGCGCTCCCCCCGCGCCGGCCTCGAACACGAGGCGCTCGTCACCTACGCGGCCCTCGCCACCGGCGTCCGCACCCGCCGCATCGCCGCCACCGCCGGCCTCGGCCAGGACACCGCCCTCATCGCCTACGAACACCTCCCCGGACGCACCCTCGACCGGCTCGCCGACGAGGAGATCACCGACGACCTGCTGGCCGACGCCTGGCGGCAACTCGCCCGCCTCCAGCGCCGGGAGATCGCCCACCGGGCGCTCGTCCCGTCCTCCCTGCTGGTGGACGCGACGGGCGCGGTGCACCTGGTCGACTTCGCCGACGGCGACATCGCGGCCAGCGAACTCGTGCTGCGCTGCGACATCGCCCAGTTGCTCACCACCCTCGCCCTGCGGGCCGGCGCCGCCCGCTCCGTGCACACCGCCGTCACCGTCCTCGGCCCCGACACCGTCGAGGCCGCCCTCCCCCTCCTCCAGCCCATCGCCCTCGCCCGCACCACCCGCCACGCGCTCAAGCACGCTGCCGGTACGGCCGCCGCGGCCCGGCCGGGCGGCCCGGCGGACCCCGGGCACGACGGCGCCGCCGCCGGTGGGGGCGGGCTGCTGGAGGAGATCCGGGCGGAGGTGCTGCGGACCAGGCCGCAGGCGGAGGTGCGGCCGGTGCGGTTGGAGCGGTTGCGGCCGCGGACCCTGCTGGCGGTGGTGGGCGGGGTGGTGGCCGGGTGGCTGCTGATCCCGCAGCTGTTCGCGGCCGAGGACAATCCGATCGCGGCGGTGGCCGACGCCGATCCGGCCTGGCTGGCGCTGGCGCTGCTGGCGGCGGCGCTGAGCCACGTGACGGCGGCGATGGGGTTCGTCGGGTTCGTGCCGGAGCGGCTGGACTTCCGCAACGCGGTGCTGGCGCAGCTGGCCGGGGCGTTCGTGAAGCTGGTGTCGCCCGGGGGCGTGGGCGGGATCGCGTTGAACACCCGGCTGCTGCAACGGGCCGGGATCCCGACCGCGCAGGCGCTGTCCAGCGTCGGGGTGGGGCAGTTGATCGGCCTGGTACTGCACCTGCTCCAGTTGGGCGCCTTCGTCTACCTGCTGGACCTGCAACCGGGCGGTTCGGAGCTGGACGCGCTGCCCGCCGTGGTGGGCGGGCTGGCGGGGGCGGCGGCGCTGCTGGCGGTGGTGTCGGCGGTGCCGCCGGCCCGGCGCTGGCTGGCGGCGCGGCTGCGGCCGCTGACCACCGAGGTGCTGCCGCGGCTGCTGGACCTGCTGCGCAGCCCGGCCCGGCTGGCGGTGGGGCTGACCGGGCAGTTGCTGGTGTCGATCTGCCTGATCGGCTGCCTGTACTGCTGCACCCGGGCGATCGGCCGGGAGCCGTCCTTCGCCTCGGTGGCGGTGGTGTTCCTGGTGGGCAACGCGGCGGGCAACGTGGCGCCGACCCCGGGCGGGGCCGGCGCGGTGGACGGGGCGCTGATCGCGCTGTTGCAGCAGACCGCGTCGATGGAGGAGGGCGGCGCGCTGGCGGCGGTGGCGACGTACCGCCTGCTGACGCTGATCCTGCCGGTGCTGCCGGGCTGGGCGGCGATGACCTGGTTGCAGCGCCGCCGGGCGCTGTAGCGCCCCGGACCGGACCGGGCTGGGCCGGGCTGGGCCGGGCTGGGCCGGGCTGGGCCGGGCTGGGCCGGGCTTGGCCCGGGGGCGCCTACTCGCGGTACTCGTCCTCGTCGAGCTGGACGACGCGGCTCTGCTCGGCGGCGTCGGCGACGTCGGTGGCCGGGTCGGCGCCGACGGCCCGGCGTTCGGCCACCTCGTCGTACTCGTCGCCCTCGGGTGCCTCGTCGTCGGGTTCGACGGCCCCGGCGGCCTCGTCGATCAGGTAGTCCTCGTGATTCTGCGGCATGACGTCCGTCCTCACTGTTCGGAGGCGCTGTTTCGGAGGCTCCCACGGGCGCGGGGGCGGTACTGCCCGCGGGCGCGGGGGCGGTACTCGCAGTATCCGCCGCCGGGCGGCCGGGCGCGATCGCGCCGGGGCGGCCCCGGGTGACGTCGGGCCGGTCGGGGCGGGGACGATTGACCCGTGGAACCAGTGATCGAATGACCCATGGTGCGGGTGCATTCCGTACCTAGGGTCGTAGCCATGACGACGAACGAGACGAACGAGACGCCCGAGACCACCGCCTCCCCCGCCCGCATCGACTTCGCCCGCACCGCCCCCAAGGTGTTCCGCGCGATGATCGCCCTGAACGCCGCCGCCCGCGACGGCCTGGACCCGGCGCTGGTGGAGCTGGTGCAGATGCGCACCTCGCAGCTGAACAACTGCGCGTACTGCCTGGACATGCACGTCAGGGACGCCCGCAAGGCCGGCGAGAGCGACGAGCGGATCTACCTGCTGCCGGTGTGGCGGGAGGCCCCGGCCGGGGTCTACTCGGAGCGCGAGCGGGCGGCCCTGGCACTGGCCGAGGAGGTCGCCGGGATCGGCGGCGGGGTCTCGGACGCGGTGTACGCGCGGGCCGCCGCGCACTTCGGGGAGGCGGAGCTGGCCCAGCTGATCTCGGTGTGCTTCACCATCAACGCCTGGAACCGGATCAACGTGGCCACCCGCAAGGCCCCGGGCACCCGGTAGCGCCGGCGGGCGTCCGCGGCGGCGTCCGCAGCGCCCGGGCCGCCGGCCGGCACGGAACGCACCGCAGGCCACCGGGGGTACGATCGGTGCCGTACCAAGGGCTTACCCACACCCACCCGGTGGCCCCGAGGCCCTTACGAACGACGGGGAAATCATGTCCGGCTCGCACTACTTCACCGGTGCACCCGAGGTCGCCAGCGAGCGCCGGCCGATCACGGTCTCCCTGCCGGACCTCACCCTCGAACTGACCACCGACACCGGGGTGTTCTCGCGCAGCCGGCTCGACCCGGGCACCCGGATCCTGCTGGAGCACGCCCCGCCGCCGAGGGTGCGCGGCCCGATCCTGGACATCGGCTGCGGCTACGGCCCGATCGCGCTGACCTGGGCGAGCCGGCGCAAGCGGCTGCCGGTCTGGGCGGTGGACGTGAACGAGCGCGCGCTGGAGCTGGTGCGGCTGAACGCCGAGGCGCTGCGGCTGGGCAACGTCCAGGCCGCGCTGCCCGAGGACGTCCCGCAGGACGTGCGGTTCGCCACCATCTACTCCAACCCGCCGATCCGGATCGGCAAGGCCGCGCTGCGCCGGCTGCTCACGCACTGGCTCGGCCGGCTGACCCCGGACGGCTCGGCGTTCCTGGTGGTGCAGAAGCACCTGGGCTCGGACTCGCTGCAGAAGTGGCTGAACGACCAGGGCTACCCGACCACCCGGGTCGCGTCGGTCAACGGGTTCCGGATTCTGGAAGCACGACCCCGCCCGGAGCCGGGCGAGGGCACGGAGAGTGGACGGGGAACGTCGTCGTGAAGCAGTTGCGCGGGACCGAACTGAAGCGTCTGCACCGCTCGTGGCGGCGCAGCAACGAGTTCCGGCTCGCGATGATCCTGGAGAACCTGCAGTCGCCGTTCAACGTCGGCTCGGTGGTGCGGACCGGGGCCGCGATGGGCGCCGAGAAGCTGTACCTGGCCGGGGACACCCCGTCGGTGCGCTCCTCGGGCGCGCAGAAGGCCGCGATGGGCACCGACAAGTACCTGAAGGTGGAGCACTTCCCGACGGTCGCGGAGGCGGTCGCGGCGGCGAAGGCGGACGGCTTCAAGGTGGTCGGCCTGGAGCTGGCGGACGAGGCGGTGCCGATGTTCGCCGCCGAACTGACCCCGGCGGTGGCCTTCGTGCTGGGGCACGAGGACCGCGGGATCACCCCCGAGGCGCTGGCGCTCTGCGACCAGGTGGTGTTCGTGCCGCAGCTGGGCCGGGTAGGCTCGCTGAACGTGTCGGCGGCCGCGACGGTGGCCTGCTACGAGGCGCGCCGCCAGGGGTACGCGATCAGCGGCGCCCCGGACGGCAGCGACCTCGGCGGCGACCTCGGCGGGGCCGACGACGAGTAGGACCTGATCCGATCGGGAGGGGTGTGCCGAAAGGCCCACCCCTCCCGGTCGTTTCCGCCCGCCATCTCTGCCGAACGGCAGATGTGCCCGGCCGCCCGCACCGGAAGCATGGCGGACGTGACAGAACTCCAGATCCTCGACCTGACCAAGCGGTACCGCGGCGGCAAGCGCGCCGTGGACTCGTTCTCGCTGACGCTGCGGCCCGGCGTGCTCGGCCTGCTCGGTGCCAACGGCGCCGGGAAGTCCAGCCTGATGCGCATCCTCGCCACGGTCACCCGGCCCACCTCGGGGCGGGTGCTCTGGGACGGCGCGGACACCGCCCGCCGGCCCGGCCCGCTGCGCCGCACGGTCGGCTACCTGCCGCAGGACTTCGGCGGCTACCCGCAGCTCACCGCCCGCGAGTTCCTCGCCTACCTGGCCGCCGCCAAGGGCCTGCGGCGGCGCCACGCGAAGGCCCGGATCGACGAACTGCTCGAACTGGTCAACCTGTCCGGCGCGGCCGGGCAGCGGCTGGGGGCGATGTCCGGCGGGATGCGCCAACGGGTCGGCATCGCGCAGGCGCTGCTGAACGACCCGGCACTGCTGATCGTCGACGAGCCGACCGTCGGGCTGGACCCGGAGGAGCGGCTGCGCTTCGGCGGCCTGCTGACCGGGCTCGGCGCCGAACGGATCGTCGTGCTGTCCACCCACATCGTCTCCGACGTGGCCGCCACCGCCGACCGGATCGCCGTGATGGGGCACGGCCGGCTGCTGCACCACGGCACCCCGGAGGACCTGCTGCGGGGCGCGGCGGGCTCGGTCTGGGAGCTGACCGTGGCCGCCGACCAACTCGCGCCGCTGCGCTCGCGGTTCCTGCTCGGCGGCACCACCCGCACCCCGCAGGGCGTCCGGGTCCGGGTGCTGTCCGCGCACCCTCCCACTCCGGAGGCCGAGCCCGTCCCGCCCCGGCTGGACGACGCGTACCTGCTGCTCACCGCCGCCCAGGCCGGGCCCGAGCGGGTGGCGGCGTGATGACCGGCGTCCGGGCGCTCGCGCTCGCCGACTTCCGGGAGCGCCGCCGACGGCCCGGGTACCTGGCGGTGCTGCTCGGCACGCTCGCACTCGGACTGCTGGCCGCGCCGGTCGGCGACTCCCGCTGGGAGGTGTTCCAGGTCACCGACCTGCACGGCCGCTACACCAGCGGCTACGTGGGGACGGTGACGGCGCTCGGCGGCGCGGTCTGGCTGTCGCTGGCCGGCTTCGGCATCGCCCGGGGGGCGATCGAGCGGGACGAACGGACCGGCGTGGGCTCGCTGCTCGCCGCCACCCCGCTGACCAGGGTCGGCTACCTGGCGGGCAAGTTCGGCAGCAACCTGCTGCTGTTCGGCTCGATGCTGCTGGCCCTGGCCGGGACGGCCCTCGGCGTGCAGTTGGTCAAGGGCGACTCCGGGCACGTGGACGTGCTGCGGCTGCTGCTGCCGTACGTGCTGATCACGCTGCCGCTGCTGGCCGCGGTCGCCGGGTGCGCGGTGCTCTTCGACACCCTGCCCGGGCTGCGCGGCGGGCTCGGGGCGATGGTGTGGTTCGGGGTCTGGCTGATCGCCGTGCTCGGCGCGCAGGCGGGCGACGGGCCCGACCTGCTGGGCATGCGCCGGATCACCGCGTCGATCCGGGAGGCGATCACGGCCGGCGGGCAGCCGGCGGACGGGGTGGAGTTCGGGGTCGGGCTCACCGCGGACAACCGGGTGCTGGGCACCTTCGACTGGCCCGGCCTCGGCCCCGGCGAGGCGGGCGCGCAGGCCGTCGGGGCGCTGCTGCTGACCGCCGTCGCGATGGGGCTGGCGCTGCTCGGGGCGCTCTGGTTCCGGCGCTTCGACGGGGACGGGCCGCGCCCGGCCGCGGGGGCGTCCGCAACCGGGCGGACCGAGGGCCCGGCGCCCGAGTCCGGGGCGGCCGCCTTCGCCCTCGACCCGGCCCGGCTGACCCCGGCATCGGCGGCCCCGGCACGCCAGGGCGGCGCGGTGCTCGCCGCCCTCGCGGGCGAGCTGCGGATCCTGGTGCAGGGCCAACGGCTGTGGTGGGCCGGGGCGGCGGCCCTCGCCGTCATGGCGGCAGGGGTCACACCGGACGGCCCGAGCCACCCGGTGCTGCCGTTCGCGATGCTCTGGCCGGTGCTGCTGTGGTCCCGGATGGGCCACCGGGCGGGCGGCGGCAGCATCGGCGACCTGCTCGGCGCCTGCCCCTCGCCACTGCGCCGGGGGCTGGCCGCCCTGCTCGCCGGGGTCGTCCCGGCCCTGGCCGTGGCAGCCGTGCCCGCCGGCCGGCTGCTCGCCGCCGGGCAGCCCCGGGCCGCCGCGGGCGCCCTGGCGGGGGCGCTGCTGATACCCGCCCTGGCGCTGCTCTGTGGGGCCGTCACGGGCGGGCCGCGGCTGTTCCAGTCGCTCTACCCGATGCTCTGGTACGGGATGATCAACCACGTCTCCGGGCTGGACTTCCTCGGCGTCTCCGGGGAGCGCGCCCCGGCCCCGGCGGCCGTGGCCGCCGTCGCCGCCGCCCTGGCACTCGGCGCGCTCGCCCTGGACGCGATCCGCGAGGCCGCCCGCTGACCGCCACCGCACGGCGGTGGTCAGCGCAGCGTCAGCTAAGCGTCAGCGCCCCAGGCGACTGTAGTTGGCATGACGTCGATCACGGCAGTCTCCAGCTGTCTTCCCGACACCATCCCGATCGCGCGCTTCCAACAGGAGCTCCAGCTGACGGATGTGCAGCTCCGGCGCTACCAGCGCTTCTACGGGCTCTCCGAGGTGTGCCGTGACCCCGCGGCCACCGAGACGGAGCTGCTGCTGCGCGCCGCGACCAAGCTGGTGGAGCTGCGCGGACAGGAACAGCGCGTCAAGTACGTCCTGCAGGCCCGCACCATGCCGTCGCCGCTGCCGTACCCGACGACCTCGCTCCGGCCGCTCCAGGTCGAGCTCGGCCTGGAGCACGCCGCCGGCTTCGTCGTCTCGCACCACGCCTGCGCCTCCGGGCTGCTGGCGCTGGACCTGGCGGGCACCCTGCTGGCCGCCGACCCCGACCCGAACGCGCTCGCCCTGGTCCTGGCCGGGGAGAAGGCGTGCACCACCCAGACGCAGTCCATCCCGGACGTCACCGTGATGGGCGAGGGCACCGTGGCCTTCCTGGTGAGCGCGGACCGCACCGGGCCCGACCGGATGCTCGGCTACGCGACGCGCACCCACACCCAGTTCGGCGACGAGTTCATCATGGGCGACGCCGCCGCCAAGGAGTTCCAGGACCTGTACGGGCCCGGCCTGTGCGAGGTGATCGGCGCCGCCCTGGAGGAGACCGGCTGCGGCCTCGACGAGCTGGCGCTGGTGCTGCCGCACAACGTCAACCGGCTGTCGTGGATCGGCGTCTGCAAGGCGCTCGGACTCCCGCTCGACAAGGTCTTCCTCGACCTGGTCGGCGAGACCGGGCACTGCTTCTGCGCCGACCCCTTCATCAACCTGCAGAAGGCCACCGAGCTGGGGCGGCTGCGCCCCGGCGACCGCTATCTGATGACCAGCGTGGGGCTCGGGGCGACCTTCGCCGCGATGGTCCTGGAGCACTGACGGCCGGCCGCCCGGACACCCCGCCGCACCCACGTACCGCAGCACCCGCAGCACCCGCAGCACCCGCGCACCCGCCGCACCGCGCCCGAGCGCACACGAGAAATGACGAGGTCGACATGCATCTACCGTCCTCCGGCTTCAGCGCGCGCCTCAAGCGCGCCGTGACCGGGTCCGCGGACACCCCGCTGGTGTTCCTGGGCAACTTCGAGGTGGAGAACCACTGGGCGCTCGGCGAGCCCGCGCTGCCCCGGGTCGCCTCGCACGCGGGCAGCGCGGTGGTGAACCGCATGGACGAGTTCGCGCTGCTGCTCGGCGGCAAGGACGACCACGTCGTGCTGAAGACCGCCCTGGACGAGGGCTACCGCGGCTACCTGGAGGGCCTCGGCCTGGCGCTGCCCACCGTGCACGTGGTGGCCGGCCAGGACCCGCAGCGCACCGTCAGCGAGGACGCCCTCGCCGACCCGGAGCTGCTGCGCGCGCTGTCCGCCGTCGCCGCCGAGGGCGCCCGGCTGACCGCGCACGGGATCTCCACCGTCGAGGAGGAGCTGGCCGGGCGCACCGGGCTGCGGCTGGGCGCCCCGAGCGCCGCGGTCTGCAAGCGGGTCAACAGCAAGGTGTACAGCCGCCGGCTCTCCGACGAGCTGGGCATCCGCCAGGCCCGCGGCTGGGCCTGCGAGACGCTGGAGGAGCTGGCCGAGGCGGTGGCCTCGGCCGGTGAACTGCTGGCGGCGGGCCGCAAGGTGGTGCTGAAGGACGCGTTCGGCGTGTCCGGCAAGGGCATCGTCGTGCTGGACTCCGAGGCCCGGCTGGGCCGGCTGCACCGGATGGCGGTCCAGCAGGCCGAGCGCGCCGCCAAGGCCGCGGGCGGGGCGCCGCGCACCGCCCTGGTGATCGAGGAGTGGGTCGCCAAGCGCTGCGACCTCAACTACCAGTTCACGGTCGGCCGGGACGGCTCCACGCACTTCGACTTCGTCAAGGAGTTGCTCACCGAGGGCGGCGTCCACAAGGGCCACCGGATCCCGGCCCGGCTGACCGACGGTCAGGTCGCCGAGATCACCGCGACGGCACTGCGGCTCGGCGAGCGGCTCGCCGCCGACGGCTACTACGGCGTGGTCGGCGTCGACGCGATGGTCGACCCGGACGAGGGCCTGTACCCGGTCATCGAGATCAACGCCCGCAACAACATGTCCACGTACCAGAACGTGGTGCACGAGGGCGGCCTGGCCGGGGCCGACGAGGTCGCCGTCGCCCGGCACTTCCCGCTGCGCCTGACCCGCCCGCTGCCCTTCGCCGAACTGGCCGAGGTGCTGGACGGGCTGCTGCTGACCGAGCGGGGCCCGCGCCCGCGCGGCCTGTTCGTGAACAACTACGCCACGGTGAACGCCGCCGCGGGCGCCTCCGCCGGCACCGACGCGGACGGCTTCGAGGGCCGGCTGTACGGCGTGCTCGTCGGCGCCTCCGACGAGGAGATCGAGGCGCTCGACACCGACATCACCCGCCGCCTCGCGGCCTACCCGGAACGGAGCTGACCGTGAGCGTCGCATTCGAGGTGCAGGGCATCGGGATCACCGAGCTCGCCGAGGAGTTCGGCACCCCGCTGTACCTGTACGACGGCGAGGAGATCACCACCCGCTTCCAGGGGCTGCGCGAGGCGCTGCACCCGGCGCTGGAGGTCTTCTACTCGCTCAAGGCCAACCCCAACATCTCCGTCTGCGCGCTGCTGCACAGCCTGGGCTCCCGCGCCGAGGTGTCCTCGCTGACGGAGCTGGTCACCGCCCGCCGGGCCGGGGTCGAGCCGCACGACATCATCTTCCTCGGCCCGGGCAAGAGCCGCGGCGAGGTGGCGGCCTGCCTGGACGAGGACATCCACGCGATCGTCTGCGAGTCGATCGGCGAGCTGGACCTGATCGACGAGGTGGCCCGCGAGCGCGGGATCACCGCCCGGGTCGCGCTGCGGGTCAACCCGAGCTTCTCGGTGAAGGGCTCCGGCCTGACCATGGGCGGCAAGCCGCGCCAGTTCGGCACCGACGAGGAGCTGCTGCTGGCCGAGGGCAAGGACCTCGCCGCCCGCTACCCCCACATCCGGCTGATGGGCGTCCAGGTGTACCTGGGCACCCGCATCCTGATCGAGGAGTCCGTCGTCGAGAACACCCGGCGGATCCTGGAGCTGGCCGAGCGCCTCTCCACCGAGCTGGGCTTCCCGCTGGAGACGGTCGACGTCGGCGGCGGCCTCGGCATCGCCTACTTCGACAACGAGAAGGACCTCGACGTCGCCGAGCTGACCGCCGGGCTCAACCCGCTGATCGCGGACTTCCGCGCCCGGCACCCGGACACCCGCATGATCATGGAGCTGGGCCGTTTCCTGGTCGCCGCGTCCGGCACCTACGTGACCCGGGTGCGCTACACCAAGACCTCGATGGGCGAGAACTTCGCGGTCACCGACGGCGGCACCAACCACCACATGGCGGCCGTCGGCATCGGCTCGTACGTGAAGCGCAACTTCCCGATGGCCGCGCTGGAGCGGCTGGACGAGCCGGCCACCGAGCCCTGGCACATCACCGGCCCGCTCTGCACGCCGAACGACGTCATCGGCAAGAAGGTGCCGATGCCGGCGCTGCGGGCCGGCGAGCTGATCGGGGTGCAGCGCTCCGGCGCGTACGGGCCGACGGCCTCGCCGGTGCACTTCCTCAGCCACGGCTACCCGGCGGAGGTGCTCGTCCTGGACGGGCGGGCGCACCTGATCCGGGAGCGCGACGACGTCGAGGCCATGCTCGGCCGCCAGCGGCTCTACCGCGCCGCCGGCGACGACCAGAACTGACCACCGACCGGCCGACCGACGGCCGGGACCAGCCCGAGGAGAACACCATGAGCGACACCGCCACCACCGAGACCGGCACCGTGGCCGACGTGAAGTACGTCGACGCCGTCCGCAAGGGCCTGTCGGAGGTCCTCAACAAGGACGTCTCCGGCGCCGACCCGGGCGTCCGCCTCTTCGACGAGCTGGGCCTGGACTCCAGCAGCGCGCTCGAACTGCTCATCACCATCGAGGAGATCCTCGACGTGCAGTTCGACGCCGACGAGCTGGACATGACCCACTTCGAGACCGTGGGCTCGCTGGCCGGCTTCGTCGCCGCGGAAGCGAGCGCCTAAGCATGTTCCGCGCGACTGCGCCCGTGCGGCGTCCGGCCCCGACCGGCGCGGACGGCCCGCACGGCACGCCCGGCCCGGCCCCGGCGGCGGTCCTGCCGCGGCTGGTCCGGGCCGGCGCCCACACCCCGCCGGGGCCGGGCGCGCCGTACCGGCCGGAGGCCGCGCGGGAGGACTTCTACCGCGAGCTCGGGGCGCTCTACGGGGCGGACTTCGACCGCGAGCAGTTCGCCGCCTCGGGGCGGCGCACCTCGGTGGAGCTGGCCCACGGCGCGCTCGACGCGCTGGGGCCGCTGACCGCCGAGGAGTGCCCCGAGGTGGTGGTGGTCGCCTACGCCGCACCGGACTTCGACCACGCCGAGCTGGTCGCCTCCTGCGTGAAGCGGCGGCTGCCGGGCGAGCCGCTCTCCTTCGCGCTGTCCGACCAGGGCGTCCTGGCGCCGTTCAGCGCGCTGCGGGTCGCCGTGGAGTACGCCCGGCGGTGCGGCTGGTCGCGGCTGCTGCTGGTGGTCGTGGACCAGGGCACCCAGCCGTTCCCGCTCCCCGCGACCGGGCAGAGCGCCGTCCACGCGGACGCCGCGGTCGCGCTGCTGATCCACTGGGACGGCGACGACGCGCCGCTGGGCGGCGCGGCCCAGGGCCTCCCGGAGCCGGGGCTGTTCGCCGACTGGGACACCTCGGCCGCGCTGGTCGCCGGCTCCGGCCTGTCCGACGGCTGTGCTGAACTTCCGACACACGGCGGTCCGTTGACCGAGGTGGCGGCCGGACAGCCCGCCACCGGCAGCTGGACCGCCCTGCTCACCGCCGCCGACCGGAACCGCCCGGCGATGGTGGCCGACTACGACCGGGAACGCGGCTTCCTGGCCTACTGCACGCTCGACACGGGGGAGTTGGGGGTCCGATGACGGTTCCGGCCGAGGTGCGCGAGCACTGGCGGGAGGCGCGGACGAGCGCGCGCAACGACGGCCTCGTCCCCGCACTGACCCTGCTCTCCCGCGCGCTGTCCCCCGGGGTGGCGCCGCGCGGCCCGCGCGGGCACGCCGTGGTCCCGCGCGAACTCCTCGGCGAATTCGCCGAGTCGGGTGACGACGAGGACGGGGACGGGGGCCCGGATCCGGTACCCGGCCTGGCCGTCCTGGGCCCTGTCGACGCCACCCGGGCCCCCGCCGGCCCCGACGCCCACGACTGGGGCACCGGCCTCGCCTGGCTGCGGCTCGGCGCGTCCGAGCGGCTGCGGGAGGCCTGCCTTGCCTACCTCGCGACCCGCCAGGTCGAGGGTTCCTCGCTGCTGCTGCAACAGCTGGTCAAGGGCGCGCTCGCCGACGTGCTGATCGACCACCTGGAGATCGAGGGCGTCCTCGACGACCTCGCCGAGGGGCCTGACGACTCCCCGCTGACCCCCGGCCGGCCCCTGGACGGCCCGGCCCTCGCCCGGCTCCAGGCCCAGATCACCCAGGCCGACCGGGCGCTGCTGCGACTGCTCGGGGCGTACGGTTTCACCGCCGAGGGGCCGGGCCGGGCGGCGTACGCCTCCGAGCTCCTCGCCGACGTGTACTGCGGCTGGCCGCGACCGGCCGAGGACACGGCACAGAACGTCGACTCCCGGAAGGGGAACGTGTGATCAGCCTGCCCGGCCCGCTGGAAACCACGCACCGGTACGTGCGGCGGTGGGCCGAAGACCTGCGGGCGGGCGCGCTCGACATCGACCGGGACCCGGACGCCGTCCACCGCTTCCTGGACCTGCCCGCCGTGCGGTTCCTGGCCGGCCACCAGGTGCCGCCGGAGTGGGACCGGGCGTCCGCCGAGGCCGGCGCCGGCCCTGCGCACGGCCTGGCCACCCTGGAGCGGGTCCTGGTGAGCGAGGAACTGGCGCGCGGCGACGCCGGGATGATGCTGGGCGCGCCCGGCGCCTCGATGTGCGGGGTGCTGCTGAGCGTGCTCGGCAGCCAGGCGCAGAAGGACTGGGTGTACGGCCGGCTCGCCGAAGGCCCCCGCTGGACCTGCTTCGCCCTCACCGAGCCCGACCGCGGCTCGGCCATCGGCGAGATGACCACCACGCTGACCCCGGTGGGCGACGGCTCGTACGTCCTGGACGGCGAGAAGCGCTATGTCGGCAACGCCGCCCGGGCCGACCTGGGCACGGTGTTCGCGCGGGTCGCGGGCACCGAGCGGCTCGGCGTGCTGGCCGTCCTGGTGGACACCGCCGACCCCGGATTCCGGGCGGAGCCACTGCCCACCCTCGGCCTGCGCGGCGTCCAGCTGACCAGGATCACCCTCGACGGGGTGCACGTGCCGGCCGAACGGGTGCTCGGCGCCCACCTGCCGCCGACCAGGCGGGGGATGTGGAGCATCGTCTCGGTCTTCAACCAGCTCCGCCCGAGCGTGGCCGCGATCGCCCTCGGCATCGCCCGGGCCGCCCACGACTACGTCGCCGAGAACCGCAGGGAGCTGCGCGGCGCGGAGCGCGAGCTGTTCGAGTCGCTCGGCCAGCGGATCGACGCGGCCCGCCGGTTGACCTACCGGGCGGCCCTCGCGGTGGACCGCAAGCCGGCCGCCGGGCACCTCTCCTCGGCGGCGAAGGCGCGCGCCTGCGAACTCGCCGAGGACGTCACGATGCACGCGCTGGGTTTCTTCGGGCCCGGTGCCCGGCTGGACCACCCGCTCCTCGACAAACTCGCCCGGGACGCACGGGGCGTGGAGTTCATGGAGGGGACACGGAACATCCAGAAGCTGAATCTGTTCCAGGGGCTGCACACCGGAAAGGTGGGCCGGTTCTGAACGGGACAGAACAACCGGTCGGTCGGGACACGGTCGAGATCTGGCAGATTCCGCTGACCGGTGGCGAGCACCCGGACCAGCCGGGCGGCGAGGCCGTCCGGGGCGCCCCGGACGGGTACCCGCCGCACCTGGAGGAACTGCTCGACGAGCAGGAGCGGGCCCGCGCCCGGAGCGGACGGCTGCCCGGGCTGCGGCGCCGCTTCGTGCTCGCGCACGCCGCCACCCGGATCGTCCTCGGCGAGCACCTCGGCCGCCCCCCGGCCGGGCTGCGCTTCAGCCGCGGCCCGTGGGGGAAGCCGGCCGTCGAGGGCGCGCCGGGCCTGCACTTCAGCCTGTCCCACTCGGGCGAGATCGCCCTGCTCGCACTGGCATCGCGGCCGGTCGGCGTGGATGTCGAGCTGGCCCGCGCCGACCTGGACACCACCCGACTGGCCGGTCGCTTCTTCCCCCCGGACGAACGGGAGCTGGTGGCCCGTGACGGGCCCGACGCCTTCACCCGGCTGTGGACCAGGAAGGAGGCGTGCGTGAAGGCCTCGGGCGGCAGACTCACCCAGGGCATGGGGATCCCGGTCGCCCACGACGGACCGGAAGCCACCGTGCACGCACGCTCCGGGCCGTTGCCGGGGCCGTGGAGAGTCACCGACCTGCCGCTTCCCGAGGATTACGCGGGGTCCGTCGCACTGATCGGCGACGGGCCCTTTAACGTGTCCCGCCGGATGTGGTATCAAATTCCGCCCGGGGAATCCGGCGACAACCCTCTCGGGTCGGCTGTCAAGTAGAAGAAACTCCCCCTCCAAACGTCGAAGTTGTACCCGTGATCATGCGTCGAAGCGTCACTAGATTCAGAGACGCAGGCGAACGCCGCACCGCACCGGGCCGGACTCATAAGTCAGGCCCGTGTCTTGATCCGGGCATTTCTTTTGAGGAGGGGAACGTGATCGTGGAAGGCAGGAACGTGATCACCAGGGCCGCTCGGTGGAGCGCCGTCCACCCCTGGTGGGCGATCGCGCTCTGGGTGGCGTTCGTCGTGGCGGCCCTCGTGGTCGGCGGCGTCACGGGCACCCGGCAGGCCACCACCTCCGACCTCGCCATCGGCCAGTCCGGCCGGGCGGCCGCGATCGCCCGCAGCGGCGGCCTCCAAGAGCGCGCGGTGGAGAACGTCCTCATCACCCCGTGGGACGGCGGCCGGCTGGACCCCGTCCAGGCGCAGTCCGCGGCCTCGGACGCCACCCGTGACCTGAAGGCCCTGCCCGGCATCAGCTCGATCGACGCGCCGGTGCCCGCACCGGACGGCTCGGCCCTGCTCGTCCCGGTGACCCTCGACGGCGATCCGGAGACCTCCGCCGACCGGGTGCAGCCGCTCATCGACACCGTGGCGAGGACCCACGCGTCACACGCCGAGCTGCGGATGGAACTGGTCGGCGCCGGCTCGATCAAGGCCGGGCTCAACGAGATGCTGAGCAAGGACCTCGGCAAGGCGACCGTGCTGAGCCTGCCGGTGACGCTGCTCGTGATGGTCTTCGTCTTCGGCGCGATCGTCGCCGCGAGCGTCCCGGTCGTCCTCGGCCTGTCCTCGGTGCTCGCCGGGCTCGGCCTGTGGGCGGTGGCGTCCCAACTGCTGCCCGACCCGGGGCCGGTGACCCACGTCATCGTGCTGATGGGCATGGCCATCGGGGTCGACTACTCGCTGTTCTACCTCAAACGCCAGCGCGAGGAACGGGCGTTGGGCGCCAACAACATCGACGCCATCGAGATCGCGGCCGCCACCTCCGGGCACTCGGTGCTGGTGTCCGGCGTGGTCGTCATGATCTCGATGGGGGCGCTCTACCTCGCCGGGCACATCGCCTTCGAGTCGATGGCCACCGGCGCGGTGCTGGTGGTCGCCATCGCGATCACCTCCTCGCTGACCGTCCTGCCGGCCATGCTGTCCCGGTTCGGCCGCTACCTGGACGCGCCGCGGGTCCCGCTGGTGTGGCGGCTCACCCAGAAGGGCGGGGTCAAGCCGCGGCTGTGGTCGACCATGCTCAAGCCCTCGCTGCGCCACCCGGTGATCGCGCTGGTGCTCTCGGTCGGCGCGCTGCTCGTCCTCGCGCTGCCCGCCCTGGGCCTGAAGCTCAAGGCCACCGGGATCGACGACCTGCCCCGGTCGATCCCGGCGATGCAGGCCAACGCGCGGCTGACCAACTCCTTCCCGAGCCAGGCCGACACCCACACCGTCGCGGTGAAGGTCCCGGCCGACCGGACGGCGGAGCTGGGCACCGCGGTGGAATCGCTGGTCGAACGCGCCGCGCAGGACGACCTCTTCGTGCACAACCCGGCGCCGGTCGTCCGCACCTCCCCCGACGGCACGGTCGCCACCATCGCGATCGGCACCCACTTCGACAGCGGCTCCCCGCAGGCCCGCGCCTCGCTGGCCCGGCTGCGCCAGGACCTCGCCCCGCAGACCCTCGGCACGGTCGCGGGCGCCGAGTTCGCGGTCGGCGGCAGCGACGTCGCGTTCGACGTCGACTACCGGGCGAACGTCATGCACAAGATGCCCTGGGTGCTCGGGGTGGCCCTGGTGCTGACCTTCCTGGTGATGACCGCCGCGTTCCGCTCGGTGACGCTCGCGCTGATCACCGTGGTGCTCAACCTGCTGTCCGCGGCGGCGTCCTTCGGCCTGCTCGCGCTGATCTTCCAGCACACCTGGGCGGAGGACCTGCTGCACTTCGAGTCCACCGGCCGGGTGGTGGCCTGGCTGCCGCTGATGCTCTTCGTGATCCTGCTCGGCCTGTCGATGGACTACCACGTCTTCGTGGTCAGCCGGATCCGGGAGGCGGCGCGCGGCGGGCTCTCCGTCAGGGAGGCGGTCGAGCAGGGCATCACCCGCACGGCCGGCGTGGTGACCAGCGCCGCGGTGGTGATGGTCTGCGTGTTCGCCCTGCTGGCCTCGCTGAACTTCATCGAGATGAAGCAGATGGGGGTGGGCATGGCCTGCGCGGTGCTGCTCGACGCGACGGTGATCCGGATCGTCGTCCTGCCGGCCGTGGTCACCCTGCTCGGTTGGAAGACCTTCTGGCCCTCGCGGCTCGCGCGCCAGACCACGACCCGGACCCCGCGGATGCCGGCCATCGTGGCGGCCGCGGCGGCGGCCTCGGCGGCGCGCACGACCCTCCCGTAACACGGGAGCCGTCCAACTCGACGGCCGGGGAAGGGCTTAGCCCCTCCCCGGCCCTTTTCGTGTGCGTTTCGTGCAGGCACCCGGCCGCAACCAGTCGTGACAAGGGGTTTGACGCCGACTGTCCCGTGGTGGTTTGTTACGGGAGTTGTAGAATCGCATGCGCGTTCGTCAGCACGTGAGCGACCTTCCCGGCGACGGGGGGGCACACCTGCCGGTGAACGCACCACGGGGAAGCAGGGGGCGGTCAGGGGGGTGGCCATGCACAGTGACGGCGGCCTCGCCTCGACGCGCTGGCGCAACGAGCTCACCCGGGTCGGGACGCTGTCCGGACGGGAGCGGCAGGTCTTCGACCTGATCGGCGCCGGACACTCCAACCGCGGCGTCGCCGCCCGACTGCACGTCACGGAGCGCACGGTGAAGGCGCACGTCGCCAACATCCTGGCGAAACTGGGAGTGGATTCGCGGCTTCAGGTGGGGTTGGTGGCTCAGGTCCACCAACTCATGTACGAAGGTACATGGCCGGACGACCCAGGCGTGTCCGATACTTGACCAGCGCGAATGATACCCAGGCTTTTCCCCTTTGTCAGGCCACCCCAAACAAGTCGACCGCTGTTGACGGTGGCAGGGCGAGGCCACAGGAGAAAGGCTTGCGGCTGGAGTTCACCGCTAGGGACGGGGGAATTTGATGTACATCTCCATATTAGGCCCACTATTGATCGGCGACGGTCAGCGCACCGTAGGTCTACGGGCGAAGAAGAACCGCGTGATGCTCACCATGCTGGCGCTCAACGCCGGCCAGGTGGTCGCGTTCGACGAACTGATCGACGAGCTGTGGGGGGAAGCGCCGCTCAAGAACGCGCGCAACGCCCTGCAGGCCAATGTCAAACGCATGCGCAAATCCTTGGGGGAACTCGGCCTGGAGGGGCCGGACCAGGAACTCATCCGCACGGTTGACAACGGCTACATGCTCAACGTCTCGGAGGACTCGGTCGACGCGTACCGGTTCCTGCGGACGGCGGAGAAAGGCGCGGGGCTGGTCAGTGACCGGCCGTACGAAGCGATGGACACGCTCCGCGAGTCGCTCGCGATGTGGCGCGGACCGGCCCTGCTCGACACGAGCGACGGGCCCTGGTGCCGGGCCGTCGCGCTGCGTCTGGACGAGCAGCGCAAGACCGCGCGGGAGGACCTGATCTCGGCGCAGCTGCAAGCGGGCGAGGCGGGGGCGGTGGTGGCCGAGCTGAAGCAGTTGCTCGCCCAGTACCCGGAACGCGAGCGGTTCAGCGAGCAGTTGATGATCGCCCTGTACCGGTGCGGCCGGCAGTCGGAGGCCGTCGACATCTTCCACCGCACCCGGAAGTGGCTCGACGACGAGCTGGGGCTCAAGCCGAGTCGTCGTCTCCACCACCTCTATCAGGCGATCCTGATGCAGGATCCGTCGTTGTAGTCCGCGGGGCGAGGGCAGCTCGTCCCGCCCCGTGACGGCCGGGCCCGGAACCCCGGGCCCGGCCGTCCGGTCGTTCAGGACCGGCGCAGTGCGGCGGCGGCCACCGCGCCGATCCGGCCCGCCGCCTCCCGGCCGAGCATCTCCTCGTGGCCGCAGGCGACGTCGTGCACCGTGAGCGCGCCGGTCAGGTGCGCGCGCCAGCGGTCGGCGAGTTCGGCGGCGGGGGCGCCCTGCACCTCGTCGGCGGCGGTGAACAGCAGCAGCGAGCCGTCGAACCGGCCGGGGGTGAACTCCCGGACGATGTCCGTGTGGTGGCGCATCACCGCCATCAGCCGGCGCAGCTCCCCGTCGTCGATGCCGCCCCCGGTGGCGTGGTGGGTGAGGAAGGCCTCGCGGATCTCCTCGTCGGTGGGGTCGTGGTCGCCCGGCAGCACCGGGAAGACGTCCAGCGCCGCCAGGAAGGCCACCCGCTCGCCCGCCGCCTGGAGCTGCACCGCCATCTCGTGCGCGACCAGCCCGCCGAAGGACCAGCCCAGCAGGTGGTACGGGCCGTGCGGCTGCACCCGGCGGATCCTCGCCAGGTACGTGGCCGCCAACTCCCGTACGCCCTCCGGCCGTTCCCACTCCCCCTCGGGCGCGGCGACGCCGTCGGACTGCAGCGCGTACACCGGCCGGTCCGGGTCGAGGTGCGGGGCCAGCTCCGCGTACGGCAGGCCGAAGCCGACCCCGCCGTGCACGCAGAACAGCGGCTCGGCGGTGCCGCCCGGCCGGATCGGCAGCAGCGGCTCCAGCGCCGTCGCGGGGAGCCGGTGCGAGGCGGCGGGCCGCGCGGCGGCGGCGAGGGCCGCCACCGTCTTGTGGGTGAAGACGTCGGCCAGCGAGAGCGTGAGCCCGGCCTTCGCGGCCCGGCTGACGATCTGCACCGAGCGCAGGCTGTCGCCGCCGAGCTCGAAGAAGTCCCCGTCGGCGCCGACCTGGTCGAGGCCGAGGATCTCGCCGAAGACCCCGGCGATGATCTCCTCGGCCGGCGTGCCCGGGCGCTGCACCGGGGCCTGCGGGGCTGCGGGCCCGGCACCGGGCGCCGGCAGCGCGCGGGTGTCGAGCTTGCCGTTCGCGGTCAGCGGCAGCGCGGGCAGCGTCACCAGCGTCGCGGGCACCATGTGCGCGGGCAGCGACTCGGCGACGAACGCGCGCAACACCGGCACGTCGACCGCGGCGACGCCGGGCAGCGGCACCACGTACCCGGTCAGCTGGGGCACGCCGGTGGGCGAGGGGGCGACCAGCACCGCGGCCTGCACGACCACCGGGTGGCGGAGCAGCGCGGCCTCGACCTCGCCGAGCTCGATCCGGAAGCCGCGCAGCTTCACCTGGTGGTCCACCCGGCCGACGTAGTCGAGCGTGCCGTCGGCCCGCCAGCGGACCAGGTCGCCGGTGCGGTACATCCGGGTGCCGGCCGGCCCGTACGGGTCGGCGACGAAGCGCTCGGCGGTGGTGACCGGGCGGCCCAGGTAGCCGTGCGCCAGGCCGGTGCCGGCGATGTACAGCTCGCCGGTGACGCCGACCGGGGCCGGGGCGAGGGCCTCGTCCAGGACGTACACCCGGTGGTTGTCCAGCGGGCGGCCGATCGGCGGCCGGCCGCCGCCCGGGCTCAGCGGGTCGCTCCAGGTGGCGCAGACCGAGGTCTCGGTCGGGCCGTAGGCGTTGCGGAACTCGACCAGCGGGGCGAAGCGGTCGACCAGCGCGGGCGGGCAGGCCTCGCCGCCGACCAGCAGGTGCAGGTCGGCGGGCAGCACCACGTCCTCGGGCAGGCCGGCCACCACGGTGGGCGGCAGCACGACGTGGTTGACCCGGTGTTCGGCGAGCAGCGCGCCCAGCACCGCCCCGGAGACCCGGCTCTCGTCGGTGGCGACCACCAGGGTGCCGCCCGAGTACAGCGAGACGGCGAGCTCCCAGACGGTGGCGTCGAAGCTGAACGAGGCGAACTGGAGCACCCGGGTGTCCGGCCCCGCGCCCATCCGCGCCCGGTGGTTGGCGGCCAGGTTGGCCGCCCCCAGGTGCGGCACCGCGACGCCCTTGGGGCGGCCGGTGGAGCCCGAGGTGTAGATGACGTAGGCGACGTCCTGCGGGACGAGCGGCCGGGTGCGGTCGGCGTCGACGGGGTTGTGGTCGGGCCGGCCGGCCAGGTCGGACCGGGTGCGCAGGGAGTCCAGGACCAGCGGGACGACGCCGTCGGGCAGCCCGGGGATCCGGTCGGCGACCGCCTCGGCGGTCAGCACCTGGGCGGGCGCCGCGTCCTCCAGCATGTAGGCGATCCGCTCGGCCGGGTACTGCGGGTCGACCGGCAGGTAGGCGGCGCCGGTCTTGAGCACCGCCAGCAGCGCGACCACCAGCGGCGCGGAGCGCGGCATCGCCAGCGCCACCACGTCACCGGGGCCGACCCGGCGTTCCAGCAGCAGGTGGGCGAGCCGGTTGGCCCGCTCGTTGAGCGCCGCGTAGGACAGCCGCATCGTCGCCGGGCCGGCCGGCACGCCGTCCGGCCCGATCAGCGCGGGGTGGTCCGGATCGGCGGCCGCCAGGCCCTCGAACAGGGCGGTCAGGGTGACCGGGGTGAACGGGGCGGTCGGGCCGGCCCACTCCTCCAGCAGGACGCGGCGCTCCTCGGCGGTGAGCAGGTCGAGGGCGCTGAGCGGCGCGTCGGGGGTGCGGGTGGCGGAGCCGAGCAGCGTGGCCAGGGCCCGGGCGAGGCGGGCCGCCGTCGCCCCGGTGAACAGGTCCTCGCGGTACTCCAGACGGATGTCCAGCCCGGCCGGGGCGCCGTCCGGGCCGGTCCGCTCCAGCACCTGGAAGGACAGGTCGAACTTGGCCGTCGTGCTGCCGATCGGCAGCACCTCGGCGCTCAGGCCTGGCATCGCGGGCAGCGGGTCGGAACTGTTCTCGAAGGCCAGGATCACCTGGAAGAGCGGCTGCCGGCCCATCGAGCGGACCGGGTTGAGCTCCTCCACCAGGTGCTCGAAGGGCAGTTCGGCGTGCCCGTAGGCGGTCAGGTCGGTCTCCCGGACCCGCCCGAGCAGGGCGGTGAACGCCGGGTCGCCCGAGGTGTCGGTGCGCAGCACCACGGTGTTGACGAAGAAGCCGACCAGGTCGCGGACCGCGTCGTCGGTGCGCCCGGCCACCGGGCTGCCGAGCGGGATGTCGGTGCCCGCGCCCAGCCGGGTGAGCAGTGCGGCCAGGCCCGCCTGGACGGCCATGAACAGGCTGGCGCCGCCGCGCCGGGCGAGTTCGGCGAGCCGGGCGTGGGTCTCGGCGGGCACCGTGCACTCGACCTCGGCGCCGCAGTGCCCGGCCCTGGCCGGGCGGGGGAAGTCGGTGGGCAGGTCCAGCTCCTCCGGGATGCCCGCCAGCGCCTCGCGCCAGTGCGCGAGTTCGGCGCTGGCCAGGCTGTCCGGGTCGTCCTTGGAGCCGAGCAGTTCGCGCTGCCAGAGCGCGTGGTCGGCGTACTGCACCGGCAGCGGCTCCCAGCGCGGGGCGGCGCCGTCCAGCCGGGCCCGGTAGGCCTCGGAGAGGTCGCGGGCGAGCGGGCCGAGCGACCAGCCGTCGGCGGCGATGTGGTGCACCGTCAGGGCCAGTGCGTGGCGGTCCCGGCCGAGGGTGAACAGCCGGGCCCGCAGCGGCACCTGGGCGGACAGCTCGAAGGGGTGGGCGGCCTCGGCGGCCAGCGCCGCCTCCAGCGCGCCCGGCGCCGCCCCGGAGAGGTCCACCACGACCAGCGGGGCGCCGGCCTGCTCCGCCTCCTCGGCGGAGAGCACCAGCTGCGAGGGCAGCCCGTCGGCCTCGGCGAAGACGGTGCGCAGGCTCTCGTGCCGGGCCACCACGTCCCGGACGGCGGCGGCCAGCGCGGCGGCGTCCAACGGGCCGGTGAGGCGGACCGCCAGCGGGATGTTGTAGCTGCCGGTGGGGCCGTCCATCTTGTCCAGGAACCAGAGCCGCTCCTGGGCGTGCGAGAGCGGCACCGAGGACGGCCGGTTCGGGACGGCGCGCAGCGCGGGGCGCCGGGGGGCCGGCTCCGCCGCTTCGGCGGCCGCCGCCTCCGGGTCGAGGGCGCGGGCCAGCGCCTCGGCCGTCCGGGCGTCGAACAGGGCCCGCACCGGGACGTCCACGCCGAGCGCGGCGCGCAGCCGGTTGGCGACCCTGGTCGCGGACAGCGAGTGGCCGCCGAGTACGAAGAAGTCGTCGTCGGCGCCGACCCGGTCGAGCCCGAGCGCCTCCGCGAAGACCGCGCAGAGCAGTTCCTCGCGCTCCCCCGCGGGCTCGCGTCCGGTGCCCGCCCGCTCGTCCGGCGGGGCGGGCAGGGCCTTGCGGTCGACCTTGCCGTTGGGGGTCAGCGGCAGGTCGTCCAAGGGAACGTACACGGCAGGGATCATGTGCGTGGGCAGCACCGATGACGCCCGCTCCCGCAAGCGGTCGCGGTCGATCCCTGCCGGTACGACATAGGCGACCAGGCGGGCGTCCCCCGCCCGGTCGGTGCGGGCCGTGACGACGGCCCGCGTCACTCCGGGCTGCGCCGCGAGCACGGACTCGATCTCGCCGAGCTCGATGCGGTAGCCGCGGATCTTCACCTGGTGGTCGCTGCGCCCCGCGTACTCCAGGGCGGTGCCGGCGGCGTCCCAGCGGACGATGTCGCCGGTGCGGTACATCCGCGCGCCGCGCGGGCCGTACGGGTCGGCGACGAAGCGCTCGGCGCTCAGGCCGGGGCGGCCCAGGTAGCCGCGGGCCAGGCCGGTGCCGGCGAGGTAGAGGTCGCCGAAGGTGCCGTCGGGGACGGGGCGCAGCGCGCCGTCCAGGACGTACACCCGGGTGTTGGCGATCGGGCCGCCGATCGGCGGTGGCCCGGCCTCGGCGGCGGTCAGCGGCGCGGCGGTGGACCAGATGGTGGTCTCGGTCGGGCCGTACACGTTGGTCACGGACGCGCAGTGCGCGGTGAGGGTGCGGGCCAGCGGCTCGGGCAGCGCCTCGCCGCCGACCAGGGCGCGCAGGCCGGCCAGCCGGGGGGCGTGGTCGGCGGCGAGCGACTGCCAGAGGCTGGGGGTGGCCTGCAGCAGGGTGGCGTCCATGCGGGTGACGGCGTCCGCCAGGGCGGCCGGGTCGCGGACCGTCTCGCGGTCGGCGACCAGCAGTTCGGCGCCGGCGGCGAGCGGGACGAACAGCTCCAGGTTGGCGATGTCGAAGCCGAAGGTGGTGACGGCGAGGAAGCGGTCCTCGGTGGTCACTTCGAAGCGGGCCGCCATGTCCTCGACCAGGTTGACCAGCGCCCGGTGCGGCACCACGACGCCCTTGGGGCGGCCGGTGGAGCCCGAGGTGTAGATCACGTACGCGGGGTGGTCGGCGCGCGGGGCCGGGGCCGGTACGCGCTGCCCGGGCGCACCGGTCGCGGCGTCCGGGCCGTCCAGCACCCACAGCTCGCCGGTGCTCATCCCGCCTTCGGCGCCTTCGGCGGCTTCGGCGGCGAGGAGTTCGCGCACCCGGCGGTGGGTGAGGGTGACCACCGGGGCGGCGTCGGCGAGCATGTAGCGCAGCCGGTCGGCCGGGTAGTCCGGGTCCAGCGGCAGGTAGGCCGCGCCGGACTTGAGGACGGCCAGGGCGGCCACCACCAGGTCGCAGGAGCGGTCCAGCGCGATCGCCACCACCTGCTCCGGGCCGGCCCCGGCGGCGTGCAGGGCGTGCGCCAGCACGTCGGCCCGGGCGTGCAGTTCGCGGTAGGTCAGGCGCTCCTCGCCGCAGCGCACGGCGGGCGCGTCCGGGGTGCGGGCGGCCCGGTCGGCCAGCAGCGGGGCCAGCCAGTCGCCGGACAGCGGTGCCTCGGTGGCGTTGCGGGCCTCGGTGATCCCGGCCCGCTCGGCCTCGTCCAGGACGTCCAGCCGGCCGCACGGCTCGTCGGGCCGGGCGACGGCGGCGGCCAGCAGCCGGGCGAAGCGCCGCCCGACCAGTTCGGCCTCGGCCCGGGTGACCAGCGCGGGCACGTGGTTGACGGCGAGGCCGAACGGAGTGCCGGGGAAGACCGTGAGGGTGACCGGGAAGTGGGTGGCGGAGCGGACGTCGGCGCCGGTCACCCGGGGGCCGGTGCCGGTGGCCAGCGGCAGGCCGCCCATCGGGTAGTTCTGGAACATCAGGGCGGTGTCGAAGAGTTCGCCGCGCACGGCGGTGAGCTGCTGGACCTCCGCCAGGGTCAGGTGCTCGTGCGCCAGCAGGTCGGTCTGCGACCGCTGCACGTCGGCGAAGAGCTCCGCCGGGGTGCGGGCCGGGTCGACGTCCACCCGGACCGGGAGCGTGTTGGCGAACAGGCCCACCATCCGCTCGACGTCCGGGATCTGGGCCGGCCGGCCGGAGGTGACCGCGCCGAACAGCACGGTGTCCTGGCCGGTCAGCCGGGACAGCAGCAGCGCCCAGCAGCCCTGCACCACCGCGTTGACGGTCAGGCCGCGCGAGCGGGCGAAGCCGGTCAGCGCCGCGGAGACCTCGGGCGTCAGCTCCAGCGGGACGGCCTGCGGCAGCGCGGCCGCCCCGGCGGCCCGGGCCCGGTCGGCCGGCACCAGCCGGGTCGGGTCGACGACCCCGGCCAGGGCGGCGGTCCAGGCCTGCCGGGCGGCCTCCTTGTCCTGCGCGCCGAGCCAGGCCAGGTGCGCCTGGTAGCGGGCCGCACCGGCCTGCGGCTGCCCGGACGGCGTGCCGCCGGCCTTCAGCTCCTCGGCGAGCGCGGCGAGTTCGCCGATCAGCGAGACCATCGACCAGCCGTCCACCAGGATGTGGTGGACGGTCCAGACCAGCCGGCAGCGCCCGCCCTCGGCACGGGCCAGGGTGAGCCGCTGGAGCGGCGGGCGGGCGAGGTCGAAGCGGCGCAGCCGGTCCTCCTCGGCGAGCCGGTCGAACTCGGCCTCCGGTCCGGCCGCGGAGGCCGCCACCGCGACCTCGCGCCACGGCAGTTCGACCGACGTGGGGATCACCTGGATCGCCTCGCCGTTCTTGCGGTGCCGGAAGCAGGCCTTCAGGTTGGGGTGCCGCTCCAGGAGCAGGCCCGCCGCGGTGCGCAGCGCGGCGGCATCGGCGTCGGTCAGCTCGTCCAGGTCGAGGACCAGCTGAATGGTGTAGACGTCCGTCCCCTCACGGTCGTACTCCGAGAGAAAGAGCAGTCCCTGTTGCAGCGGCGAGAGCGGAAGGACTTCACTGATGGCGGACGGCCGATTCAAACCGGGCTCCTCGTGGAAGGCCTGCAAGGTGCGGAATAACAAACGCTTTCCGATGGCGCTGACGAGCAACTGACCGGCAACTGACGGACGGCTGACGCGCGCCTCCGGGCCGGCCCGAAACCCTGGTCGCCGACCCCGTCAGCAGTCCGTCAGCCCCTCGTCAGCGCCCGGCGGGAGGCTTGCCGCCGAGGCTAATTCGTTACCGAAGGCCAGGAGTCTCCAGTGCCGGTCATTTCCGCGTCGCACGAATTCGAGGTCAGCGACCTCTTCGTGAATCTGCAGCCGTTCTTCGGGCACCGTCTCTTCCTGAAAGTCGAAGGGTTCAACTTCGCCGGGTCCATCAAGCTGAAAGCGGCCCGGGAAATGGTCGCGCAGGCCGAGGCGGCGGGCGTCCTCGGCCCCGGCTCGACCCTGGTGGAATCCTCGTCCGGGAACATGGGCGTCGCCCTGAGCGTGCTCGCCGCCAGCCGCGGCTACAAGTTCATCTGCGTCACCGACTCTCGCTGCAACGAGGTCACCCGCCGCACCATGGAGTCGTACGGCGCCGAGGTGCACCTGATCACCGAGCCGCACGAGACCGAGGGCTTCCTCGGTGCGCGCATCCGCCACGTCAAGGCGCTGCTCGCCGCCGACGAGAAGCGGGTCTGGCTCAACCAGTACCTGAGCCCGGGCAACTGGATGGCGCACTACCGGACCACCGCGCCGGCCATCGCCCGCCAGTTCCCGGACCTGAACGTGCTGTTCGTCGGCGCGGGCACGACCGGGACGCTGATGGGCTGCGCCCGGTACTTCCGCGAGCGGCGCCCCTCGGTGCGGGTCGTCCCGGTCGACAGCGTCGGCTCGGTCACCTTCGGCGCCCCGCCGGCCACCCGGCACATCCCGGGCCTGGGCACCAGCGTGCGGCCCGCGCTGCTGGACGAGTCGCTGGTGGAGCGGGCGGTCCACGTCGAGGAGACCGACACCGTCCGCACCTGTCGCGAACTGATGCGGGGCGGCTTCCTGTTCGGCGGCTCCACCGGGACGGCCGTCAGCGGTGCGCTGCGCTGGCTGAACGAGCACTACGGCGACGGCGCGGGCGGCGTGCGCGAGCGGGTGACCGCCGTGACCATCTCGCCGGACCTGGGCGAGCGCTACCTGGACACCGTCTACCACGACGAGTGGGTCCGCGGTTCGGTCGGCCCGGAGGGCCTGCTGCCCGGGATCGAGCACCGGGGCCTCGGGGCGGGCGTCGCCGCCGGGCTCCAGACGGTGTCCGGCTGACCGGACGGTCGGGGTCGGCGGTGTCGGGGTCGGCGGTGTCAGAGGGTCGAGAGTTTTCAAGGCGGGGCTGAGGCTGAGAATGACGGAGAGCAAAGCAGTGACGACGACAAACCGGAACGCTGTCCTTCCGCTCACCGCGGCACAGGCCGAGATCTGGTTCGACGAGCAGTTCGCCGCCGGGCCGCTGGCCTACAACATGGCGGACTACATCAATCTGCGCGGACCGCTCGACGCCGAGCTGCTCGGACGGGCGCTGCAACGCCTCGGCCACGAGGCCGAGGGGCTGCGGGTGCAGTTCGTCGAGGAGGACGGCGCCCCCGGCCAGATCGTCCGTCCGCTCGCCCAGATCCCCCTCAAGACGCTGGACTTCACCGGCGAGGCGGAGCCGGCGGCCGCCGCCGAGCGGTGGATGCGGGCCGACCACGCCGACTCGATGAAGGTCACCGACTTCCCGCTGTTCCGCGGCGCGCTGATCAGGCTCGCCCCGGAGCACCACCTGCTCTACCTGTGCATGCACCACATCCTCGCGGACGGCTTCAGCCGCTCGCTGCTCTACCCCAAGCTGTCCGGCGTCTACACCCGGCTGGCCGCCGGCGAGGGCCCGGCCGAGCTGGACGCCGACGCCATGCCGGCCTTCCACCGGCTGCTGGACGCCGAGCGCACGTACCTCGACTCGTCGATGGTCGAGAAGGACCGCGCCTACTGGACGGACCGCCTCACCTCCGACCGGCACGGCGCGGTGCCCGAGCTGGTCTCGCTCTCCGAGCAGGAGCCGGCCCCCGGCCGGGTCGCGCTGCGCGAGACCGCCCGGCTCTCCCCCGCGACCACGGCCGCGCTGCACGCCCTCGCCCAGGACGGCAAGGTCACCATGCCGGTCCTGATGGTCGCCGCGATGGCCGCCTACACCCAGCGCGTCACCGGGGTCCCGGCGCCGCTGCTCACCCTGCCGGTCACCGGCCGGGTCGGCGCGGTCAGCCGCGAGATCCCCGGCATGCTCGCCAACTACCTGCCGCTGGCCGTCCGGGTGCGCCCGGAGATGACCCGCACCGAGTTGCTGCGCGCGGCCTGGGTCGAGGTCGCCGGCACCCTGAAGCACCAGCGCTACCGCGGTGACAGGGTCCGCCGCGACATCGGCCTGCGGATCGACGACCAGCGCGCCTTCGGCCCGTTCATCAACGTGCTCAACCAGGACCCGGAGCTGGCCTTCGGCGACTGCCGCGGGGTCGTGGTCAACCTGTCCACCGGCATCGTCAAGGACCTCATCATGACGGTCCTGAACGCGGACGACGGCACCGTCGAGATCCACCTCGACGGCAACCCCGAGCTGTACGAGCCGGCCGAACTCGCCACCCACCTCGCCCGGTTCGAGACCTTCCTCGGCGCCCTCGCCACCATGCCCGCGGACCGTCCGCTCGGCCAGGTGGGCCTGGGCGCGACCGGCGAACCGCTCGGGCTGCTCGGCGCCTGGGACCCGGCCACCGCCGCCGACCAGGGCCTGCTCGAGCGGGTCCGCGCCATCGCGGCCAGCACGCCCGACGCGGTGGCCGTGGCCGACGGCGCCGAGCGGATCGACTACCGCGAACTGGTCGCCCGCGCGGCGGGCCTGGCCGCCCGGCTGACCGCCGCCGGGGTCAGCACCGGTTCGGTGGTCGCGATGTTCGCCGAGCCCGGCGTCCCCTTCGTCACCGGCGTGCTGGGCGTGATCGGCGCCGGCGGCGCCTACCTGCCGCTCGACCCGGCCGCCCCGGCCGCCCGCAACACCGGGCTGCTGGAGGACGGCGGCGCCCGCCACCTGCTGGTCGGCGCCGGGTACGAGGAGCGGGCCGCCGAGCTCACCGCCGGGGCGACCGCCGCGCTGCCGCTGACCGACCCGTCCGACGCCGCGCACGAAGGCGAACTGCCATCCGTCGGCTGCGGGTTGGACCTGGCGTACGTGATGTTCACCTCCGGCTCCACCGGCAAGCCCAAGGGCGCGATGGTGCAGCGCTCCGGCATGATGAACCACCTCTGGGCCAAGGTCGGCGACCTCGACCTGGCCGCCGGGGAAGGCGTCGTCCAGAACGCGCCGCTCACCTTCGACGTGTCGGTGTGGCAGATGCTCGCCCCGCTCATCGTCGGCGGCACCGTCCGGGTCTCGGGGACGGAGATGGCCGCCGACCCGGCCGCCCTGTTCGCCATGACCCGGGACGAGAAGATCACCGTCCTGGAGGTCGTCCCCTCCCTGCTGCGCGCCGCCCTGGACGCCTGGGACCTCGACGGCACCGCACCCCAACTCCCCCACCTGCGCTGGCTGATGGTCACCGGCGAAGCCCTCCCCGCCGACCTCTGCCGACGGTGGCACGCCCGCCACCCGCACATCCCGATGATGAACGCCTACGGCCCCACCGAATGCTCCGACGACGTCACCCACGCCGTCATCCGCGCCGACGACACCCTCACCGCCCGCGTCCCCATCGGCACCGCCGTCCGCAACACCCGCCTCTACGTCCTCAGCGACGAACTCCAACCCGTCCCCGTCGGCGTCCCCGGAGAGCTCTACATCGGCGGCGCCGGAGTCGGCCGCGGCTACCTCCACGACCCCGCCCGCACCGCCGCCACCTTCATGGCCGACCCCCACGCCGGACCCGGCACCCGGATGTACCGCACCGGCGACCGTGTCATCCAACGACCCGACGGCCAACTCGAGTTCATCGAACGCCGCGACCACCAGGTCAAGATCCGCGGCCGCCGCGTCGAAACCGGCGAAATCGAAACCGTCATCCGCTCCCTCGACACCGTCACCGACACCGCCGTCGCCGTCCTCCCCGACGCCTCCGGCAACCCCCGCCTCATCGGCTACCTCACCGGCCCCGGCGTCGACCCCGCACAGGTCCGGGCCGAACTCTCCCAACTGCTGCCCGGATACATGATCCCGGCGTCCTGGCTCGTCCTCGACGCCATGCCGCTCACCCCCAACGGCAAGCTCGACCGCAAGGCCCTGCCCAAGCCCGCCCTCGGCGAACAGGACACCCTGCGCGGCCCCCGCACCGAACGCGAGCGGATCCTCTGCGACATCCTCGCCGAGGTCCTCGGCACCGGCCGGGTCGGCATCGACGAGGACTTCTTCGCCCTCGGCGGCGACAGCATCCGCTCCATCCAGGTCGTCAGCCGCGCTCACAAGGCCGGGCTCACCCTCACCACCCGCGACATCTTCACCCACAAGACCGCCGCCGCCCTCGCCCAGGTCGCGGGCGGCACCGACCCCACGGCGGCGACCGCGCCCGCCGAGGACGCGGGCGGCACCGGCCCCTACGAACTCACCCCGATCATGGGCCAGTTGCACGACGACACCGGCAGCCTCACCGGCCCGGTCGTCAAGTACAGCCAGCACGTGGTCGTCCGGGTCCCCGCCGCCCTGGACGCCGAACTGCTCGACGCGGCCCTGCACGCCCTGGTCGACCACCACGACGCGCTGCGCACCCGGGCCACCGAACCCGCCCCCGGCCTGTGGCACCTGGAGGCACTGGCCCCCGGCGCGCTCGCCGGCGTCCGACTGGTCGCCACCGCCGAGAACGGCGGCAGCAGCGGCACGGACGACCAGGACGCCCTCGGCTTCGCCGAGCGGCAGGCCGCCGCCGCCCGCGCCCGGCTCGACCCCGCCGCCGCCGTGATGATCCAGGCCGTACTGATCGCCGCGGCCCCCGGCGCCGACACCGCCCTGCTGGTGCTCTCCGCCCACCACCTGGTCATCGACGGCGTGTCCTGGCGAATCCTGCTGCCCGACCTCGCCGCCGCCTGCGAGGCGCTGGCGGACGGCCGCACCCCCGCCCTCGACCCGGTCGGCACCTCCTACCGCGCCTGGTCGCAGTTGCTCGCCGCGCAGGCCCGCACCCAGGTCCGCGGCCCCGAACTCGCCCTCTGGCAGTCGATCCTGACCGGCCCCGACCCGCTGGTCGGCACCCACCGGCTCGACCCGGAGACGGACGTCTACGGCACCCAGCGCACCCTGCGCCTGGAACTCGGCCCCGAGGTCACCGGCCCGCTGCTCACCGACGTCCCGGCGGCCTTCCACGCCGAGGTCAACGACGTCCTGCTGACCGGCCTCGCCCTCGCCGTCGCCGACTGGCGCCGCCGGCACGGCCGCGCCGACTACGCCCAGACCCTGATCGAGCTGGAGGGCCACGGCCGCGAGCAGCTCGCCGACGGCCTCGACCTGTCCCGCACCGTCGGCTGGTTCACCAGCGCCTTCCCGATGCGCCTCGACCCCGGCACGCTCGACTGGGACGAGCTCTGGGCCGGCGGCCCCGCCCTCGCCGCCGCCCTCAAGCGGATCAAGGAGCAGCTGCGCGCGCTGCCCGACCGCGGCGTCGGCTACGGCCTGCTGCGCTACCTCAACCCGCACGCCGCCCGCGCCCTGGCCGGCCACCACAAGCCGCAGATCGGCTTCAACTACATGGGCCGCTTCGACGCCCGCGAGGCCGGCCTCTGGGAGCCGGCCGGCGGCGACGGCGTGGTCGGCACCGGCGCCCACCCCGGCATGCCGCTGCCGCACCTGCTCGACGTCACCCCGGCCACCGAGGACCGGCACGACGGCCCGCACCTGATCGCCAACTGGTCCTGGGCCGGCCGGACCGTCGCCGAGGAGGACGCCCAGGACGTCGCGGCCACCTGGTTCCGCGCCCTCGAACTGCTCGCCCGGCACGCCACCGCCCCCGGTGCGGGCGGCCGCACCCCCTCCGACCTGCCGCTGGTCGCCCTGGCCCAGGACGAGATCGAGGAGTACGAGGCCGAACTCGCCGAGGCCGGCACCGCCCTCGCCGACGTCCTGCCGCTCACCCCGCTCCAGCAGGGCATGCTCTTCCACGCCGACTACGACACCGCCGCCGGGGGCGGCACGGACGCGGTCGACGTCTACACCCTGCAGATCGTCGCCGACATCGAGGGCGAACTCGACGCCGCCGCCCTGCGCGCCGCCGGGCAGGCCCTGCTCGACCGGCACCCGAACCTGCGCGCCGCCTTCCGCGCCCGGGCCACCGGCGAGCCCGTCCAGGTCATCGCGCAGCACGCCGAACTGCCCTGGCTGGAAGCCGACCTGACCGACCTGCCGGAGCCCGCCCGGGCCGCCGAGCTGAACCACATCACCGAGGCCGAGCGCACCCGCCGCTTCGACCTCGCCGCGCCGCCGCTGCTGCGCTTCGCACTCGTCACCCACGGCGAGGGCCGCCACCGGTTCGTCTGGACCAGCCACCACATCCTGGTCGACGGCTGGTCGATGCCGCTGCTCGTCCGCGAGCTGTTCGCGCTCTGCGCGCCCGGCGCGGACGTCGCGCTGCTGCCCGACCCCGCCCCGTACCGCTCGTACCTGGCCTGGCTGACCGCGCAGGACCGCACGGCCGCCCGGGCCGCCTGGCACGAGGTGCTGGCCGACGTCGACGAGCCCACCCTGCTCGTCCCCGCCGACCCGGGCCGCCTCCCGGCGCTGCCCGACGCGGTGCTCGCCGAGGTGCCGCGCGAGCTGACCGCCGCGCTCGCCGGCTGGGCCCGCACCCAGGGCCTGACCCTCAACACCGTGGTGCAGGGCTGCTGGGCGCTGCTGCTCGGCCGGCTCACCGGCCGCCAGGACGTGGTGTTCGGCGCCGTCACCTCCGGCCGCCCGGCCGAGGTCCCGGACGTCGAGTCGATGATCGGCATGTTCCTCACCACCGTGCCGGTCCGGGCCCGGCTGCACCCCGGCGCCACCCTCACCGAACTGCTGCACGCCCTCCAGGACCAGCAGACCGCGCTGCTCCCGCACGAGCACCTCGGGCTCGCCGCGATCCACCAGGCCGCCGGCCTGTCCGGCGAGGTCTTCGACACCGTGGTGCTGTTCGAGAACTTCCCGCTGGACGAGAACGGCCTCGACACCGGCGTCGCCGACGGCCCGCGCATCGTCCGCACCGAGGCCCTCGACGCCCGGCACCACCCGCTGAGCCTGGTGGTCCACCCCGGCGACAGCCTGCACCTGCGCCTGGACTACAACCCCGACCTGTTCGGCCGGGCCGAGGTCGAGCGGGTCTCGGCGATCTTCCAGCACCTGCTGCGCACCGTCGCCGAGCGGCCCGGACTGCCGCTCGCCCAGGTCGACGTGACCGGCCCGGCGGACCTCACCGGCACCGGCACCCCCGGCGAGCTGGGCGGACTGCTCGGCGCCTGGGACCCGTCGATCCCCGAGGAGAGCCTCGGCGTCGTCGAGCGGGTGCGCGCCGTCGCCGCCCGCACCCCCGAGGCGACCGCCGTCACCGACGGCGCCGGCTCGCTGACCTACCGGGAGCTGGTCGAGGCGGCCGGCGGCCTGTCCGCGGGCCTCGCCGGGGCCGGGGTCAGCACCGGTTCGGTGGTCGCGATGCTCGCCGAGCCCGGTGTCCCGTTCATCACCGGCGTGCTGGGCGTGATCGGCGCCGGCGGCGCCTACCTGCCGCTCGACCCGGCCGCCCCGGCCGCCCGCAACACCGGGCTGCTGGAGGACGGCGGCGCCCGCCACCTGCTGGTCGGCGCCGGGTACGAGGAGCAGGCCGCCGAGTTCGCCGCCGCCGTCCAGGGCGAGCCGGTCACCGTCATCGGCCTGGAGCAGGCCGCCGGCACGCGGGCCCTGCCCGACTGCGTGGGCACCGGGTTGGACCTGGCGTACGTGATGTTCACCTCCGGCTCCACCGGCAAGCCCAAGGGCGCGATGGTCCAGCGCTCCGGCATGATGAACCACCTCTGGGCCAAGGTCGGCGACCTCGACCTGGCCGCCGGGGAAGGCGTCGTCCAGAACGCGCCGCTCACCTTCGACGTGTCGGTGTGGCAGATGCTCGCCCCGCTCATCGTCGGCGGCACCGTCCGGGTCTCCGGCACCGACATGGCCGCCGACCCGGCCGCCCTGTTCGGCATGGCCCGGGACGAGAAGATCGCCGTCCTGGAGGTCGTGCCCTCCCTGCTGCGCGCCGCCCTGGACGCCTGGGACCTCGACGGCACCGCACCCGAACTCCCCCACCTGCGCTGGCTGATGGTCACCGGCGAAGCCCTCCCCGCAGACCTCTGCCGACGGTGGCACGCCCGCCACCCGCACATCCCGATGATGAACGCCTACGGCCCCACCGAATGCTCCGACGACGTCACCCACGCCGTCATCCGCGCCGGCGACACCCTCACCGCCCGCGTCCCCATCGGCACCGCCGTCCGCAACACCCGCCTCTACGTCCTCAGCGACGAACTCCAACCCGTCCCCGTCGGCGTCCCCGGCGAGCTCTACATCGGCGGCGCCGGAGTCGGCCGCGGCTACCTCCACGACCCCGCCCGCACCGCCGCCACCTTCATGGCCGACCCCCACGCCGGACCCGGCACCCGGATGTACCGCACCGGCGACCGCGTCATCCAACGACCCGACGGCCAACTCGAGTTCATCGAACGCCGCGACCACCAGGTCAAGATCCGCGGCCGCCGCGTCGAAACCGGCGAAATCGAAACCGTCATCCGCTCCCTCGACACCGTCACCGACACCGCCGTCGCCGTCCTCCCCGACGCCTCCGGCAACCCCCGCCTCATCGGCTACCTCACCGGCCCCGGCGTCGACCCTGATCTGATCCGCCGTCAACTGGCCGAACTGCTGCCCGGGTACATGATCCCGGCGTCCTGGCTGGTGCTGCCCGTCATGCCGCTCACCGCCAACGGCAAGCTCGACCGCAAGGCCCTGCCCAAGCCCGACCCGGGGGAGCAGGAGGAGGCCCGCGCGCCGCGCACCGAGCGCGAGCAGGTGCTGACCGAGATCCTCGCCGAGGTCCTCGGCACCGGCCGGGTCGGCATCGACGAGGACTTCTTCGCCCTCGGCGGCGACAGCATCCGCTCCATCCAGGTCGTCAGCCGCGCTCACAAGGCCGGGCTCACCCTCACCACCCGCGACATCTTCACCCACAAGACCGCCGCCGCCCTCGCCCAGGTCGCCGAGGAGCAGGAGCAGAGCCCCGCCGCCCCCGACCCGGTGGAGCCCGAAAGCAGTCTGATCGCCCTGTCCGACGAGGAACTGGCCGATCTGGAATTCGAGTTGAATGAGGAACTTTCGTGACGACCGCCCCCAGAACCGGGTCGAAGATCAGCGAAGTACTTCCGCTCTCCCCCCTCCAGCAGGGGCTGCTGTTCCTGTCCTCGTACGACCAGGCCTCGCCCGACCCGTACACCCTCCAGTTCGTCGCGGAGATCGACGGGCCGGGCGCGGGTGACGGCGAACAGCTCGCCGCCCGGCTGCGCGAGGCCTCGACCGCACTGCTGCGCCGGCACCCCAACCTGCGGGCCTGCTTCCGCAACCGCAAGACCGGCGAGCCCGTCCAGGTCGTCCTCAAGGAGACCGAGGTCGAGCCGCAGTGGCAGCTGCACGACCTCACCGGCCTGCCCGAGGGCGACCGGGAGGCGGCGGCGCAGCGGCTGACGCGCGAGGACCGGCTGCGCCGGTTCGACCTGGCGCGGCCGCCGCTGATGCGGTTCACCCTGATCCGGCTCGGCGCGGGGCACCACCGGTTCCTCTGGTCGGTGCACCACATCGTCATGGACGGCTGGTCGTTCCCGCTGGCCGTCCGCGAGTTGGTGCTGCTCGGCGACGAGGCGGGCGCGGCGGCGCTGCCCGCGCCCGCGCCGTACCGCTCGTTCCTGACCTGGCTGAACGGCCGCGACCGGGCCGCCGCGCGGGCGGCCTGGGCGCAGCTGCTGGAGGGCCTGGACGGGCCGGTCCGGGCGCTGCCCGGCGCCGGTGACGTCGATTCCCACGAACTGCCGTCGCTCGTCCGGGGGTTCCTGTCGCCGGAGCGCACCGCGGCGCTCAGCGGCTGGGCGCGCGGCCGGGGCCTGACCCTCAACACCGTGGTGCAGGGCTGCTGGGCGCTGCTGCTCGGCCGGCTCACCGGCCGCGAGGACGTGGTGTTCGGGTCGGTCACCTCCGGCCGCCCGGCCGAGGTCCCGGACGTCGAGTCGATGATCGGCCTGTTCGCCAACACCCTGCCGGTCCGCGCCGACCTGCGCCCCGACCAGCGGGCGAGCGAGCTGTTCGAGGCGCTGGCCCGCCAGCAGCTCGCGATGATGCCGCACGAGCACCTGCCGCTCGCCGAGGCGCAGGCCGCCTCCGGCGTCCAGGGCGAGCTGTTCGACACCGTCCTCGCCTTCCAGAGCTACCCGCTGGACGAGGCCGCGCTGTTCCGCGAGTCGGGCGGCAGCGTCAGCTCCGCCCAGGTGCTCTCGGCCACCCACTACCCGCTGAGCCTCACCGTCTTCCCCGGCGAGCGGCTGGACCTCCACCTCGCCTACCGGCCCTCGGCCTTCGCCGAGAACCCCGAGGGCCTCACCGAGGGCCCCGAGGGCCTCACCGAGGGCCTCACCGAGGACCCGCAGCCGTCCGCGCAGCGCGTCCTGGACCGGCTGGTCCGCGTCCTGGAGCAGGTCGCCGACGACCCGCAGGCCCCGCTCGCCCGGCTCGGCGCGCCCGAGCCCGCCGAGCTGGCCCGCATCCTCGGCGAGTGGAGCGGCGCCTCGGCCGCCCCCCGGGAGCCGGCGCGGCGCGCCACCATCGCGGAGCTGTTCGCCGAGCAGGCCGCCCGCACCCCGGACGCCGTCGCGGTCACCGCCCCCGGCGAGGCCGCCCTCAGCTACCGCGAGCTGGACGAGCGGGCCAACCGGCTCGCCCACCTGCTCGCCGCCCGCGGCGCCGGCCCGGAGAGCCTGGTGGCCGTCGCGCTGCCGCGCGGCGCCCAGCTGATCGTCGCCGTCCTCGCCGTCCTCAAGGCGGGCGCGGCCTACCTGCCGCTGGAGCCCGGCCACCCGGCCGACCGGATCGGCTACACCCTGCGCGACGCCCGTCCGGCCCTGCTGCTGACCGCCGACGGCGTGCTGCCCGACCTGCCCGGGGCCCCGGACCTGCCGCGCCTGGACCTGGACGCCCCGGAGACGGCCGCCGCGCTGGCCGCCCGCCCGGCCACCGACCCGGGCGCCGCCGTCACCCCCGAACACCCGGCCTACGTCATCTACACCTCCGGCTCCACCGGCCGCCCCAAGGGCGTCGTGGTGCCGCACCGGAACGTGGCACGGCTGCTGGAGTCCACCGACGACTGGTTCGACTTCGGCCCCGGCGACGTGTGGACGCTGTTCCACTCCATCGCCTTCGACTTCACCGTCTGGGAGCTGTGGGGCGCCCTGCTGCGCGGCGGCCGGCTGGTCGTGGTGCCGTACGACGTGTCGCGCTCCCCCGACGCCTTCCTGGACCTGCTCGCCGCGGAGCGGGTGACCGTCCTCAACCAGACGCCGTCCGCCTTCTACCAGCTGATGCGCGCCGACGCCGACCGCCCGCGCCCGCTCGCCCTGCGGACCGTGGTGTTCGGCGGCGAGGCGCTGGACATCGGCAAGCTCGCCGACTGGTACACCCGGCACGCCGACGACGCACCGCGCCTGGTCAACATGTACGGCATCACCGAGACCACGGTGCACGTCTCCTACCAGGAGCTGGACGCCCCGACGGCCGCCGCCGGCGGCGGCAGCGTGATCGGGCGCGGCATCCCGGACCTGCGGGTCTACCTGCTCGACGGCGCCCTGCAACCCGTCCCGGCCGGCGTGCCCGGCGAGCTCTACATCACCGGCCCCGGCCTGGCCCGCGGCTACCTGCGCCGCCCCGACCTCACCGCGGCCCGCTTCGTCGCCTGCCCGTTCGAGCCCGGCGGCACCCGGATGTACCGCACCGGCGACCTCGGCCGGTGGCGGGCCGACGGCACCCTGGAGTACCTGGGCCGCGCCGACGAGCAGGTCCAACTGCGCGGCTTCCGGATCGAGTTGGGCGAGATCGCGACCGTCCTCGGCCAGCACCCCGCAGTCGCCGGGGCGGCCGTGATCGCCCGCGAGGACCGGCCCGGCGACCAGCGCCTGGTCGCCTACGTGGTGCCCCGCGACGGCGCCGACCCGGCCGGACTGCGGGAGTTCGCCGCCGAGCGGCTGCCCGAGTACATGGTCCCGGCGGCCGTGGTCCGGCTCGCCGCGCTGCCGCTGACCGCCAACGGCAAGCTCGACCGCCGCGCCCTGCCCGCCCCCGCGTACACCACCTCGGCCCGCGGCCCGCGCACCACCGGGGAGGAGCGGCTCTGCGGCGTCTTCGCCGAGGTGCTCGGACTCGACCGGGTCGGCGTCGACGACGACTTCTTCGCCCTCGGCGGCCACTCGCTGCTCGCCACCCGGATCGTCAACCGGGTCCGCGCCGAACTCGGCGCCGAACTCCAGGTCCGGGACCTCTTCGAGGCCCCCTCCCCCGCCCGCCTCGCCGAACGGCTGGCCGCCGCCGCCCCCGGCCGCGCCCCGCTCGCCGCCGGCCCCCGCCCGGCCGTGCTGCCGCTGTCGTACGCGCAGCAGCGGCTCTGGTTCGTCGAGCACCTGGGCGCACCCGGCGGGCTGTACGCCATCCCGCTGGCGATCCGCCTCTCCGGGCGGCTCGACACCGCCGCCCTGGAGGGCGCGCTGCACGACGTGGTCACCCGGCACGAGGCGCTGCGCACCGTCTTCCCGCAGCGCGCACCCGCCGGGGCCGCCCCCAAGACCACCGGCAGCGGACCGGCCGAACAGCGGGTGCTCACCCCGGCCGAGGCCACCGTCCCGCTCCCGGTGAGCGAGACCACCGAGGCGGGCCTGCCCGCCGCCCTCGCCGCCGAGGCCGCGCGCGGCTTCGACCTGGAGCACCACCTCCCGCTCCGCGCCCACCTGTTCCGGCTCGGCCCGGACGAGCACGTGCTGACGATCGTCCTGCACCACATCGCCGGCGACGGCTGGTCGCTCGCCCCGCTCACCCGCGACCTCACCGCGTACTACCGGGCCCGGGTGGCCGGCCGCCCGGCCCAACTACCGCCGCTGCCCGTCCAGTACGCCGACTACGCCCTGTGGCAGCGCGGACTGCTCGGCGCGGAGGACGACCCGCGGAGCGAACTCGCCCGCCAACTCGACCACTGGACCGCCACCCTGAAGGGCCTGCCGGAGGAACTGGCGCTGCCCTTCGACCACCCGCGCGGCACCCGGGCCGACCACCGCGGCGACGTCGTGCGCGCCACCGTGCCGCAGCCGCTCACCGCGGAGCTGCACCGGCTCGCCGCCGCCTGGGGCGTCAGCGTCTTCATGCTGCTGCGGGCCGGGCTCGCCGCCCTGCTCACCCGGCTCGGCGCGGGCACCGACATCCCGCTCGGCAGCCCGATCGCGGGCCGCACCGACGAGCGGCTCGACGAGCTGGTCGGCATGTTCGTCAACACCCTGGTGCTGCGCACCGACACCTCCGGCGACCCGGGCCTGCGCGAACTCGCCGAACGGGTCCGCGCCTACGACCTGGCCGCCCACCAGCACCAGGACGTGCCCTTCGAGAAGCTGGTCGAGGTGCTCAACCCCGAGCGCTCGATGGCCCGGCACCCGCTGTTCCAGGTGATGCTCGGCTTCCAGCAGGCCGGGCCGGCCCCGGCGCCCGAGCAGGACCCGGAACTCGCCGTGACCGAGCAGCCGGTGCCCGTCCGGACCGCCAAGTGGGACCTGTTCTTCCAGCTCACCGAGCAGGCCGGCGGCGCACTCGCGCTCGCCGTCGAGTACCGCACCGACCTGTTCGAGCCCGCCACCGCCCGCCGGATCACCGACGCCTACCTGCGGCTGCTCGCCGCCGCCCTCGCCGAGCCCGCCCGGCCGCTGTCCCGGCTGGACCTGCTCGGGCCCGAGGAGGAGGCCGAACTGCTCGCCCTCGGCACCCACCGGGCCGGCACCCCGCGCAGCACCCTCACCGCCCTCGTGGACCGCCGGATCGCGGCCACCCCGGACGCGGTCGCGCTGGTCCACACCGAGCCCGGCCACCCCGAGCGGCTGCGGCACACCAGCTACGCCGAACTGGACGCCGAGGCCAACCGCCTGGCCCACCTGCTGGCCGCCCGCGGCGCCCGCCGGGGCGACCTGGTGGCGCTGCGCCTGGAGCGCGGCCCAGCCGTGGTGAGCACCCTGCTGGCGATCGCCCGCACCGGCGCGGCCTACCTGCCGATCGACCCGTCCTACCCCGACGAGCGGGTCCGCGACATGCTGGCCGACAGCGGCGCCCGGCTGCTCGTCACCGAACGGTCACCGGCCGGACGGGAGCTCCCCGCCGGGGTCGTCGAGCTGCTCCTGGACGCCCCCGAAACCCTGGCCGACCTGGCCGGCCGGCCCGTCACCGCCCCGGTGCCCGCCGCCCCGGTCGACCCCGACGACCTGCTGTACGTCATCTACACCTCCGGCTCCACCGGCAAGCCCAAGGGCGTCGCGGTCCCGCACCGCGCCGCCGTCCGCCTGGTCCTGGGCCTGCCGGAGCTGGCGCCGACCGCCGCGGACACCTTCCTCTACTTCGCGCCGGTCGCCTTCGACGCCTCCACCTTCGAGATCTGGGGCCCGCTCGCCCACGGCGCCCGGGTGGCGATCCACCCGCCCGGCCCGGCCGACCCGCAGGCCCTGGAGTCCTTCCTGGCCCGCGCCCGGGTGAGCGTCGCCTTCCTCACCACCCAGTTGTCCAACACCATCGCCGACACCCGGCCGCGCGCCCTGGCCCCGCTGCGGGCGCTGCTCACCGGCGGCGAGGCGCACTCCCGCGACCACCTGGACCGGCTGCGGGCCGCCCTGCCGGGCACCACGGTGTTCAACGTGTACGGCCCCACCGAGACCACCACCTTCGCCACCGGCCAGGACCTCGGCCGCGCCGACGGCACCGTCCCGATCGGCCTGCCGATCGGCGACACCCGCGCGTACGTCCTGGACGGGGCGCTGCGGCCGGTGCCGCGCGGCGTGGTCGGCGAGCTGTACCTGGCCGGCGAGGGCCTGGCCCGCGGCTACCTCGGCCAGCCCGGGCTGACCGCCGCCCGCTTCACCGCCTGCCCGTTCGGCGCGCCCGGCGAGCGCATGTACCGCACCGGCGACCTGGTCCGCTGGGACCGGCACGGCCGGATCGAGTACGTCGCCCGCGCCGACCAGCAGGTCAAGATCCGCGGCTACCGGGTCGAACTCGGCGAGATCGAACGGCTGCTGGCCGAGCACCCGGACGTCGCCCGGGCCGCCGTCCTGGCCCCCGCCGACGCCGCCGGCCAACGCCGCCTGGTCGCCTACCTGGTGCCCGCCGACGGCCGGCCGGCCCCCGGGCCCGCCGAGCTGCAGGGCCACCTGGCCCGCTCGCTGCCCGGCCACATGGTGCCGGAGAGCTACACCGCGCTGCCGGAACTGCCGCTGAACGCCAACGGCAAACTGGACGTCAGGGCCCTGCCGGCCCCGGCGGCCACCCCCTCCGCCCGCGCCCCGAGGGCGCCCCGCACCGAGCCGGAACGGCTGCTCTGCGCCGCCGTCGAGGAGGTGCTGGGCGTCGGCCCGGTCGGCCCCGAGGACTCCTTCTTCGCCCTCGGCGGGGACAGCCTGAAGGCGATCCGGCTGGTCAACGCGGCCGGCCGGGCCGGGCTGCCGATCAGCCTCGGCGCGGTCTTCGAGCACCGCACCCTGGAGGCACTGGCCGCGGCCGCCGCCACCGGGGGCGGCGCGGTCGACCTGCTCGGCCCGGTCCTGCCGATCCGGCCCACCGGCCGGCGGCCACCGCTGTTCTGCGTGCACGGCGGCCTCGGCTTCGCGCTCCCGTTCGCGGCCCTCGCCGAGCACCTCGACCCGGAGCAGCCGGTCTACGGCCTCCAGGCCCGCGGCCTGTCCGGCGACGGCCCGCTGCCGACCGACCTGGGCGACGTCGCCGAGGAGTACCTGGCCCGGGTACGGGCCGTGCAGCCGCACGGCCCGTACCACCTGCTCGGCTGGTCCTACGGCGGGGTCGTGGCGCACGAGATGGCCGTCCGGCTGCACGCCGCCGACGAGCAGGTGGCGTTCCTGGCCAACCTGGACGCCTACCCCGACGACGCCCTCGGCTCCCGGCCCGACGACGCCGAGTTCCTCGCCGACTTCCTGGCCGAGGCCGGGGTCGACGCGACGGGGCTGGAACGGCTCACCCCGCAGGACGTCGCCGCGCACCTGGCCCGCACCGAAGGCCCCCTCGCCGCGCTCGAACCGGGTACGCTAGAACGGCTGCTGGGCGTCATGCGGAACAACCTGGAGCTGTTCCAGCGGTTCACCCCGGGCCGCTTCGACGGCTGCCCGATGACGCTCTTCGTGGCGGTCGGCGGCGACACCCGCCCCACCCCGGAGGAGCGCGCCCTCAAGGTCAAGAACTGGGAGCCGCACGTCGGTTCCGCCGTCCTCGCGCACGACGTGGACAGCGGGCACCAGCAACTGCTGCACCCCGCACCGGCGGCGGCGATCGGCGCGGTCGTCGAACACGCCCTCGCCGCCCTGACCGCACCGGCCGCGAGCCCGACCGGAACCCCGGCCGCACCGGCCGCCACCCCGACCACCTGACGCCCGATCACCCCGGCACGTCCCGAGATCCCGAGATCTGGAGAACAGTCATGGCGAACCCCTTTGACCGCGAAGACGGCACCTTCCTCGTCCTCGTCAACGAGGAGGGGCAGCACTCCCTGTGGCCGTCCTTCGCCGCCGTCCCGGAGGGCTGGACGGTGACCCTGGAGGCCACCGACCGGGCCACCGCCGTCGCCCACATCGAGAGCACCTGGACGGACATGCGCCCGCTCAGCCTCCAGCAGCAGGGCTGACCGGCCGGGCCCGCGCCCGGAATCCGGAAGAACGCCGCCGGACGGCTCCGACACCGCCGCCCGCCGCACCCCCAGGGCCTTCGCCCGCCGGTGCGGCGGGCGGTCGTTTTGTCCCCGACACCCATCCCCACCAGGCGCGCAACAGCCCGCCAGGACCCGTCAGTGAGCGGTCAGTTGGACGTCATCGACCCGTCATCGGGCCTGACTAATTTTCTGCCCAGAGGCCCGATTTCCGGGCACCCCAGGGACACCCGCACAGGGCGCCCGCGAAAACGGAGGAAACGAGCATGACGACGGTAGCGCCGGAGCGCCTCGCCCGTGTCCGCGAGATCATCGCCGAGAACATCGACGTGCACACCGAGTTCGCCGACACCGCGCTGTTCGTCGACGAGCTGGGCGCCGACTCACTGAAGCTCATCGACGTGCTCAGCGCCCTGGAGATGGAGTACTCCATCGTCATCGACATGAACGAGCTGCCGAAGATGGTGAACGTGGAGGCCACGTACCAGGTGACCGCGACGGCCGCCGGCTGGTGATCGGGGCGGGTTCCGGCACCGGAACCCCCGCCCGCAGGCATCCCACTGCTTAAGGAGTCCCATGTCCACCGCACAGTCACCAGCGGCACCCCGCGCCGGCGTGCCGGCCGACCGCCGCCGGGTCGTCCTCACCGGCCTCGGGGCGATCTCCAGCATCGGCACGGGTGTCGAGGAGTACACCGCGGGGCTGCGGGCCGGCCGCTCCGGTGCGAGGCCGATCACCCGGTTCGACACCGAGGGGTTCGGCCAGAACATCGCCTGCGAGGTCCCCGACTTCGAGCCGGAGCGCTGGATCCGCAACGTCCCCCTCGACGACATGGGCCGCGCCGGGCAGTTCGCCGTCGCCGCCGCCCGGATGGCCGTGGCGGACGCCGGGCTCACCGAGGCCGACCTCGGTGAGCGCCAGGCCGTCATCAGCGTCGGCACCACCGACGGCGAGGGGCACGACATCGGCGTGCTGGTCGAGCAGGAGCTCGCGGCCGGGAGCCCTGAGGCCATGGACCCGGTGCTGTCCCGCCGGATCAACGCCGGCCGGCTCACCACCGTCATCGCCCGCGAACTGCGCATGCCGAACGTGGAGCCGACCACCATCACCACGGCCTGCGCGGCGGGCAACTACTCGATCGGCTACGGCCTGGACGCGATCCGCTCCGGCGAGGTCGACATCGCGCTGTGCGGCGGCGCCGACGCCGTCTGCCGCAAGGCCTTCGCGCTGTTCAAGCGCTTCGGCGCGCTCACCCCGGACGTGGTCCGCCCGTTCGACAAGAACCGCCAGGGCATCCTGACCGGAGAGGGCGCGGGCATCCTCGTCCTGGAGAGCCTGGAGTCCGCCCTCGCCCGCGGCGCGCACATCTACGCCGAGGTGCTCGGGTACGGCCTCAGCTGCGACGCCGCCCACCCGACCGCGCCGAACCGCGACGGCATCGCCCGCGGCATCCGGCTCGCCCTGGACGACGCCGGGGTCGAGCGGGGCGAGATCGACTTCATCTCCGCGCACGGCACCGGCACCAAGGCCAACGACAAGACCGAGTCGGCCGCCATCGTCGACGTGTACGGCGACGCGCCGCCGCGCACCGTCGCGGTGAAGTCGATGCTCGGCCACTCGATGGGCGCGGCCAGCGCGCTCGGCGCGATCGCCTGCAGCCTCGCCATCGAGCACCAGTTCATCCCGCCGACCATCAACCACGTGGAGACCGACTCGGACTGCCCGCTGGACGTCGTGCCCAACCGGGCCGTCGACGCGGAGGTCCGGATCGTGGAGAACAACTCCAGCGCCTTCGCCGGCAACAACGCCATCCTGATTCTGGGCACGTACGGAGAGCGAGTCTGACGATGACCACCGCAGCCACCCCGGCGGCCCTGCCGCCGGAGACACTCGTCATCACCGGCTGGTCGGCCGTGTCGCCGTACGGCCTGACCCGCCAGGACTTCGCGTCCGGCGTGCGCGCCGGCGCCAAGACCGCCGCCAAGGCGGACGCCGCGCTCGGCCCGCTGCCGTCGCCCGACGTCTGCCTGGTGCCCGGCTTCGACATCAAGGGCCTGCTCGGCCCCACCGGCACCGCCAAGATGGACCGGCTCACCGCGCTGGCCCTGGTCGCCTCCGACGGCCTGCTCAAGGACGCCGACGGCAACCGGGTGGTGGAGACCGACGACCGCACCGGTGTGGTCCTCGGCATCTCGATGGGCAGCCTGGAGAACGTCACCAACTTCCTCAAGCAGTCCTACACCAACGCGCTGCCCTTCCACGTCGACGCCGGCCGCATCCCGTTCGGCAGCCTCAACCACGCCGCCGGCGCCACCGCCATCCGGCACGACCTCAAGGGTCCCAACACCACCGTCGCCGGCGGCCGGGTCAGCGGCCTGCTCGCCCTCAACTACGCGCGGCGCCTGATGGGCCAGGGCCGGGCGACCAAGTACCTGGTCGGCTCGGCCGAGGAGTTCTCCGCCGCGCACGCCTGGATCGAGCACACCGCCGTCGCGGCCGGCGACTCCTCGCCGCTGCTCGGCGAGGGCTGCGGCCTGTTCATGGTCGAGCACGCCGGCACCGCCCAGCGCCCGGCGCTCGCCGCGGTGCTCGCGGTGGAGACCCGCGTCGACATCGACGACGACCCGAAGGCCGCCGTCACCGCCTGCGTGCGGCGCGCCCTGGCCCGCGCCGGCGTCACCCCCGACGAGGTGTGGGCCGCCGTCCCGTGCGCCGCGCCCACCGCGGCCGGCCGGGCCGAGTACGACGCGCTCACCGCGCTGCTGCCGGCCGAGGCACTGGGCCGGGTCCCGTCCATGGAACAGCTCGGCGACACCAGCGCGGCCTCCGCGTCCTTCCAGATCCAGGCGGTGCTCGGCGTGGCCGAGGCCGACCCGGCGGCCCGGGGCCGGATCGCCCTGGTGTCCGCCGTCGACCGTGACGGCGCCGTGGGCTGCGCCGTCCTGAGACTCATCGGGGAGCACGCGTGATCGCCCTGGTCAGCGGCGGGTCCCGGGGCATCGGCAAGGCCATCGTGCTGCGCCTGGCCCAGGACGGCTACGACGTCGCGTTCTGCTACCGCTCCAACACCGAGGCCGCCGAGCAACTCGCCAAGGAAGCGGGCGAGTTCGGCACCCGGATCACGGCCACCCAGTGCGACGTGGCCGACCCCGAGCAGGTCCGCGACTGGTTCAACCGCACCGAGCGCGAGGTCGGCCCGGTGGACGCCGCCGTCACCTCGGCCGGCATCACCCGGGACCGCCCGGTCATCCTGATGCCGGAGGACGACTGGAACCAGGTCCTGCGCACCAACCTGGACGGCGTGTACCACGTGTGCCGCGCCGCCGCCTTCGCGATGAGCAAGCGCCGCAGCGGATCAATCGTCAACCTGTCCTCGGTGTCCGGCATCTACGGCAACCTCGGCCAGGCCAACTACGCCGCGTCCAAGGCCGGCATCATCGGCTTCACCAAGTCCCTCGCCAAGGAGTGCGGCCCGCGCGGCGTGCGCGCCAACGTGGTCGCACCGGGCCTGATCGCCACCGACATGGTCGGCGACATGTCCGACGCCGCGGTGGAGCGGATGCTGAAGAACGTCGCCCTCGGCCGGGCCGGCAAGCCCGAGGAGGTGGCCGACCTGGTCTCCTTCCTGCTCTCCGACCGCGCCGCCTACATCAGCGGGTCGGTCTTCGAGATCCACGGCGGCGGCACGTTCTGATGGGAGCACGCATGCAGGGGCCCCAGGGGCTGCGCGACCACTACGACGCGATCGTCGTCGGCAGCGGCATCGGCGGCCTGACCACCGCCGGCTACCTGGCGGCCGACGGGCGCAGCGTCCTCGTCCTCGAACAGCACGACATCGCCGGCGGCAACGCGCACGTGTTCCGCCGCCGGCGGAAGTACGAGTTCGACGTCGGCACGCACTACCTCGGCGACTGCGGCCCCGACGGGCACTTCCCGGCGATCCTGGCCGGTCTCGGCGTCCTGGACCGGGTGCGGTTCCGGCCGATGGACAACGAGCAGGGCTTCGACCGGATCATCACGCCCACCGCGACCGTCGACGTGCCGGCCGGCTGGGGCGCCTACCGCGACCGGCTGCGGCAGGCCCTGCCCGAGGAGGCCGACCGGATCGACGGCTTCCTCGAACTCGCCGAGAACGTGGCCGGCTCGACCCGCGCCGGCCTGAACGGCGAGTCCCTGGTCGACCTGTTCCGCAAGTCCCCGCAGACCATGCGCTGGTCCCGCCGCACCTTCGCCGACGCCCTGGACCACTTCGGCTTCTCCGCCAAGGCGCGCACCCTGCTCGCGGCGCAGGCCGGCAACTACGGCACCATGCCGGACGGCATCAGCCTGGCCCACCACGCCTCGATGATGGACCACTACCTGCGCGGCGCGTACTACCCCGAGGGCGGCGGCCAGGCGGTGGTGGCCGCGTTCGTCGAGGCTCTGGAGGCGCACGGCGGCGAACTGCGCACCCGCTGCGACGTCCGCCGCATCCTGGTCGAGAACGGGCGCGCCACCGGCGTCGAGCTCACCGACGGGCAGCGGATCTCGGCCCCGCTGGTCATCTCCAACGCGGACTACCGGCGCACCGTCCTCGACCTGTGCGGCGGCGAGGACGCCTTCCCCCCCGAGGTGGTGGCCCGCACCCGCGCGGCGACCATGCGAGGCTCCTTCGTCTCGGTGTACATCGCGCTCGACACCAAACTGCCGGGCCTGCCCAACGCCAACATCTGGTGGCACGACAGCGACGACCTGGAGGGCGCGCACGCCGCCATGCTGGAGCGGTACGCGCGGGACGGCTCGATGGACTCGGTGCCGGCCCTCACCTTCTCCTTCGCCTCCCTCAAGGACCCGGGCGCCGCCGCCGTCTGCCCGCCCGGCCACAGCAACTTCCAGCTCATGACGGGCCTGCCGCCCGGCTACGGGTTCTGGGGCCTGGAGGGCGGCCCGGCCGACGGCGAGCCCTACCGCCGCAACGCCGCCTACCTCGCCCGCAAGCAGCAGCTCACCGAGGTCATGCTGGCCACCGCCGAGAAGGTCATCGGCCCGTTCCGGGAGCGCATCACCCACCTGGAGACGGCCACCCCGCTCACCCACGAGCGCTACATCCGGGCCACCGGCGGCACCCCGTACGGCATGGCCAGCTGGGGCGGCTCGAACCAGCGGCCGGACGTGCGCACCGAGGTCGAGGGCCTGTACGTGGTCGGCCAGAGCGTCCGCTACGGCAGCGGCATCGCCGCGGTCGCGAACAGCGGCATGGCCGCCGCCTCCGACATCATCGGCCGCGGGCTGCTGCGCGAGGTGTTCGGCGGCGCGGTGCTCGGCGACGCCGCCCGGCTGCCCGACCGCGGCCCGGACTGGGACCCGCTGGTGGTCTCGCGCGGGCGGGCGCGGCAGCGCGCCAAGGGCCTGGCCCGCATCGGCTGAGCGCCGGTCCCTGTTCTTCCCTCAACCCCTCCGACCAGGAGCACTGTTCCCATGAATCAGGTACCTCCCTTCGCCGTGGTCTCCGGCGCCCAGGTGCACGAGGCCCTCCACGGGCACGAGGACGAGGTCGTCGCCACGGTCGAGGCCGCGTACCGGCTGCACGGCGAGGGGCAGACGGTCAACCCGGACTCGTACTTCCTGCGCTTCCCCGACCGCCCGTCCTCCCGGATCATCGCGCTGCCCGCCTCCGTCAAGGGCGAGGTCGGCGTGCACGGCATCAAGTGGATCTCCAGCTTCCCGGAGAACGTGGCGGCCGGCCTCCCGCGCGCCTCGGCCGTCCTGATCCTCAACGACGCCGAGACCGGCTACCCGTTCGCCTGCCTGGAGAGCTCGATCATCAGCGCGGCGCGCACCGCCGCCTCCGCGGCCCTCGCGGCGGCCCGGCTCGCCGACGCCCGCGGCGAGCGCCCGACCCGGGTCGGCTTCTTCGGCGTCGGCCTGATCGCCCGCTACGTGCACACCTACCTCGCCGCCAACGGCTTCGACTTCACGGCGGCCGGCGTCCACGACCTGTCCGCCGAGCACGCCGAGGGCTTCTCCGAGTACCTGCGCCGGGCCGAGGGCGAGGGCGTGGAGATCACCGTCCACGACAAGGCCGAGGAGCTGATCCGCTCCAGCGACCTGGTGGTCTTCGCCACCGTCGCCGGCGAGCCGCACGTGACGGACCCGCAGTGGTTCTCGCACAACCCGCTGGTGCTGCACGTCTCGCTGCGCGACCTCTCCCCCGAGATCGTCCTCGAGTCGTGGAACGTCGTCGACGACATCGAGCACTGCATGAAGGCGGGCACCTCGCCGCACCTGGCCGAACAGCAGGTCGGCCACCGCGAGTTCGTCGCCGGCACGCTCTACGACGTGCTCACCGGCGCGATCACCCCGCCGTCCGACCGGCCGGTGATCTTCTCCCCGTTCGGCCTCGGCGTGCTCGACATGGCCGTCGCCAAGCACGTCCACGACCGCGTCCTCGCGGCCGGGCAGTTGCACACCGTCCCGGACTTCTTCCACGAGCTCAAGCGCTACGGCTGAGCCCTCCCCTCCCCTCCCCTCCCCTCCCCTCCCCTCCCCTCCCCTCCCGTCCCGTCCCGTCCCGTCCCGTCCCCTCCCGTCCCCCCGAGGCCCGCCCGCGCTCCCGGCGCCGGCGGGCCTCGGGCCGTCCGGCCAGGGCTTTCGCCCCCCGCGCCGACGGCGATGCGGCCCCTGCGCTGACGGCCAACTGACGGCACGCTGACCGAACGGCCCCACGGCCTCCCGGCGCCTTGTCCACGCCATGGACGGCCGCCGAGAATCACCCGCATGAGATCCTTTGCCAGCCTGGCCGAATTCACCGGGGCGACCGGGGAGCACCTCGGCTACAGCGAATGGCTCGACGTCACCCAGCACAGCGTCGACCAGTTCGCCGACGCCACCGGCGACCTCCAGTGGATCCACGTGGACCCGGAGCGCGCCGCCACCGGCCCGTTCGGCGGGACCATCGCCCACGGCTACATGACGCTCGGCCTGCTGCCCGCGATGATGCGCGCGATCTTCGAGATCCACAACGTCGAACTCGGCGTCAACTTCGGCCTGGACAAGGTCCGCTTCCCCCGCCCGATCCCGGTCGGCGCCCGGGTCCGCGGCGGCGCCAAGGTCACCAGCGTCCGCGAGACCCCGATGGGCCACCTGGCCGCGGTCCGGATGACGGTGGAGGTCGAGGGCCAGCAGCACGCGGCCTGCGTGGCGGACACCCTGTCCCTCTTCGTCGCCGCCCCCGACACCGCCGAGGGCGCCCCGGACGGCTTCTGAGCCCGCCCGCCGACGTCACCGCCGCCGCCAGGTAGAAGAACCTCCCCCTCCGGTCGTGCAAGAGGGGGGTTATTACTACCGATTTCGCCGCGCCGCCCCCGCCAGAATGGTCACACGGCCACCACGGCCGGGGCACAGCGAACGGCACCAGAGAGGAGCGGGCCATGGACCGCACGATGAAGCTCGGGGGAAGCCCCTCGGCGGTCGAGATCAGGGGATTCTCCGTCCCCGCCGGATTCACCGGGCTGCGGCGGGCACTGGCCCTCTGCTGGATGTCCATCGCGGCCTTCGGGCGCTCGCTCGGGGTCACCGGCGCGATCTCCCTGGTCGGCCCCGGCCTCGGCCTGGTGCCGCGGGCCATGGAGCGCGTCCGGGCACTGGCCGCCCGCCAGCGCGGCCTGTCCGAGCGCTGGTCCGGCGTGCGGATCCCCGGCCCGCCCAGCGGCCTGCCGGCCGTCCCCGAGGGCGCCTCGGGGGCCGTCGCCCGCTACCGCTGGATCATGAGCGACCCGCAGACCCGGCGGGAGTTCGCCTGGGTGCTCACCGACCCGATCGCCGGCGGTTTCCTCGCCTTCATGCCGATCGCCGTGCTGCTCAGCGGCTTCTGGGGCATCTTCCTGGCCTTCTTCGGCGTCCCGCTGTCGACCGAGTGGGACGGCCTCTGGTACCAGTTCATCCCGATCGACGGTCAGGCCACCGCGGTGCTCGCCGGCGTCCTCGGCGTCCTGCAACTGCCGCTGGCCCTGTGGATGGCCCCCCGCGCGGTCCGCAAGCACGCCCTGTACACCCACTCCGTGCTCGCCCCCAGCGAGCAGGAGCTGATGGCCAGCCGGATCGAGCACCTCACCACCACCCGCAGCACCGCCGTCGACACGCAGATGGCCGAGATCCGGCGGATCGAACGCGACCTGCACGACGGCGCCCAGGCCCGCCTGGTCGCGATGGGCATGACCCTGGACGCCGCCGAACACCTGCTGGAGACCAACCCGGAGGCCGTCCGGGCCCTGCTCATCGAGGCCCGCCAGTCCTCCTCCAAGGCCCTGGAGGAGATCCGCAACCTGGTCCGCGGCATCCACCCGCCGGTCCTCGCCGACCGCGGACTCGCCGACGCGGTGCGCGCGTTGGCGATGGTCTGCCCGGTCCCCACCGAGGTCGTCGTGGACCTGCCCGGCCGCCCCGAGATGCCCGTCGAGTCCGCCGCCTACTTCGCGATCTCGGAGATCCTCACCAACGTCGCCAAGCACTCCGGTGCCGACCGGGCCTGGATCGACATCCGTTACGATCACGGCATGCTGCGCATCACCGTGACCGACAGCGGCCGCGGCGGCGCCGACGCCACCCGGGGCACCGGCCTGCGCGGCATCGAGCGACGACTCAGCACGTTCGACGGGGTCCTGGCCGTGAACAGCCCCGTCAACGGCCCGACCATGGTCACGATGGAGCTTCCGTGCGCATTGTCCTCGCCGAAGACCACTTCCTCCTGAGGGACGGCCTGATCCGCCTCCTCCAGGCCTACGGACACGAGGTGGTGGCCGCCGTCGACAACGGCGCCGACCTCCTCGCAGCCCTCACCGAGCGGCAGCCGGACGTCGCGGTCGTCGACGTCCGGCTGCCGCCGAACTTCACCGACGAGGGCCTGCGCGCCGTCCTCACCGCCCGCCGCACCATGCCCGACCTCCCGGTCCTGCTCCTCTCCCAGTACGTCGAACCGCTCTACGCCCGCGAACTCCTCGCCAGCGGCGGCCGCGGCGTCGGCTACATGCTCAAGGACCGCGTCACCAACGGCTCCCAGTTCCTCGACTCGATCCGCCGCGTCGCCGACGGCGGCACCGCGATGGACCCCGACGTCATCTCCCAACTCCTCATCCGCAAGGAACGCGACGAGAACGTCGGCAGCCTCACCGACCGCGAACGCGAAGTCCTCGAATGGCTCGCCCAGGGCCGCTCCAACGCCGGCATCGCCCAAGGCCTCTTCATCACCGAGAAGGCCGTCGCCAAACACATCAGCAACATCTTCACCAAGCTCGGCCTCCTCCCCACCGACGGCGACAACCGCCGCGTCCTCGCCGTCCTCGCCTACCTCGACCAATAACCCGCCCCGCCCCACCCCACACAAAAGGCCCAGGTCATGAACACATGACCTGGGCCTTCCACTTACTGAGCCGCCTGCGGGATTCGAACCCGCGACCTACGCATTACGAGATCACGGCGGTTCATGTTGAGTGGTGCCGCCGCATGACGTCTGGTGATGCTCTTCCTGTTCAGAGCACGTGGGACAGATTGGACTGTGCCACCCCGTACCGCACTGTCCAAAGGCGTCCGTCCACCGGCTGTCCACCGGAGCCCCTCGAGCAAGCGAAGTATGGAGACCAGGTCGAGTTGTCGATGTCCTCCAAACGCAACAACCTACGCCAGCACGCCCGTACGGTCCTGAGTTCGCAATGCCATGGCCGGGTTTCCCGTATGTCGGGACGCCTTCGCCGCGCGCTACCGCTCGGCCCAGCCGGCTAACCGCCGCAGCCCCTCACGGCTGATTGCGCTTGCGCACGCGGGTGCGGTTGCCGTGCGATAGCTGCTGGGAGCCATCTGAAGCGCCCGAAACGGCGACTGGCTGGCTGCTGCAGTACTCTCGGGCACCCCCTCGCGCTGTGCCACCCGCCCCAAGCCGCAAGTCGCGCTCCACAACTACATCTTCGCAACCAAACAGCAGCTGCGAACCTCCACACGCCAGGCTGCGCCACCTGATGCAATTTCCGCGCTGCTGAGTGCTCGTACGCAAGATGCGTCTGGCTGACTCTTCAGACACTCAGCAGTGCCGCTGTGGATAGCTCCACTCTTCTTCAGCCAGGGGCGATTCATTCAGTTGGTCACGTCGCGCGCGCCAGGTGGGCATGTACTTATCCAATAGAGCGATAAATCGCTGGCCGTGGCTGCGTTCGTGCAGGTGAGTCATCTCATGGACGATGACGTACTCAAGGCAGTCAGGATGCTTCTTGGCGAGTTCAAGGTTGAGCGAGATGTGCCCCGATTCCCGACTGCACGAACCCCATTTCGTCTTCATACGGCGGATAGTCAACCGTGACACATCGCGCTCGATAACTGGCTCCCACTTCGCGATGAGCGCCGGGACCCGGAGCCGCAACTGTTCCCGCTGCCACCGCTGAAGCAACTGACTCCTGGTGTCCGAGTTGCTACCTGGTGGCACATACATAAGAAGGCGCCCCGACTCCACCTCGACATGGGCTCGCCCAGGCCGCTCGACTACCTTCAACCGGTAGCGCTGTCCCCATATATAGTGGGATTCACCGGTGGTCATCCCGCGCTGCGACTGACGCTCCACGGACCGCAGCTGCTCACGTTGTTTCTTGATCCACGCGAGGCGCTGGATGACGGCCAGGCGCACCTGTTCGTCATCCAGTCGAAGCGGCGCGGCTACGCGCACCCTTCCCATAGGCGGGTAGACGCCAATATGAAGGTTCTTGATGTTCTTGTAGACGATATCGATGGCGATACCGCGAACGGTCAAGTGAGCGCTAGTGATACTCATTTCGGGCCTTTACGAGATCAAATAGCTCGTCCAGCTGACCGAAGTCCGCTGGCAGGCTCTGCTTGAGCGCGCGCCTGATCTTCTTCTCCTTCATGGCGCTTCCGACCCAGGAGTCTGGCTTGGTACTCAAGACCACCTGGTCGACGTCGCGGGCCAGCTCGGTGGCAGGGGAAAAGAAGTCGACCAGCGCACGCTGGGCACCGTTGTTTACCCAATCCGGGTAGACCGTATCAGACTCGCCCTTGCCGACCTTCTCGGCATGCTCCAGGAGCCTTGCCAGATGAGCTTTGTAGTCGATGGCGTCTTGCCGGCGCTCGTCAAGTATGGCGTCCAGGAGTTCGGACATCTTGTCGTAGTACTTCGGGTTCATGGCGCGCTCGTCGACAATGACCTTGCGGATGTTGTTGACGATCGTCTCGGCCACAGCGTCGGGGTCGCGTTTGATGCCCGTGGGCAGCTTGTCGACTGCCTTGGCGCCGAGCTGCACGATGAGCTGGATGAGTCCGGTGTCCTTAAAGTCGGACACGACCTCAGACGGCTCAGCACTGATGTACGTGTCGAGCAGGTGACGCATACCAGCCTCATACTGCTTGAAGTCGACATCTTCGCCCGCCCCAAGCTTCACCTCGTCGCGGACGTTGGCATAGTGCGCGATCTCATACTTGATCGCCATTGCCTCTGCGTCGCTGTATCCCGCGGCGGCCATGTCGTTGGCTAGCGCGCCGAAGGCGCGGACCAACGCCGCCACCCCCTTGTACAGCTCGACTCGCTTGGGCTCGTTGGCCTTGAGTTGCTCGGCGTTGCCCTGCTCCCTGGCGCAGAAGTACCGCTGGTATTGCAGGGTATCCTTCGGGGGCTCGACCGTTTCGCAGAGAGCCCGGATCTTTTCCAGGGCCTCGTCCAAGTCCTCCCGCGCCTTCTCGATGCGGTCAGACAACAGCCCCTCGATGTCCGCCTTCTCGTAACCGTCCAGGACGCCGCTGGTGTAGTCGGTGATGGCGGTCTCAAGCGAGTTGAAGAGGTCCCGGTAGTCGACGACGTAGCCGTAGTCCTTATCGTCACCGTCAAGGCGGTTCACCCGGCAGATGGCTTGGAACAGACCGTGGTTCTGCATCTTCTTGTCGATGTAGAGGTACGTCGCGCTGGGTGCATCGAAGCCAGTCAGCAGCTTGTCTACGACGATGAGCAACCGCATCTGTCCAGGCTGCTCGATGAACCGCCTCTTAACCTCCTTCTCGAACTGCTCGACCTTCGTCATCGCCTGGTCGGCCGACTCGTCAAAGTGGTCGGCCAACATCTGACGGTAGATCTCGTATTGCCGTAGCCGTTCAGTCGCTCCGGCGCCAGAGTCTTCCTTGGCGATGTCGCTGGCCTGCGGGGTGTAGCTGGTCACGATGGCGCACTTGCCTTTAAAGCCGGCCCTCGTGAACAGCTCGTAGAACTTGCAGGCCTGGTAGATGCTCGATCCGACCAGGATGGCGTTGCCACGGCCATCCATGAGGCGGGGCTTGGTCTCCATGTCGAGCAAGATGTCGTCGACGATCTGCCTCGCACGAGGCTCAGACGAGACGACCTTCTGCATAGTGCCCCAGCGCTTCTTCAGCTCAGCACGGGTCAGATCGGTCATGCCTCGGGTTTTGGCATCGAACCACTTGTCAACCTTGGCTGGCGACGTCAGGTCCTGGTCAATGTTGCGGGCTTCGTAGCGCAAGTCGAGCACAACGCCGTCCGCGACAGCTTCGTCGAACTTGTAAGTGTGGATGAAGCTGCCGAAAGTCTCGATGCTGGTGGCCTTGTCCGCCTTGAGCAGCGGCGTGCCGGTGAAGCCGATGAACATGGCTCCGGGCATCAGCTGCTTCATGGCGTCGTGCATCTTGCCTGACTGGGTGCGGTGCGCCTCGTCGACGAAGATGAAGAGGTTGCCCTTAGCGCGGAAGCCCTTGGGGATCTGCGAGTTCAGTTCGCGAAGGAAGTCGCTGTTGGCCTGGTCGCGAGCCTTGTCGTCATCTGACCCACGGAACTTGTGGACGAGGGAGCAGATGAGCCACTCCTCGGACGCGTTAAGGGTTGCGAGCAGGTCGGCACTGCTCTTGGTGCGGTGGATCGACTCGTTGACCCCGGCGAACACCTTCTCGATCTGATCGTCGAGCTCTGTTCGGTCGGTGATGAGCAGAACTCTCGGATCATGCTGATTCTCGCGGATCCACTTGGCGAGCCACACCATAGTCAGAGACTTACCAGACCCCTGGGTATGCCAGATGATCCCGCCTTCGCGCTTGGCGATGCGCTCCTGAACTGCCTTGACACCGAAGTACTGGTTATGGCGACAGGTCTTCTTGGTGCCGGCATCGAAGACCATGAAGTCGTGGATCAGCTCCAGGAGGCGTCCCTTGGAGCACAGCTGGGTCAGACCACGATCGAGCGGCTCGGTGATCTCGGAAGGCTCGCGCCATGAAAGCCAGTACTTCTCCGGTGTATCAATAACGCCGTAGCGCAGCCCCTCGACGTCGTTCCCAGCCATGACAAGCTGAACCGTCGTGAAAAAGGAGCGGATGAACTCCTTCTGCTGGTTACCGATGGTCTGGCGGACGCCCTCCGTGACAGCCACCTTCGAGCGCTTGAGCTCCAGCGTCACGAGAGCGATGCCGTTGACATATAGCACAACGTCCGGTCGCTTTGTGTGCTGGCTGAGGACCGTGACCTCTTCAGCGAGGGCGAAATGATTCGCTTCGGGGTTCTTCCAGTCGATGAGCCAGACCGTCTCGTTGTGCTCTCCTGTGCCAGGCTTGACCTTCACGCCGTAGCGCAGAAGACCGTAGACGTCACGATTCGCTTCATACAAGCCGCGGCCGCCTCCGAGCGACGCATCGCTCTTCAGCTTGTCGACCGCCTTCTTGATGAGCGGCTCGGTGTACCCGCGCGCTCGCAGGTTCAGCGCGAGCATGTCGACCTCGATGTTGGCGTTGTTCCCGCGGTACTCCCAGTTGCCGCAGTAATCGTAGCCGAGCGAGTGCCGGAACAAATCCACCACGCGGTCCTGAGTCTTGCGCTCGGCCTGGCCGACATTGCTCATGCCGTGCCCTCCTTATACCGTGAGCCGGGTACGGCCAGTCAGAAGCTCCTGCATCATGCCCTGCTTGACATCTCGCGCCTTGGATAGTCGACTACAAAGCACCTCGATAGCGCGATCCGCATCAAGCAACGCCCTAGCAATTCGATCTTGCTCTTCAGGTGAAGGAATGGGGATTTCGAGAGCCAACAGTCTTTCTTTGGGGATATTCTTCATACTGCCACTGGTTCCTGTTGCAAGTTCACGGACCGCACGTGAGCCAGATTCCGAACTCAGGTAGTAGCAAAGCCAGCGCATACTTGCTAGTCCGCCTCGCTTGGGGCGAGCCAGCCAAAGCCGATCAGGAAGGTACAAGTTAGCGTAATCGTGTTCCACATAGCAGACCTGGCCGACCAAAGCGGGAGTGTTCATGCGGCTAATGAGCAAGCTGCCCGCCGCAGGATTACAGCGCACCCGCCCAATATCTACCGGCAATACTGGTTTGGCTTCGGTCGGATCGAATCGGCCGCCACCAACTGCCGACGTCTTCAGAACTGCGACTCCATGGACAGCGTACTCAGACGAGCGAACGCTAACGCCGGCTTCCAATCCATCGATCAGGTCAGACAAACGGGAGCGGGGCCACAGGCAAGCTCTGTCGCCTAGAAGCTGCTGCATCATGCCTTGCTTGATCGACTGCTTCTTAACGACTTGCCGATCAAGGCCGGAGATCAGAAATTCGATATCATTGAGAGCTTCAGCGATTGCCGTCTGCTCTTCTCGAGTGGGTGGAAGAGGAAGGGGGAACTCCCTAACATCGCCACTCGTGATATTCGGGTCTTTTCTGCTGCTGCTCGCAACCGTCTTCCAGTAGTCCACGTGGAAGTTGAGAGCATGAAGAAGGTAGTCGGGTACTAGCCTCCGGCGATTCGGATAAATTGCCGTGATCGCCTGGTTTACCGCAGCTGGACGACTGAGGATTCCAGTCCTGCCGATCTGTTGAAATCCACCGTACATTGCAACAAGAACCGTCCCAGCGGGATGGATCTTGAGGCTCGTTTCAGTGATCGCCTTTTCGGTTACTGATTCGCTCGTTGACGAGATGTGCCAATTATTTAGATCCATGGTCTTCACCCAAGAATGGGTGCCGAGATCGAAATAATCAGCTTGCCTGGATCGCGAAGGAGTCGTTCCTCCCGAAAACGCTGCGACGTCGCTCAGACGGACGGTTGTCCAGTCTTGCGGATTCACTTGACCCCCATGCTTGCAAGATGCTGAGCGACGTGACTTTCCAGCTTTGCCAGCTGCGCATCAAGGTTTCCAACGGTCTCAGCATAACGCTCGCCGAGCTCCTGGATGCGGTCAACGAGATAGAGTGTCAACGAGTTGACTTCGTTAGCCGTGCGGGTAGTGATGGCTGAGCGCCACTTGTCGTCGAGCACGAGCTGCTTGATGTCAGGTTCCGCCAGGTCATCGTACTTCTCAAGGGCCGTCCAGTTGAGGGCGATCCTGGCGTCCCTGGCAGCCTTTTTGGCGGAAGCCTCCTTCCTGAGCAAGCGAAGAATGTGATTCGCTGCCTCGGTGGTTTCCAAGTCCCGACGGGACATGGCCAGCTCCAGGCACGCCGAAGCTGACTTGAGCGTGACTTTTCCGTTGTCGTCGATTGCCTCTGCGAGGAGTCCATCCTCGACGGAGTGCTCTTCGATGTACTCTTCGACGGCACGTGCCATGCCTTCGGCTGCGGCGTTAAGAACGTCGACGGCCGCTTGCTCTTCAGCGAAATAGCGAGCAATCACGAGAGCGGGTGGGATCAGGTCCATCACATATCGCTTTGCTGAGGAACCCGTTCCGAACTGGAAATCCGCATCCTCGAATTTTGGCTTTTTGTTCTTGTCATACCCCAAAATGCGTGCTGGGCGGGGCTTGGCGGCTTCGACCCAGTTCTCATTCATGACGAGGAAGACATCATCGTGCATCACCCAATGCCAGTACGTCATGAGCTGCTCGTAGACGTCGTACTCGTCGAGAAGCGGGACGCCCTTGAAGAGAGCTAGTAGGTCGTCGCCCAGGTTGGCGATGAGCTCCTGAGGGCTGGTGTCGGGCCCAATGCCCTGAAGAATCGGTCGGTGCCCGGCAAACCAATCGATCACCTTGGCGTCCACCTTGCTGGCGAACTCCTTGAACTCTTCAGAGTCGAGGACAGCCTGCTGCACGTCCTTCACCTCGATAGCCAGGTCACTGTAACCGGGGCGATTCGGTGTGAACAGCGTTGCCCGAAGGCTTGGGAAGGCATCCCAGTAGCGACTTAGGGCGTTGAGGTCCCGCTCCGGGATTCCCCCGTTCAGGTGAGCTTGAAGGTCTTGGATGTCCTCAGGCTCGGACGAGTCGATGTAGCGCGGAATGTTCAGGTTGTGGTCGTTCTTGGGATCAGCGATCTCGGCAAGTGGAACCATGCGCGAGTAGCGATCAATCTCAGTCTGCCGATTGAAGACGTCTACGATTTTGTGAATATCCTGGCTGCGAAGGCGATTCTTATTGCCGTCCTTCATGAATCCCTTGGAGGCGTCAATAATAAAGACTCCGGTGCGCGACTGGGCGTTTTCCTTGTCGAGCACCATGATGCAGGCTGGGATGCCCGTGCCGTAGAAGAGATTGGCCGGAAGACCGATGACTCCCTTGATGTAGCCACGGCGAAGGAGCTGCTTGCGGATGGTCGCCTCGGCATTGCCCCGGAATAGCACCCCGTGCGGGAGAATAACTGCGGCCTTGCCGGTGCTCTTGAGCGACTTCAGAATGTGCAGCAAGAAGGCGTAATCGCCATTCTTCTCCGGCGGCATGCCGAATTCAAACCGCCCGTAGTCGTGCTCAAGTCCATTGTTCCACGACTTGACCGAAAATGGTGGATTAGCCACTGCAAAGTCGAAGGTGCGCAGTTCGCTACCCTTGGTGAACTGCGGGTTGGTGATCGTGTCGCCCTTTTGAATATCTGCGACCTCGTTGCCATGGAGAATCATGTTCATCTTGGACAGCGCCCAGGTAGCGTTGTCCTTCTCCTGGCCGTAGATAGTGATTCCCCGTGGAGCCTCATCGGCGACCTTTAGCAGGAGTGACCCGGAGCCACAGGTAGGGTCGTAGACGGTCTCGTCCTGGCGCGTCTCTGGTCCAATACCAATAATCTTCGCCAGGATCCGAGACACCTCGGCGGGGGTATAGAACTGGCCCTTGGATTTCCCGGACTCCGTGGCGAAGTGGCGCATGAGGTACTCATACGCGTCGCCAAGCAGATCGTCGCCTTCCGCCCGGGAGCCACGGAAGTCCAGGTCTGCGAAGATCGCCACGAGTTTGGAAAGGCGGTCCTGCATCTCCTTGCCCTTGCCGAGCTTCTCCTCGTCGTCGAAGTCGGCCAGATCGATGACCTTCTCCAGATCGTTGGCCTCAGCGAGTCTGCCAATGATGGTATTGATCTTCTCGCCGATTTCCTTGTCACCCTTGAGGGCAACCATGTCGTTGAAAGAGCCGCCGGACGGAACGTCGATCAGCGAGTTTGGATCGGATGCATGCTTGTCTGTCACGTACTTCACGAACAGCAAGGTCAGGATGTAGTCCTTGTACTGGGAGGCGTCCATGCCTCCACGAAGCTCGTCGCAGCTGCGCCAGAGTGAGCTGTACAGGTCCGACTTCTTGATCGCCACTACTTCACCGTCTCGTTCGTCTCCTGGGCCGCCGCGCTGCTGCACAGTTCGTGTCGCCCCTCGCTTGAGCGCACGTGAACACCTCGCTCCACGGCCGGCAGCAGGCCATCGGGCGCGGTCAACTCTAGGCCCTGGCACTGACAGATTTCTTGCGATCACTGGCGCCCGCAGCATCAGCGCGTCTGCGTGCAGGTGGGCTCTCCAGGCGCGTGTCCAGCTCGCCAAGAAACCGCATGAGCCTCGCCGTGGCCTCGGGAGGCCGCTGGATCATCCCGCTGAGCGGCTCTCAGCCCTGGCTCTTTGTCGAGAATGGACAGTCCCACTCGCAGCCCCGTGGCCATCCGACGCCACCAGCTGCACCACCGATGCACGCTTGTCCACCGGCTGTCCACCGGGGTGCTCCGATGCCGAGTGGACAGACTCACGATCATCGGCAAAACCGCAGGTCAAAGGGATGCCCAGAGAATCAATGACACCAACGAACCGGCGGCCTACGCATTGCGATGCATAGAGTCCAGGTGCCTGATTTGCCCGACTCTCATGGTCATCAAAGCGAGAAACCCCAGGTCAGAGGCCCGACCTGGGGTTCACCATGGAGCCGCCTGCGGGATTCGAACCCGCGACCTACGCATTACGAGTGCGTTGCTCTGGCCAGCTGAGCTAAGGCGGCACCGTTGTCACGCGTGGTGGCAACGCGGGCCAGTCTACACAGGTTTCGCGGGTGATCCACACCTGGTTTGGCGGGGGCGGGGGTCAGGCGGAGGAGACGGCGAGTTTGGCGGCGAAGCCAGCGAAGAGGACGGCGACGCCGCTGGTGAGGGTGGCGGAGAGGCGCCTGCGGCGGCGGAAGGCGGCGGCGAGGGTGGTGCCGGCGAAGATCAGCAGGGAGAGGTAGAGCACGCTGAAGGTTTGCAGGACGCCGCCGAGCAGGCCGAAGGAGAGGACCGGCTGGCCGTAGGCCGGGTCGACGAACTGGGTGAAGAAGGAGAGCAGGAAGAGGATCGCCTTCGGGTTCAGCAGGCTGATCACCAGGGCGCGGCGGAACGGGCGCTCGACGGGTTCGGGGGCCGGTTCGGCGGTGGCGGCGGGGTTGCCGGGGTCGTCGGCGGTCCGGCGTTCGCGCCAGAGCTGGCGGGCGGCGCGGAGCATGCCGTAGCCGATCCAGAGGAGGTAGGCGGCGCCGCCGAGCTTGACCACGGCGAAGACGGCCGGGTTGGCCTTGAGGAGGGAGGCGGCGCCCAGCGAGGTGAGGCTGATCAGGGTGAGGTCGCCGACGAAGACGCCGGCGGCGGCCTGGTAGCCGGTCCGGATGCCCTTGCGGGCGGCGACGGACAGCACGTACAGGGAGTTGGGGCCGGGCAGTAGGACGATGACGAGGGCGCCGAGGACGTACGTCGCCAGGTCGTTGACTCCGAGCACGGTGCGCTCCGGGGAGGGGAGGGGATGAGAGCGGGGGGCGCTCATCGTAACGTCGCACCGGCGGTCGGTTGAAGCGAAAACCATCCGGGAGGTCGAGAGGCCGGACGCCCCGCCGCCGCCTACCGGGCGCAGCGCTTGCCCTGCTCCGGTGCCTCGCCCACCAGCAGGTAGCGGTTGACCGCGCCGTCCACGCAGGCGTTGTGGTGCCCGTAGGCGGTGTGGCCGTCCCCGTCGTAGGTGAGCAGGCGTCCGGACTCCAGTTGCCCGGCCAGCGCCTGGGCCCACGCGTACGGGGTGGCCGGGTCGCGGGTGGTCCCGACGACCACGATCGGGGCGGCGCCGGCGGCCCGGATGGTGTGCGCCGTGCCGGTGGCCCGGACCGGCCAGTAGGTGCAGGTCAGCGCCATCCACGCCATGTCGCGGCCGAAGTGGGGCGAGGTCTGTTCGAAGTCCGGCACCGCGCGTTGGACGTCCGTCGGCCCGGCGAACGGGGCGGGCAGGTCGAGGCAGTTCACCGCCGTGTTGGCAAACATCAGGTTGGGGTACGAGCCGTCCGCCTCACGCCCGTAGTAGGAGTCGGAGAGCTTCAGCAGGCTGGTGCCGTCACCGGCCTTGGCGTCGGTGAGCGCGGTGCGCAGCTTGGGCCAGAGGAAGTCGGCGTACATGGCCTGGATGACGCCGGTGGTCGCCTGGGCCTCGGTGAGCCGGCGGCCGTTGTCGGTGCTGGGCAGCGGATGGGCCTGGACGGTGGCGAGCAGGGTGGTGAGCTGCTCGCCGATCTGCTGCTCGGTGCGGCCGAGCGGGCAGTCCTCGTGCTTGGCGCAGTCCTTGGCGAAGGCGGCCCAGGCGGTCTCGAAGCCGCCGGCCTGGGTGCGGTTGCCGGTGACCGAGTCGAGCGACGGGTCCACCGCGCCGTCGAGCACCAGCCGCCCGACCCGGCCGGGGAAGAGCCCGGCGTAGGTGGCGCCGAGGAAGGTGCCGTAGGACTTGCCGACGTAGTTCAGCCGCTCGTCGCCGAGCAGGGCGCGCAGCACGTCCATGTCGCGGGCGGCCTCGACGGTGCTGAGGTGGCCGAGCGCCGCCCCGGCGCGCTGTCGGCAGCCGTCGGCGAACTCCTTGTCGGCGGCGACCAGCGCGTCGACTCCGTGCTGGTCGCCGGGGGTCAGGTCGACGGCGGTGTAGGCGTCCATCCGGTCGCCGCTCAGGCAGGTGACCGGGTTGCTGCGGCCGACCCCGCGCGGGTCGAGGCCGACCAGGTCGTACCGGGCGCGCACGCCGCTGTCGTACGTCCGGGCGGCGGCCTCCAGGTACTCGACCGCCGAGCCGCCGGGCCCGCCGGGGTTGAGCAGCAACGAGCCGAGCCGACCGCTCCCGCCCCCGGCCTCGGAACCGGAGCCCGGGCCCGAACCGGAACCGGAACCGGAGCCCGCCGGGACGGCGGTGGCGCGGGCGGCCGCCAGGGTGAGGTCGCCGTCGCCGGGGCGGTCGTAGTCCAGCGGCACCCGGAGGGTGGTGCACTCGAACCCGGCGTCGCACGGCTGCCAGTCGAGCCGTTGCGCGTAGTACGGAGCCAGCCCGGCCGGGACGGCGGCGGGCAGCGGCTCCAGCGGCGTGACGCCGGGCGAGGAGGAGGCGGACGGCGCCGCGGGCCCGGCCACATCCGACGAGGCCGACCCGGCGGGACCGGACGGCCCGGCACCCCCCGCCCCGGACGAACCCGCGCCGCACCCGCCCGCCAGCAGCCCGACGGCCAGCGCCGCGACCAGTACCCGCCCGGTGGCCCTCATCCGACCCCTCTCGATCATCCGACCCTCTCGATCGTCACCCCGGTCGTCACCCCAGGTCGTCACCCCCGGTCGTCATCCCCGGTCGTCACCCCCGGTCGTCATCCCCGGGTCGTCGCCCGGCGACCCGACTCGCATTGCACCACAGCGCGCCGCCCGGCACCCGCCACGGGACCGGGCCGCAACGCCCCGTCCACGCCGGGTCAGGACGCCTTGGACAGCGCGTCGGCCAGGTACTGCGCCGCCTGCCGGACGAGCCGCAGCCGCTCCCGCTCGGGGGTGTAGTCCTGCACGTTGTCCGAGATCCGTACCTCCGCCTTGGCCGCCGGGCCGGTCCCGGCCTGGAGCGCGGCCTGGAGCTTGCGGGCCGCGTCCAGCCCGGCCGTGTCGGCCTTGGCGGCGGCCAGCAGCAGCTTCGCCGCGCTGCCGGCCGGGGCCTCGGCGCCACTCTGGGCGAGCGCGGCGGCGTCGTACCGACCGGAGACCGCGGCGGCCGCGCCGTACAGGTCGGGGCGGGACAGCCCGGCGGCGGCCGCGCACGGCGCACCGCCCTCGACGCCGAGGGTGCCCCAGGAAGCAGCGCTGGGCGACAGGATGCGGAAGGAGGCGGCGATGGCGGTGCGCAGCGCCTCGTCGTCGGCGACGGCGGCCGGCGCGGCGGCGACCAGGTCGCAGGGGTGTGCGGTGCCGTTCGGCGCCTCGGGCGCGACCAGGATGAAGGCGCGGGCGCGACCGGTCTGCAGGGCCGCGGTGAGGCCGTCGAAGACGTCCGGGACCTCGGCGTCGGCGGTCTTGCCCGGGGCGGCCGCGTGCATCACGACGACCGGGAAGCGCGCGTTGGGCTCCTTGGCGTACTGCGGCGGCAGCCAGACCCGGACGTTGCGCGGGCGCCCGTCCGGGCCGGGCACGGCGGACTGCAGCAGCTCGCCGCCCCCCGGCTGACCGACACTGTCGAAGTGGCCGGCCGCGGCCGCGGCCGCCGACGGGGCGGCGGAGGCCGCGGCCGGCTCCGCCACGACGGGCGGCGCCGCCTGCTGCCGGACCACCGCTCCCCCGCCCGAACCCGAACCCGATCCCGCCGCGTCGACCACCTGCTCGGTCCCGTCCGGTTCCTGGTCGTAGCGGCCGTGGCCGCCGAACGCCCCTGCCGCCGTGAGCAGTGTCAGCGCGGTGACGCAGACCCCGCAGATCATCGCTCCGGCCGCCCGCACCAGCATCGGCCAGCGGTCGCCCGGCAGTTCGTAGGTTGCGGCGGCGCATAGGTCTCGCCAGCGCTGGAGCGCGCCGCGGGCCAGCCAGATCCCGCCCAACGCGGCCATCAGCAGGGGGATGACGAGGAGCGAACGAACCATGGGACGCACCGCCTCGGGAGGAGGGCCGGCGCCGGACGGGACCCGGTGCCGTACGGGGGGCGACGGCCCCGGTACCGGGGCGCAGTCGGCCCCCAGCGTGCACAACGGGCGGACGGTCACACGCGGGTGCGCCCGGCGCGTATCGATCGTTCACTCGAAGGTGGGACAGCGGAGCGGCTCCGGGAGGCCCACGCCGGGCACTCGGCCCAAAGGAACCCGACTCAAAGGACCCGACCCGAACAGCCCGCCCAAAGGACCCGGCCCGAACAGCCCGCCCCGAAGGACCCGGCCCGAACAGCCCGCTCCGAACGACCAACCCAGAAGGGGCCAACCCCGAACGGCCCGGCGACGCGGCTCAGCCCGCGCGCAGCGCCACCGTCATCGCCTCGACGGCGAGCAGCGGATCCACGTTGCGGTCCAGCGCCTTCCGGCAGGCGAGCACCGCCTCGATCCGGCGCAGCGTGCCCTCCGGCGGACCGTCCTGCGCGACCCGGTTCAGGGCCTGCCGCTGGTCCTCGTTGGCGAGGGCGCCGCTGGAGCCGAGCTGGAGCGCGAGCACGTCCCGGTAGAAGCCGAGCAGGTCGAGCAGCGCGACGCCGAGGGTCTCCCGGCGGGTGCGGGTGGCCCGGCTCTTCTGCCGCTTCTCCAGCTCCTTGACCGCCCCGGCCATGCCGCGCGGCGCCTTGCTGCCCTCGGCGGCGCCGTAGGCGGCCTTCAGGTCGTCGGTCTCCTTGGCGTCCTGGGTCTCGGCGAGCGCCTCGGCATCGGCCTTGGCGGTGTCGACGAGGCGCTGGGCGGCGGCCAGGCAGCCGCCGATGTCGCCGACCTCCAGCGGGATCCGCAGCACCTCGGTACGGCGGGTGCGGGCCTGGTCGTCGACGGCGAGGCGGCGCGCGCGCTCGACGTCGCCCTGCCCGGCGAGTGCGGCCAGCCGGGCCGTCTCCGGATCGACGCCGTCGCGGCGGACCAGCATGTCGGCGACGGCCTCGGCGGCGGGTGTGCGCAGGACGAGCAGGCGGCAGCGCGAACGGATGGTCGGCAGCACGTCCTGGACGGAGGGGGCGCAGAGCAGCCAGACGGTGCGCGGGGAGGGCTCCTCCACGCCCTTGAGCAGCGCGTTCGCGGCGGCCTCGGTGAGCCGGTGGGCGGCGTCGACCAGGATCACCGACCAGCGGCCGCCGGTCGGGTAGCTGGAGGCGCGCAGCACGAGCTCGCGCATGTCGCCGACGCCGATGGACAGGCCGTCGGTCCGGACGTACTTGACGTCAGCGTGGCTGCCGGCCAGTACGGTGTGGCAGCCGTCGCAGAACCCGCAGCCGGGCGTGCCGCCGAGCGCGAGGTCCGGGCTGGTGCACTGGAGGGCCGCGGCGAACGCACGCGCGGCGGTGACCTGCCCGGCCCCGGGCGGGCCGGTGAACAGCCAGGCGTGCGTCATCAGGGAGGCGTTCCCGCCCGGCTGCGAGTCGGATCCGCGGCCGGCCGCGATCGTCGCCCCGGCCGCCCGGGCGGCGGCGGTCAGCTGCTCGACCACCCGCTCCTGGCCCACCAGGTCGTCCCAGACGGCCACTGCTGCTCCCAAGCTCCGTACGGCAGCGCTCCCGGCGCCTCTTCCCCGCCGTCGAGCATACGTGTCCGCTCCGACAGCCACGGCGCCCTCCGAGGCACCCGCCGCCGAAGGAACGCCCCGTCACCGCAGAAGACACCCCGACGCCGAAGGCGACGGGCGGCGCCGCCGGGGTTCTCCGCCCCGACGGCGCCGCCCGCCGTCCGTACCGCTGTCCTTACCGTCGTCCGTACCGCTGTCCTTGCGTCGTCCGTCCCGCCGCCCGGGGTCAGCCCCGGCGGCCCCAGCGACGGCCCTTGCCCTTGCCGCCGCCCTCACCCTGGTCGCCCCCGGGGGCCGGCCGGTCCTGGCTGCCACGCGGGTCCTGCGGGGCCGGGGCGCCGTGATTCCAGCGCGCCCACTCGTCACGCGAGCCGAGCAGGGTGTCGGTGAGGCTCGGCAGGTCGTCCATCGGCGTCTCCTCGGCCCAGTCGGGCCGGGGCCGCTCGGCGGTGGCCTGCGACTCGTCGACGGGCCGCGGCTCGGCGTCGACCACCGGCAGTTCGCGGGTGCTGTCCACCGGCTCCTCGCGCCACAGCCCCGGCGGCACCCGATCCTCGGTACGGCCCGCCCCAGCACGGCCCGGCGCCGCCCCACCCGGCGCCGGACGCTCCGACGAAGGACGCCCTGACGCCGGACGCTCCGACACCGGACGCTCCGGCTCGACCCGCGGCAGCACCGCGGTCCGGTCCGCTTCCTCCGGAACCTTCGGCAGCACGGCCGTCTCGTCCGCGGCGGCCGACGGGACCACCGGCAGCTGGGCGGTCGCGTCGGCGGCCTCCGCCGCCCGGACGGCCGCCTGCCGGTCCCGCGGCGACAGCTCCCGCGTCGCCTCGTCGGTCCCGCCGGGCCCGGCGGCGCCCACGGGCCCCGCCCCCGGGACGTCCCGCACGGCCCGCAGCTCGGTGGTCACAGCCTCGCCGGGAGCCGAACCAGCGGCCGGACCAGCAGCCGGACCGGCAGCCGAGCCAGCACCCGAACCGACCGAACCGGCCAGGCCAGCCGAGCCCGCCGCCGCCCGATCCGCCGTCGTCTGCGCCGCAGCAGCAGCCGCAGCGAGCGCGGCGGCCTGCGCCAGCCGGGCCTCCTCGGCCCGCTGCAGCGCCTCCTCCGCCCGGCGGCGCTGCTCCTCGCGCTGGAGTTCGCGCTGCCGCTGGAGCTCCGCCTGGGCGGCCGCCTCGTCGGCGAGGCGCTTGCGCTCGGCGGCCTCCACGGCCAGCCGGGCGTCCTCCTCGGCCTTCCGCTTGGCCTCCTCCTCGGCGCGGCGGCGGGCCTCCTCCTCCGCCCGGCGGCGGGCCTCCTCCTCGGCCTTGCGCCGGGCCTCGGCGGCGGCCCGTTCGGCCTCCTCCTTGGCCAGCCGCTCCTTCTCGGCCTGTTCGGCCCGCAGCTGCGCCAGCACTTCCTGCCGCTTGCGCTCGGCGGCCTCGGCCTCGGCCTTCTTGCGGGCCTCCTCGGCGGCGCGGCGCTCGGCCTCTTCACGGGCCAGCCGCTCCTGCTCGGCGCGGGCGGCCTTCTCCTGCTCGGAGAGCGGCAGCTCGCGGTCGAGCCGGTGCCGGATGGCGGTGGTGACGAAGCCGGGGGCCTGGCTGCCGTCGACGACCAGGTAGCGCGCCGGGTCGGCGGCCGCGAGGGCGAGGAAGCCGGACCGGACCCGCTGGTGGAACTCGGTGGGCTCGGACTCCAGCCGGTCGAGCGCCTCGGTGAAGCGCTCCCGGGCCCGGGTCGGGTCGACGTCCAGGACGACGGTCAGGTCGGGCAGCAGCCCGCCGGTCGCCCAGCGGGAGATCCGGGCGACCTCGGTGGCGGCCAGGTCGCGCCCGGCGCCCTGGTAGGCGATGGAGGAGTCCATGTACCGGTCGGTGATCACCACGGCGCCGCGGGCGAGGGCCGGCCGGATGACGTTCTCGACGTGTTCGGCCCGGTCGGCGGCGTAGATCAGCGCCTCGGCGCGGTGCGACAGGCCGGTGTTGCCGACGTCCAGGACGAGGCCGCGCAGCCGCTGGCCGACCGGGCTGCCGCCGGGCTCGCGGGTGAGCACGACCTCGTGCCCCTTGCCGCGGATCCACTCGGCGAGCGCCTGGGCCTGGGTGGACTTGCCGGCGCCGTCGCCGCCCTCCAGGGCGATGAAGAAGCCGGTGCCGGCGCCCTGGCGCGGGGCCGGGCCGACGGCGCCGCGCACCGCGTCGACCAGGTCCCGGCCGAAGGGCGCGGTGCCGCGCCGGTCGTCGGTCCGCAGCAGGACGACGGCGGCGAGGACCAGCGTGAGCAGCCCCGAGGTGGCGACCGCGAGGGCCGCACCGCCGTGGATGAAGGTGAACGAGCCGGGCTCGACCGTGCCGTACTCGACGTCCCCGTACGCCGCGGCGATCAGCGGGACGACGACCAGTGCGGCGGCGACCACGACCCGCAGCACCGCGTACAGGTGCTCGGTGACCTTCGGCAGCCGGGCCTCCTCAACCTCCTGGCCGAGCAGGGTGCGCCCAGCGGAGACGACGATCCCGGCGGTGAGGCCGGCCAGCACGGTGAGGGCCAGGACGAGGACGAAGTCCAGCACCAGCCCGGCCAGGATCAGCGCCACGCCCTCGGTGAGCAGCGCCAGCGCGAGCAGGCGGCGGCGCGAGAGCGCGGGCAGCGTGGCCCGGGTGAGCCGGGAGCCGAGGGCGGGCGCCGCGGTGGCGGCGAGCACCAGCAGGCCGTAGCCGATCGGCCCGGCCCGGTGCTCGGCGGCGGTGAGCAGGGCGAGCGCGACGACGCCGGTCATCGAGGCGTACCCGGCGGCGACGGCGAAGGTGAAGTACGGGGCGCTGCCGGTGCGGCCCTTGCTCAGCGCGGGGCCGGGCGTGGCGTCGGTGGGGGCGCGCAGGCCCTTCAGCGGCGAGTGCGGGGCGACGACCACCGGGCCGACGGGCAGCTGCTGGAGGTAGCCGCGGGCGGCCGAGGCGGCGAACAGACCGGCCGCACCGAGCGCGGCGAAGGTGAGCTGGTGGGCCCGGAGCCAGTCCGAGCCGAGCGCCGCGCCGATGTTGTTCAGCAGGGTGAGGGCGACCAGACCGACGGCCGCGAGCGGCACGGTGGCCCAGCCGGTGAAGCGGTCGATGCGCCGGACGGTGTCCAGGTGGGCGGCGGCGGGCCGCTGCTCGGCGGCGGGGGCGTACGGGTCGGCGGGCGGCAGCAGGCCCGGGACGGCGGCGTCCTTGGCGATCCCCCAGATCCGTTCGGCGGCGCCGGTGACGAACACGGTGGCGAGCAGGACGTAGGCGGCGGCGCCGGAGGGCTTCGGGCCGGAGCCCAGCCAGACGGTCCACCAGGGCGCGAGGCCGATCAGCAGGGCGCGCAGGGCGTCGGCGCCGAACAGCGTCCAGCGCCGGTCCAGCCGGCCCGCGACCAGCCGGTGCACCGGCCCGAGCAGCGCGACGCCGACCAGCCCGGTGGCCGCCAGCCGGACGGCGAGGACCGCCGTGACGGCGAAGGCGAGGCTGCGCGGCAGGTCACCGAACTGGCCGCCGAGGGCGACGGCGATCACGGTGAGCGCGAGCAGCACCAACAGGCCGAGCCGGTCGGCGGTGCCGCCGATCAGCTGGGTGGTCCACAGGCGCCGGTAGGGGCGCGTCCGCAGCAGCGCGCGGGCCCGTTCGACCGGGGTCCCGGCTGGCGCGACCTCGGGCAGGCCGGACGTGGCGTCGCGGGCGGCCGGGGCTGCGCTGGGGGTGGGCTGCTCCTCGCTCGTCATACGGTCAGCGTAGCGGGCGGGGGTTGGCCGGAATGAGACGAACGGGGTTCCGGATCCCGCTCATCACCGGGTTGTGACGTTCCGCGCACCCGGCCCGACCGGCCGCGGGCCCGCGTCCCCGGGGTGGGGTCGCGGGCCCGTCGGCACTGGTGGAGGCACTGGTGGAGGCACTGGCGAAGGCGCTGGCGCTGGCGAAGGCCTGCTCTAGCCCTGTCCTGAGCTCTGCCAGAGGCCCTGCCAGGGGCCGTGACAGGGCCCCCTGGCAGGGCTCCGGTCGAAGCCCTGCCGGAGGATCAGCCCTCGTCGACGGCCGCGGCCTTGGCGGCGGCGGTCTTCTTGGCCGCCGTCTTCTTCGCCGTGGTCGCCTTCGTCGCGGTCTTCTTGGCGGCGGTCTTCTTCGCGGCCGCGGTCTTGGTGGCGGCGGTCTTGGTGGCGGCGGTCTTGGTCGCCGTCGCCTTCTTGGCGGTCGCCTTCTTGGCCGGGGCCTTCTTCGCCGTCTTCTTCACCGGCCCGCGCGCCCGCTTCTCGGCGAGCAGCTCGTAGCCGCGCTCCGGCGTGATGGTCTCGACCTCGTCGTCCTTGCGGAGCGTCGCGTTGGTCTCGCCGTCGGTCACGTACGGGCCGAAGCGGCCGTCCTTGACCACGACGGGCCGCTCGCTGACCGGGTCGGTGCCCAGCTCCTTGAGCGGCGGGGCGGCGGCGGCCCGGCCGCGCTGCTTGGGCTGGGCGTAGATGGCCAGGGCCTCCTCCAGGGTGACCGTGAACATCTGCTCCTCACTGGTGAGCGAGCGGGAGTCGGTGCCGCGCTTGAGGTACGGGCCGTAGCGGCCGTTCTGCGCGGTGATCTCCACGCCCTCGGCGTCGGCGCCGACCACGCGCGGCAGCGAGAGCAGCCGCAGCGCGTCCTCCAGGGTGACGGCGTCCAGCGACATCGTCTTCAGCAGCGAGGCGGTGCGCGGCTTGACCGCGTTCTTGCCGGTCTTGGGCGTGCCCTCGGGCAGGATCTCGGTCACGTAGGGGCCGTAGCGGCCGTCCTTGGCGACCAGCATGTTGCCGCTGACCGGGTCCGGGCCGAGCTCGAAGTCGCCGCTGGGCTTGGCCAGCAGTTCCTCGGCCAGCTCGACGGTGAGCTCGTCCGGCGGCAGCTCGTCGGGGATGTCGGCGCGCTGGCCGGGCTCGCCCTCGACGTCGGAGGCCCGCTCGACGTACGGGCCGTAGCGGCCGACCCGCAGGGTGATGCCGTCGCTGATCCGGAACGAGCTGATCTCCCGGGCGTCGATCGCGCCGAGGTCGGTGACCAGTTCCTTCAGGCCGCCCAGGTGGTCGCCGTCACCGTTGCCGGCCTCGGCGGCGCCGCCGGTCGCGTGGCCGTCGCCCTCGCCGAAGTAGAAGCGCTTCAGCCACGGCACGGACTTGGCCTCGCCGGCCGCGATCCGGTCGAGGTCGTCCTCCATCTTGGCGGTGAAGTCGTAGTCGACCAGTCGGCCGAAGTGCTTCTCCAGGAGGTTGACCACGGCGAAGGAGAGGAAGGACGGGACGAGCGCCGTCCCCTTCTTGAACACGTACCGGCGCTGGATGATCGTGTCGATGATCGACGCGTAGGTGGAGGGGCGACCGATCTCCCGGTCCTCCAGCTCCTTGACCAGCGAGGCCTCGGTGTAGCGGGCCGGCGGCTTGGTGGCGTGGCCCTCGGGGGTGAGCTGCTCGGCGGCCAGCGGGTCGCCCTCGACGACCTGCGGCAGCCGGCGCTCGCGGTCGTCCAGCTCGGCGTTCGGGTCGTCGGCGCCCTCGACGTAGGCCTTGAGGAAGCCGTGGAAGGTGATGATCTTGCCGGAGGCGGAGAACTCGACGTCGCGGCCGTCCGCGGACGCGCCGCCGACCTTGACGGTCACCGACTGGCCGACCGCGTCCTTCATCTGGGAGGCGACGGTGCGCATCCAGATCAGCTCGTAGAGCCGGAAGTCGTCGCCGGTCAGGCCGGTCTCGGCGGGGGTGCGGAAGCGGTCGCCGGAGGGGCGGACGGCCTCGTGCGCCTCCTGCGCGTTCTTGACCTTGCTGGCGTAGGTGCGCGGGGCGTCCGGCAGGTAGTCGGCGCCGTACAGCTGGGTGACCTGCGCGCGGGCGGCGGAGATCGCGGTGTCCGACAGCGTGGTGGAGTCGGTGCGCATGTAGGTGATGAAGCCGTTCTCGTACAGCTTCTGGGCCACCTGCATGGTCCGCTTGGCGCCGAAGCCCAGCTTGCGGCTGGCCTCCTGCTGGAGCGTGGTGGTGCGGAACGGCGCGTACGGCGAACGGCGGTAGGGCTTGGACTCGACGCTGCGGACGCTGAACGCGGTCTGCTCCAGGGCGGCGGCCAGCTGCCGGGCGGCCTGCTCGTCCAGGTGCAGGGTGTTGGCGCTGCCGGCCTTCAGCCGGCCGTCGGAGCCGAAGTCGCGGCCGGTGGCGATCCGCTTGCCGTCCACCGAGGAGAGCCGGGCGCCGAGGGTCTCCGGGTTGGCCGCGTCGGCCGGGGTGCGGCCGGTGCCGAAGGTGCCGACCAGGTCCCAGTACGAGGCGGTGCGGAAGGCGATCCGCTCGCGCTCGCGCTCGACCACCAGCCGGGTCGCGACGGACTGCACCCGGCCCGCCGAGAGCTTCGGCATGACCTTCTTCCACAGCACCGGCGAGACCTCGAAGCCGTAGAGGCGGTCGAGGATGCGGCGGGTCTCCTGGGCGTCGACCAGGCGCTGGTTGAGCTCGCGCGGGTTGGCCACCGCCTCCTGGATCGCCGTCTTGGTGATCTCGTGGAACACCATCCGGTGCACCGGCACCTTGGGCTTGAGCACCTGCTGGAGGTGCCACGCGATGGCCTCGCCCTCGCGGTCCTCATCGGTGGCGAGGAAGAGCTCGTCGGACTCCGCGAGGAGCGACTTCAACTTGCTGACCTGGGACTTCTTGTCCGCGTTGACCACGTAGATGGGGGCGAAGTCGTGGTCGACGTCCACCCCGAGGCGGCGCACCTCGCCGGTGTACTTGTCCGGGACCTCCGCCGCGGTGCTGGGGAGGTCGCGGATGTGCCCGACGCTCGCCTCGACGATGTAGCCGGGGCCCAGGTAGCCCTTGATCGTCTTCGCCTTGGCCGGCGACTCGACAATGACGAGTCGCTGTCCGTGCGCGGTCTCGCTGCTCGGGGACACCTTCGCTCTTCTCTCCCGGTCCTTATGTGGGCTGGTCGGCGCCGGCAGCACGGGCTGCGCTCCGCCCGGCCCCTCCACCGTCCCGGGGCTGCCGCTGTACGACGACCCCACCAGCGGAGTGTGACCGTACCCCGGCCACCCTTGTCAAACGGACGGATCCCGCGTTTTCACTTTGCCGCGCTCACCGACGCCACTCGAACGGTAACCCGATGACGGAGGTTCGCGCCCCGTGGAGGGGGGGCTTCGGCGGGTTCCGGAGGATGGAATGACGGATTTCAAGATCTGTCAACGCAATATCGACGGCCCCGGGGGCCGCCCGCCGCAGGACGCCGACCACGGTTTCCCGGCGAACCCGTCCGGGGTCGACCGTCCGCCCCGGATTCAGCCGTTGACCGCCGAGAGCAGCCCGGCACCCGCTGCCAGACAGCCCAGGCCGAGCACGCTCCACAGCAGGTCGGCGACCGCGGCCCGGCTGATCTCCCCGGCCGCCAGCACCACCCGGCTCGGACGGCGCGGGTCGTAGCAGATCCGCACCGAGGCACCCGGCGCGAAGCGGTCCGGACGGCGCAGCGGCGTGTGTCCGCGCGGACGGGTGAGCACCAGCTCGGCGATCCGGCCCGCGCCGACCCCTTCGGCCGGGGGCAGGACGGAGAAGGAGAGCAGCGGGGCGCTGTCGAGCTGGCCGTGCGCCTCGTCCTCGACCACGACCGTGGCCACCGCCGACGCCCCCGACCGACGTACCCGGTGGCGAAGGCGCACTTCAGCGGCGCACCAGAGCAGCAGCACGCCACCGAAGAGGGCGAGCACCAGCCCACCCACCGTCGCCGTCGTCGTGTCCACCCCTGACCCCCGGCTCCCCAGCTCTGTCCACAGCCTGTGGACAGAGCCTCACAGCAGGGGACCAACGCGCGGCGGCCGACCGACGACCGCCGGACGAACCGGGGAGTACCGGAAGGTGAACCGGCGCCGACCGCCCAGATCCGGGGGCTCCCGCGTCGGGGGAGCGGGTCAGCCCTCGGGGCGGATGAACCCCTGCTCGGTCAGCAGCCGCAGCGACTCCGGCACCCGGTCCCGCAGGACCACCCGGTCCTCGCCGAGCAACTGCGCGATGGCGTCCACGATCTCGCCCGCCGACAGCGAACCGTCACAGACCCCGACGAAACCGGCACCCACCGTGTCGACCTTGGTGGCCCGCCGCATGCCCCGGTTGTGACGCAGGATCACGTGCTCCGGATCCTCCGCACCCGGCGCGCCGACCTGCTCCTGGACCACCTCGTCGGCCAGCACGTAACGGGCCGCGAGCAGGCCCGCGTCGTCGTGCGAACGCAGGAAGTCCTGCCGGTCGAACCACTCCTCGATGTGCGGGCCCAGCGGCTGCTCCACCGGGTGCGGCCACTCCTCCACCCGGACCGTCGGACGCTCGGCGCCGCTCGCCCGCAGGGTGATCCAGCCCATGCCGATGCCCTCGACCCGGCCCGCCTCGAAGGCGTCCAGCCACTCGCCGTACCGGGCCTGGTAGTCGCCGCCAGGACCGCGGTGATCGCCGCCGTCCCGCAGCCACAACTCGGCGTACTGGGCGACGTCCTGGACCTCCCGCTGGACGATCCAGGCGTCCAGTCCGGTACCCGCCACCCAGCTGGCCAGCCGCTCCTGCCAGTCCTCGCCCTTGACGTGCTGCCAGTTGGCGAGCAACTGGCAGTAGCCGCCCGGCTCCAGGTGATCGGCGGCCGAGCGGACCAGGCCGCGGCACAGGTCGTCGCCGGCCATGCCGCCGTCGCGGTAGGTGAACCGGCCGGTCGGCGAGATCACGAACGGCGGGTTGGAGACGATCAGGTCGAACCGCCGCTCCCCGACCGGCTCGAAGAGGCTGCCGGTGAGCGCCTCCCTCCGGTCGAAACCGGACAGCGCCAGGGTCAGCTCGGAGAAGCGCAGCGCGCGCGGGTTCAGGTCGGTGGCGGTCACCTGCCCGGCGTGCCGGGCCGCGTGCAGCGCCTGCACGCCGGAGCCCGAACCGAGGTCCAGCGCGGTCCGGACAGGCCGGCGCACGGTGATGTTGGCCAGCGTCGTCGACGCGCCGCCGACCCCGAGCACCAGGTCCTTGCGGGCCACCCCGTGCGCGGTCTCGCCGGACCCGATACCGCCCGCGCCACCCACCGCACAGCCCAGGTCGGACACCACCCAGGCGTCCGAACTGGCCATCCCGGCCACCTCGTTGGCGTACGGCCGGACGTCCACCGTCGCCCGCACCAGTTCGCCGTCGGAGCGCAGCCAGCCGTCGGCCAGGCAGTCCTCGACCGGCAGCGCGGCCGCGGCCGCCCGGTACGGCACCGGCTGCTGGAGCAGGAACAGCCGGACCAGCGTCTCCAGCGGGCTGCCGCCCCGGGTCGCCCGCAGCGCCGGCACCGCCTCACTACGGGCCAGCGCCGCATAGCCGGTGGGCCCGAGCAGGTCGAGGCAGCCATCGGCGGTGAACGAGGCGGCGAGCAGCGCCTCACGCAACTTGGCGAGGCGGGTCTGGTCGAGAAGGGGGCTACTGATCACCCCGCCATTGTCCCCCGCCCCGGACCGGGCGGCCGCCGGGCCGGGGCAGGGCGGGGCGGCCGCCGGGCCGGGGCGGGGGCGAGGCGGCCACCGGGCCGGGGCGGGGGGCGAGACGGCGGGTGGGAAGGGGCGGGGGGGGCGAGGCGGCCACCGGGCCGGGGCGGGGGCGAGGCGGCCACCGGGCCGGGGCGGGGGGGCGAGACGGCGGGTGGGAAGGGGCGGGGGGGCGAGGCGGCCACCGGGCCGGGGCAGGGCAGGGCAGCCACCGGGCCGGGGCGGGGCGGCTGCCCGGTCCCGGCCCAACGGCCTTGGGTTCAGCTCGCGCTGGGCGCGGGGGTGGCCGGGGGCGCGGCCGGGGTCGTCGCCGCAGTGGCCGGCGGAGTGGCCGGCGGGCTCGCCGGGGTGGTGTCGGCGCCCGCGGAGGGGGTGGCCGCCGGGCTCGCGCCGTCCGTCGCACCGGGCGCGGGTGTCCCGCCGGGCGCCCCGGCGCCCGGGGTGGCCGACGCGCCGCCGGCCCCGCCGCCCGGGGCCGCGGAGGCGGCGGGCTTGCAGCCCTCCTGCTTGGCCATGGCCGCGCCGAGATCGCCGCGCTGCAGCTTGCCCTGCGCCTGGGTGGACAGCGAGGCCAGCTGCTGGATCTGGTCCGAGACGCTGCGCAGCCCGTCCGCGAACTTCGCCTGGTCGGCGTTGGACAGGGCGTCCAGCTTCTTCTGGATGTCCTGGTAGCCGTCGGCCGCCTTGGTCAGCTCGGCGACGGCGTCCTTCTGCAGGTTCGCGCCGTCCTTCACCTTGGGCACACCGGCCGAGTTGATGGCCCCCGCGATGTCCTGGTTGGTCTTGGCCAACCGCCCGATGTCCGCCGAGAGCCGCTTCTGGAGGTCGGCCGGGGCCTCGCCGGTCTTCACCTGACCGGTGTCGACGAGCGCGGCCTGCGCCTGGGCGATCGGGTCCTTGGCCGCGCCGCAGACGTTCGACGCCCAGGACTCCAGCTGCTTGCCGTTGTCGTCGCCGCCGCAGCCGACGGCGCCGAACGCGAGCAGCGCGCCGAGGACGGGTACGGCCAGCAGTCGCTTGTTCACCGGGAGAAGCCTTTCGGTTTCGGTCGTCTTCGGTCGTCGAACCTACACGGCCGGTGTCCGCTGCCTGCTTCCCGGTTCCCGGACCTCGGTGCCCCGGCGGGTGCCCGGCCCCGCTCAGGCGCGCTCGACGCGGATCGGATCGCCGGGCCGGCGGTGCGCAGCACCCGGGCGTTCCCGTCCAGTCCACCGAGGATGTCGCAGGGGCCGGCCAGTCGGCACTCGCCGTCGTGGGCGATCGGCGTCGGCCCGTAGGGCAGCGCGAGGCTGTCGCCGTCGGTCCGGAACGCGACCGTGCCCGGCTCGACGACCTGCCGGGCGTCGCCCTCGCGCGGCACGCTGACCGGCGTGCCGAAGTAGACCTCCCCACCCCAGGTGCTCGCCGAGGAGCTGATCGACAGCTCGGCCCAGAGCGCCTCGGTGGTGGGTGTGGCCTCCAGCGTGGCGGTGGCCTGTCCGGCCGACCGCAGAATGCGAATCCGCATGGTCTTCCTTCGCGCGACAGGTCCGATCACCGATCGGACCCGGACGCGCCGGAAGCAGCGAACCGCCAGGTTCAACAATCTGTCAACGCACGCCCGAGGACTGGACCAGGGACCGGGCCAACGGCTGGACCACTGGGGGTGCGCAAGGCACGCGGAAGGTCGGGCCCTCAGACCACCACGGACTCGACCGAGACCGGCCAGCTCATCCGGATCAGGCCGCCGTCCGCGCCGTTGGTGACCTCCAGGTCCTCGACCAGACCGGTGATCACGGCGAGGCCCAGGGTGTCCTCGTCCGGGTCCGCCGCCTCGGCGGCGCCCGGGGCCGGGACGGCGGCGGGGCCGGCCTCGTCCTCGACCTCGATGAGGAAACGCTTCTCCTGGTCGGTCAACGCGACCCGGACCGTGCCGCCGATGCCGCCGCGCTGGTGCAGGCCGACCGCGCGGGAACAGGCCTCACCGACCGCGAGCCGCACCTCGTCGAGCACCGACTCGTCGACCCCCGCCCGTCTCGCGACGGCCGCGGCGACCAGCCGGGCCGTTCGCACGTGCTCCGGAAGCGCGCTGAATCGAAGTTCGACGGTTGCCATCTCTCCCCTTCGGGGTGCTCCGACCGGGGCCGGCGATGCGGCCCCTGCGGGCCGGCGGAACCGGCCCCGGGGCGGCCGGGAAGCACCGGGGCCCGCAGGCCCCGGCACCCCGGACGCGTGGAACGAACGGGCCGGCCTCCACGGGCACGGGCCGGCCCGGCCGCGTCAGTCGGTCGCGTTGACCGCGTCATCCACCGAGGTGTGGATCGGGAAGACCTTGGTCAGGCCGGTGATGCGGAAAATCTTCAGGATGCGCTCCTGGTTGCAGACCAGGCGCAGCGAGCCCTCGTGGGCGCGCACTCGCTTCAGACCGCCCACCAGCACACCGAGGCCGGTCGAGTCGAGGAAGTCCACGCCTTCCATGTCGACGACGAGGTGGTACTTGCCGTCGTTGACGAGCTCGACCAGCTGCTCCCGCAGCTTCGGGGCGGTGTACACATCAATCTCGCCGCCAACCTCGACGACCGTACGATCGCCGACTGAACGGGTCGACAGGGACAGGTCCACGGAACCTCCAGCACCTTGCCTTGCTACGTCATGTGCGATCCTCGGCCGGCCGGCCGCCACCGCATGGTCGCGAGCCCGGCCGCGCCCAGCCACGCGTGGCAAGCCTCGGCGCTGCGACCCACGGCCATCCGGCCGTCACGGCCACATTCAACCACCTGCGACCATGCCCGCACGATGGCTTACGACGATTCTGCGTCACGCCGGTGACACACTGGGTCCTCATGCCGCCCCGACACAGCCTGCCCGAGGCACTGCTCACAACCCTGTCCACCAGCCGGGGGCGGTCCGACCGGCTCACCCATACGGAGCACCTTCCCGCCCGACCTGCGCGTTATGCGCCCTGGCCCGAGTCGATCCGGCCCGAGATCGTCGCCGCCGCGCTCGCCGTCGGGGTGGAGCAGCCCTGGGCGCACCAGGCAGAAGCAATGAAACTGGCCAAAAGCGGTCAGACTGTGGTGATCGCCACAGGAACCGCCTCGGGCAAGTCGCTCGGCTACCTGGCCCCGGTGCTCAGCGACCTGCTGGACGGCACGGAGGCCCGCAACGGCCGTGGCGCCACCGCGCTCTACCTCGCCCCGACCAAGGCGCTGGCCGCCGACCAGCGCCGCCGGGCCGCCGAACTCGCCCCGCCCCGGGTCCGGGCCGCCCTCTACGACGGCGACACCCCGCCCGAGGAACGCGAGTGGGTCCGCCAGTACGCCTCGTACGTGCTCACCAACCCGGACATGCTGCACCGCGGCATCCTGCCCGCCCACGCCCGTTGGGCCTCCTTCCTCAAGGTGCTGCGCTACGTGGTCGTCGACGAGTGCCACAGCTACCGGGGTGTGTTCGGCTCGCACGTCGCCCAGGTGCTCCGGCGGCTGCGTCGCGTCTGCGCCCGTTACGGTTCGTCACCCACCTTCCTGCTCGCCTCCGCCACCACCGCCGACCCGGCCGCCACCGCCGAGCGCCTGACCGGCCTGCCCGCCCGGGCGGTCACCGAGGACGCCTCGCCGCGCGGGCCGATGGTCTTCGGCCTCTGGGAGCCGCCGCTGACCGAGAACGTCGGCGAGCACGGCGCGCCCGTCCGCCGCACGGCCACCGCCGAGGCCGCGCAGCTACTGACCGACCTGGTCGAGCGCCAGACCCGCACCGTCGTCTTCGTCCGCTCCCGCCGCGCCGCCGAACTCGTCGCCCTCCAGGCCCAGGACCAGCTCGGCCGGCCGCTCGCCGACCGGGTCGCCGCCTACCGCGGCGGCTACCTCGCCGACGAACGCCGGGCCCTGGAACGCGCGCTGCACAGCGGCCGGTTGCTCGGACTCGCCTCCACCTCCGCTCTCGAGCTCGGCGTCGACGTCTCCGGCCTCGACGCCGTCCTGATGGCCGGTTACCCCGGCACCCGGGCCTCGCTCTGGCAGCAGGCCGGGCGGGCCGGCCGCGAGGCCCAGGGCGCGCTGGCCGTCCTGATCGCCCGGGACGACCCGCTGGACACCTATCTGGTGCACCACCCGGAGGCGCTGTTCGCGGCGCCCGTCGAAGCCACCGTGCTCGACCCGGACAACCCCCACGTCCTCGCGCCGCACCTGTGCGCGGCCGCCGCCGAACTCCCGCTCACCGACGCCGACCTGGAGCTGTTCGGCCCCTCCACCGCACCGTTGCTGCCCGTCCTGGAACGGCGCGGCCTGCTGCGCCGGCGCAGCGACGGCTCCTGGTACTGGACCCGCCGCGAACGCGCGGCCGACGCCGTCGACCTGCGCGGCAGCGGCGGCAGTCCGGTGCAGATCGTCGAGGCCGACACCGGCCGCCTGCTCGGCACAGTGGACGCCGCGGCCGCCCACACCACCGTCCACACCGGGGCCGTCCACCTGCACCAGGGCCGCACCTTCCTGGTCCGGGAACTCGACCTGGAGGACTCGGTCGCCCTGGTCGAACCGGCCGACCCGCCGTACACCACGGCCGCCCGCGACATCACCTCCATCTCCGTGCTCGACACCGACACCACCGTTCCCTGGGGCGAGGGCCGACTCAGCTTCGGTTCGGTGGAGGTGGTCAACCAGGTGGTCGGCTACCTCCGGAAGCGGATCTCCACCGGGGAGATCATGGGCGAGAGCAAGCTCGACCTGCCGCCCCGCACGCTGCGCACCCGCGCGGTCTGGTGGTCCGTCACCGAGGACCAGCTGCTGGACGCGGACGTCCCGCTCGACCGGCTGCCCGGCGCCGCCCACGCCGCCGAACACGCCTCGATCGGGCTGCTGCCGCTGTTCGCCACCTGCGACCGCTGGGACATCGGCGGCGTCTCCGTCCCGCTGCACCCCGACACCGAACTACCCACCGTGTTCGTCTACGACGGCCACCCGGGCGGGGCCGGCTTCGCCGAACGCGGTTTCCAGCGGGCCATCGCGTGGCTGACGGCCACCCGCGAGGCGATCGCCTCCTGCGAGTGCGAGCGCGGCTGCCCGTCCTGCGTCCAGTCGCCCAAGTGCGGCAACGGGAACGAGCCGCTGGACAAGGCCGCAGCCGTCCGGCTCCTGGACGTCCTGCTGGCCGGCGCCCCCGAGACGGCAGGCGCCAGGGCGGCGGGCCCCTCAGCGAGCCCCTCAGCGGACTCCGAAGCGGACCCCGGGACGGACTCCGGAACGGCGGCTCCCTCAACAAACCCGTCAGCGGACTCCGAAGCGGGATCCGAAGCGGGATCCGAAGCAGCCCCCGAGGCGGACTCCGGAGCGAAGCCCGAGCCGGGCGCGGACGGTGGGCCGCCGACCGGCTCATGAGCCCACCGCCGACCCGCCGGACGGCCCGTCGAGACCGTCCTCGGCGGCGGTGACCGCGGCCCGCACCGGTCCGGCCCGGGCCCTCGCCCGTGCCGGGCCGACCGACAGGCGCGCCGGTAGCCCGCCGACCGTCACCTCGGCCACCACCGCGACGGCGTCCCCTGCCCGGTCCACCGCGCAGGACACCAGACCCGCGCCCTGCGCGGCAGCGATCCCCACGGCCCGCCCGCACCCGCCGTCCGGGTCCAGCAGCAGCCGGTCCGCGGCCGCGAGGGCCGCCAGGTCGGCGGCCGACTCGGCCCGGTGCCGCGCGGCGACCACCGCTCCGACCGCCATCGTCCCGGCGAAGACCGCCGTGCCGAGCATCGCCAGGGCGAGCAGCCAGACCGTCGCCGAGCCGGCGTCCGGCCCGTGCCCGCCGACGGCGGCCGCCCGGGCGGTACGCGCCCTCGCCCACCGCCGCGCCGCCGACCGCACCCCGGTCAGGACGGCCATGAACCACCACCTCCCGCGATTCCCACGGCTCCCGCACCTCCCGTGACCCCCACGAGGGTGTCCTCCCTCGCCGCCACCGCGGCCGCGCCCAGCCGTACGGCGAGCAGCCCGCCGAGCCTGCCCGGCGCCCCGCACGGCGCGTCCACCTCCACCCGCACCACGTCCGCCGCCACCGCCACCCGCACCTGTGCCCCTGGCGGCGCGGCCGCGCGGGCGAGTTCGGCGGCGTCCGCCTCCCCGCGTGCGGCCGCCCTGGCCCCGACCCGGGCCGCGTCCACGCAGCGGATCTGTGCGGCCGCCGCCAGCACGCCCCAGATCAGCATCGCCGCGAGCAGGACGAGTGCCGGCAGGGCCACCGCGGTCTCCGCCGTGACGAAGCCCGCATCGCCGCGACGGCCCGGCCGCAGCGACCACACCCGCCCGCCACCACCTGCCGCCGCCCGACCCGGTCGAGTCCTCGACGTCCCGTCATCCGCCCGGAGGTCGGGCGCGACGGTGTCGGGGTCCGTGCACCGCACGGCGGAGGAGGGGCACGATGCGGTGGTGGCGCCTCCCGGTCGAGGGCTGGGGGCCGTCGGGCGATCGACGACAACACGGCGAGACCCGTGCCCCGATGCCGCCGCGCAGTCGGGCGTTTGCGGACGGTCGCTAGGTCGCATGAAGCGCCCGTTCCAGTGCGTCGGTCAGCGCCCCCATGATGGTGTCGCTGGTCACCACCTTGTACAGCCCGGCCGCGAGGGCGCACGCGGCCAAGGTGCCGACGGCGTATTCCGCCGTGGTCATCCCGGCGTCCGACCGGCCCCGGTTCCGGGCCATCCCGCACATCCGGCGGGCCGCCCGGCGGCTCCTGCGCCGCCACACCCCGGGCACCTGCCGGAGCGGGCGCCCACTGCCGGGCCTCGTTGCGATCACTGCGGTCATGAGTCTCTCCTGTCAACGAAATACCGATGTCTCCGACATGGCGACGCCCCCGGTGCCAGCAACGTCCCTGCCGCCAACGGCTCCGCCGCCGATCCGCCTGGCACGGCCCCTCGTTCACCCGCCCTGGGCGAAGCGGGTGGTGAGGCCGATGACGACCGGCACCACGCCGATCAGGACGAAGGCCGGGAGGAAGCAGAGCCCGAGCGGAGCGGTGGCGAGCACCCCCGCCCGGCGGACCCGGACGTGGGCCGCCCGGGCGGCCGCCGTCCGCCGCCCCTGCGCGAGCCCGATCAAGGGCCCGGCCGCCGGAGCCCCGCCGAGGCTCGTCCGGACCAGGCAACGGGCCAGCGGGGCCAGCGACGGGTGCTGCTCGCCCAGGCGGCTCCAGCACAGTTCCGGCGGTGCGCCCAGGGCCAGTTCGGCACCGATCGCGACCAGTCGGGGCCCCATCGGCGCCCCCACGCTCCGCCCGACCGCCGACACCGCCGCCGAGGGCGAGGCCGCCGAACCGAGGCAGGCCGCCAACAGCTCCGCACTCAGCGGGAGTTGCCTGTCCAGCAGCTCCTCCTCCAGGATCGCCCGTCGCTCCGTCGGGGAGCGCGCCCGGGCCGACCACCGGTGCACGCCCGCCGCCACCAGTGCCCCGACGGCCACCCCGACGGCGCCGCCGAGCAGCACCGCCGCACCGACCCCGGCGCCCGCTGCCAGGGCCACCGGCCGCCAACACCCGCCGCCGCCGTCCGAAGTCAGCGGCCCCGCTCGCACACCCGGCCCCGCACCCGCCCCCGCTCCCGACCCCGACCCCACTCTCGACGGCACCCGCGCCAACACCCGACCGAACGCCCGCCGTTGCCGCACCCACCCACGCGCCAGCACCACAACGGCCACCATCACCGGACCTCCGACGACCGCCCACCCGGCTCCCCGGATCACCCCGACACCACCTCCGCCCGCACCCGCGTCCGCGTCCGTACCCGTGAGAGCCCGCAGCTCCCGCCGCCACCACCCCGCGCCCCGGGAACCCGCCGGGGCGCCTCCAGGGCGCCCCGGGCCGCCGACCGGACGATGCGCGCCGTCCAGAGCACGCCCAGACCCTCCAGTGCCGCCCCCGCCGCGAGGCACCCCAGCCCGGCCGGCGTGTGGAGCAGGACGTCCACCGGCCGGGCCCCGAGCGCCGCCCCCAGCAGCAGCCCGGCGGCCGGCAGGGCGGCCAGGACTGCGATCGTGGTCCGCGGCCCCGCCAGTTCCCCGGCGATCTCCTCCGCCAGCGCCCGCTCGCCGCGCAGCGCCTCCGCCACCCGGTCCAGCGCGACGGCCAGCCCCGACCCGCCGTCGGAGGCGACCCGCCAGCAGGCCGCGATCGCCGACGCCCCGCTCCCGCCCGGCAGTTCGGCGAGCAGGTGTAGCGCGGCGGGCACGTCCCCGCCGTACCGGCCCGCCGCGAGCCGCGCCACCGGCTCCTCGCCGAGCCGGCGCAGCCCGTCCGGGTCGGCCGCGAGGCGGGCCGTGACCAGGTGCAGCGCCTGCTCCGGCGTCGCCCCGCTGCGCAACTCCCCCGCCAGCCCTGCGCAGAGCTCCACCACGGCGGCCGCCCGCCGCCCGGACTCCACCGCCACGCGACGCCGCAGCCGCCACCGCCGCAGCGGCAGTACGGCCAGCCCGGCGGCGAGCACCGGAACCGGCGAGGAGGCCGCCTGCCCGACGGCCAACCCCACGGGCAGGAGCAGCAGTTCGGGCGCCAGCCAGTCGGACGCTCGCGGCCGGGCACGCCCCTCGGCCGCCGCCGGCGGGCCCGGCGCCGGAACGGGAGGGGGCCCACTGCCGGCCAGCACCAGCCTGTACCGCCGCCCGCCCGGCAACTGCTCCTGCACCGCACGCCACCCGGCGACGGCCACCAGGCACAGCACCACAACCCAGCAGAACGAACTCTGATCACTCATCACGTCAGGACCCTCCCGGTCGTCGGTCTTTCCTGTTCCACACCCCGAGCAGCGCCAGGGCGCCCGCCGCACACCCGCCCAGCAGCAGCACGAACGCCAGCTCCGCCGCCCGCACGGCCGCACCCGCCAACCCGGCCACCGCCGCCGTCACGTCGGCCCCGCCCCGAGCGACACCCCGCGCACCGCCAGCAGCCCGACCAGCCGCTCCCAGCCCGCCCCGGGGACCAGGCCGCCCGCCGCCGGGAACTCCACCGCCGGGGTCGTGACGGCCAGGCCGTCACGACCGGCAGCCAGCGTGTGGATCTGCGCCACCCGGCGGCGCCCCGAACCCGGCTCCCGGACCAGGTGCACCACCAGGTCCAGCGCGGACCGGAGTTGGCTGTGCAGCGCGGGCCGGTCGAGCCCGGCGAGCGAGCCCAGCGCCTCCAGCCGGACCGGCACGTCCGCCGCCGTGTTGGCGTGCACCGTGCCGCAGCCGCCTTCGTGCCCGGTGTTCAGCGCGGCCAGCAGGTCCGACACCTCGGCCCCGCGAACCTCCCCGATCACCAGCCGGTCCGGGCGCATCCGCAGCGCCTGCCGGACGAGGTCCCGCAACGTGAGCTCGCCCAGCCCCTCCTGGTTGGGCGGTCTGCTCTGCAACCGGACCACGTGCGGATGGGCCGGCCGCAGTTCGGCGGAGTCCTCCGCGATGACGATCCGTTCCTCCGGCCCGACCAGGCCGAGCAAGGCCGCGAGCAGCGTGGTCTTGCCCGTGCCCGTCCCGCCAGACACCAGCAGCGACAGCCTGGCCCGCAGGATGCCGGCCAGCAGGCCGGCGCCCTCCGGCGGCAGCGCCCCGCCCGCCACCAACTCATCGAGCGTGAACGGCCTGGGCCGGCAGACCCGCAGCGAGATGTGCGTGCAGCCGGCCGCGATCGGCGGCAGCACGGCGTGCAGGCGAGTGCCGTCCGGCAGCCGGGCGTCCACCCAGGGCCGCGCGTCGTCCAGCCGCCGCCCGGCCGCGGTGGCCAGCCGGTGGGCCAGCCGCCGTACCGCCTCGGCGTCGGCGAACCGGATTCCGGTGGCCCGGTGCAGGCCGCCGCCACGGTCGACCCACACCTCGTCCGGACCGTTCACCAGGACGTCCGTGACGTCGGGCGCCGCCAGCAACCGCTCCAGCGGGCCCGCACCCACCAGTTCGGCGCGCAGCGAGCGCACGGTGTCCAGGACCTCGTCCCCGCCGAGCGGCGGCCGGGTGGCCCGCAGCACGGCCGCGACCGACCCCGCCGTCGGGGCCGCACCCGACTCGGCCAGCCGCAGCCGGACCGCGTCCACCAGTTCCGCCGTCCGCTCCTCCCGGGCGGTGCGCCCGTACGGGCAGGGGTGGCGCGGCGCCTCGGGCGGCCCGCCGGGCGGCGGCACGCTCCTGAGCGGCCGCTGCTCCCGCGCACCGTCTCCCCGGCCCTTCGGACCGCCCCCCGCCCGCACGGTGGGGCCTGTTCTGCGTAGACGGACCATCAGTACACACCTCCTCCGACCGCCGGCACCGGCGGCAGCACCTCGTCCAGGAAGGTCTCGCAGAAACGCGCGAGCGGGCCGCCGTCCCGGATCCCGGGCGGGACGCCCTTCTCGACGTCCTCCGCCAGCCCGGGCTCCGGCTCCAACTCCCCGGCGAGCTCCAGCCGCAGCCCGCGGGCGATCCGGTGGGCCGGGAGTCCGAAGGCGCGCGGTGACCGCACCACCGCCCGGACGTCCCCGAGCCGCATCCGGGCGGCCGCAGCGACCCGGTCGGCGGCGGCCACCGCGCGCAGTTCGGCCGGCACCACCAGCAGCGCCAGGTCGGACTGCTCCAGCGCCTGCCCGGCGGCCGCGTCGAGGTGGCGCGGCACGTCGACGACGACCAGCCCGCCGCGCCGCCGGGAGGCGGCCAGCACGCTGCGCATGGCTTCCGGTGGCACGGTCAGGGTGTCACCGCGGTCCCAGGACAGGCAGGACAGCGCGGAGAGCCGTTTGAGCACCGGCAGCGCCCTGGCCAGTTCGGCCCCGCTGACCCGCCCGCGCGAACCGGCCAGATCGGGCCAGCGCAGCCCGCGGGCCGCCTCGCCGCCGAGCAGGATGTCGAGGCCGCCGCCCAGCGGATCGCCGTCGATGAGCATCGTCCGCCGCCCCGCCCGCGCGGCCGTGACCGCGAGGGCGCAGGCCAGGGTCGAGGCCCCGGCCCCGCCCCGGCCGCCGAGCACGGCGACGGTGAGCGCCGGGGAGCCGACGCCCTCGGCCGCGTCGGCGATCCGGTCGAGCAGCCAGGCCTCGGCGTCGGGGAGGAACAGCACGTGCTCGGCGCCGAGTTGGACGGCTCTGACCCACACCCCGGCGTCGTCGAGGTCCAGCCCGAGCAGCAGCACCCCGCCGCGCCGGCCGAGCCCTGCGCACCGGGCGGCCTGGTCGTCCCCGACCAACACCAGTGAGGCGCCCTCCCAGAGCTCGCGCGGCGGTGGTGCGCCCCGGATCAGCCTCGGTTCGGTGCCGGCGGCCGCGCAGAGCCGCAGCAGGTGCTCGGCCAGGCCCTCGTCCTCGGTGACGACGAGCGGGCCGGTGGCCCCGGGCCCTTCGGTGGTGGCGTGGTCGGCGATCGGCGTCGACATGGCGGGCTCCCCTCTGCGCCGACGGCCGCCAGGGGCGGTCCGGGGCGCGCGTCGGACGGTTCCGGCGAGCGGCCGCCCGGCAGACCTCCTGGGAGAGAGGGAGATGAGATCCGCCCGGCGACCGCCGCCGACCATCACGGTGGGGGGAGATCGGGATTCCGTCATCCACGTTGCGAATCCCTGTGGACAACTCATGGGCTGTGGAGGAAAACGTTCACCCGGGCGGGGGATTAATCGTCAAAGAATTGACGATCGGGGATCACGGAGATGAACCGGAAGCCCGCCGCGCCCCGGCCGACCATCCCGGCGGGCACTCCCCGGCCGCCACTCGGACGGCCCGCCGCAGCCCGGCCCACCGATCGGAACCGGCCGAAGCGCCACGGGCAGCCATGAGCAAACAGCGACGCAGAGTGACGAAAGGTGGTCAGTGGACCAGGGTGTCGACACCCCCTGTACACCGTCGGCGGGGCGGCCGCGGCGCTCGCCGCGAAGGGCCTTCAGGCCCTGAAAATGGCCCCGGACGTGCGACGACCCCCGCCGGGGGGGAGAGCGGGGGTCGTCTATCCACAGCCCGACTCGGGGGGGAGGAGCCGGACCGGGTTAGCACGGTCGCGAACGATCCGTGACTTCCATGGTGTACCCGAGCGGCCAGAAACACAAACCCGCACGCCCACGAGTACACCGAATGGCGGCCTGTTTTGCGGCTCCCTCTATCCTCGGTTCCCGTGGACACCACCGAGAACGCCGACGACCACGCCGACGAGTCCCCGGGCGAGGCCACCGGGCCCGCGCAGACCCGCTCACCCGTGCGCCCCAGGCCGGGCGGGCCGCGCACGGCGGCCTTCTTCGACCTGGACAAGACCATCATCGCCAAGTCGAGCGCGCTGGCCTTCAGCCGCCCGTTCTACCAGGGCGGCCTGATCAACCGTCGGGCCGTACTGCGCAGCGCGTACGCCCAGTTCGTCTTCCTGGTCGGCGGCGCGGACCACGACCAGATGGAGAAGATGCGCGAGTACCTCTCCTCGCTCACCCGGGGCTGGAACGTCCAGCAGGTCCGCGAGATCGTCGCGGAGACGCTGCACAACCTGATCGACCCGATCATCTACGACGAGGCCGCCTCGCTGATCGAGCAGCACCACGCGGCCGGGCGGGACGTGGTGATCGTCAGCAGCTCGGGCTCCGAGGTGGTCGAGCCGATCGGCGCGCTGCTCGGCGCGGACCACGTGATCGCCACCCGGCTCAAGGTCGAGGACGGCTGCTACACCGGCGAGATCGAGTACTACGCCTACGCCGAGAACAAGGCCGCCGCCATCCGGGAGTTGGCCGAGTCCGAGGGCTACGACCTGGCCGCGTCCTACGCCTACAGCGACTCCTCCACCGACCTGCCGCTGCTGGAGGCCGTCGGCCACCCGTCGGCGGTCAATCCCGACCGCGCGCTGCGGAAGGAGGCGCAGGCCCGGGAGTGGCCGGTGCTGGTCTTCGACCGGCCGGTGGAACTGCGGCGGCGACTCCCGGAGTTCTCCGCGCCGAGCGGCTCGGCGCTGACGGCCGTGGCGATCGGGGCGGCGGCCGTGACCGCCGGGGTCATCTGGTACCTGGCCCGCCGACGCCGCCCGGCGGCCTGAGCCACCCACCGCAGGACACCCCCGCAGGCACGGCTCACAGGCGCGGCCCACAGGCCACCCACTGCGGGCCCCACAACGCAGGCAAATCGGGCAATCAGCACAGAGTTCTCTTTTCGGGTTCCCCTTTCGCCCGAAACGCGATACAAATGAAGCACGGCCCGCGAGACCCGGTCAGGACCCGAAGAGGTCAAACCGACAACGCAGTTAAGGCCCCACGGACCGCGTGTACAGATGTCCGAGCACCCACATGCAGCCGACCCGCTGTCGGGCCGCTGGACCAGACGAACGGGCAGGATCCCCGTCTGATCAGCAATTCCGGTGCATGCATGGTCACCCGGTATCTGCACCAGCGGCGGCACCAGTCAGGATCAGGTGCCGCCGCATTTTCGTGCCCGGCGCGACTCCCGGACCGCCCGACTCCCGGACCGCGCGACTCCCGGACCGCGCGCCCCTCCGGCCGCTCCGCGCGCTCCGGGCCGCCCCGCGCCCGCTCAGACCATCCCGCTCAGACCATCCCGCGCTGCATCGCCTCGCAGACCGCCGTGCTCTCCCGCACACCGAGCCGCAGCGCCCGGCCGCAGTGCGCGATCCAGGCCGCCATCCCCTCGGGCGTGCCCGCCAGGTAGCCGGCCAGGGCCCGCCGGTAGGCGTCGGTGCCGAGTTCCGCCAGACCGACCTCGGCCGGGCAGATCGACTTCGGGTCGAGCCCCTCGGCGAGCAGCACGATCCGCTGGGCGGCCCGCGCGATCACGCCGTTGTACGCGCCGAACGGCCGCAGCGCGAGCAGTTCGCCGTGCACCACGGAGGCGACCACCAGGGCCGGCGTCCCCACGCCCTGGCCCTCGGCGCGCGCCACCAGCAGCCGGGAGAGCTGGTCGAGCCGGGCCGCGACCTCCTCGGCGCCCGGGGCGGGCGGCAGCGCGGGCAGCGGCTCGTCCACCCGGACGGTCTCGACGCTCTCCACCGGCTCGAGCTCCAGCGGGAACAGGTCCTCGACGCCTTCGCCCGCGCGGCGGGGCCGCCCGGCGGACGGCTCGCCGTCGCCGACGGCGAGCAGGTGCAGCCGGGCCAGCACCTGGAGCGGCGAGTGCCGCCAGATGCTGAGCAGCTGGCCGGCCTCGGCGGCGATCCGCAGGGCCGCGCCGACGGTCCGGGCCTCGGTGTCCGCGCTGAAGTCGCTGCGGCGCCGGACCTCCTCCAACGGCCAGTCCGCCCCGGCCAGCGCCGCCGACGCGCGGGCGCCGCGCAGCGCGGACTCGGAGGTGACCTCGGCCGCGCGGCGGCGCATCACCCGGTGGCCGTAGAGCCGGTCGACGGCCTTGCGGACCTCGGCCACGGCGTCGGGCACCCCGGGGAGCTGGGCCAGCGGGGCGAGGGGATCTGTTCCAGTGCTCACCTACCCGAGAGTAATGAACAGCTGGCCCCTCCCGGAACAGCAACCCCGGATCACCCGTTAGAGGCAATCCTCACTTCCCTTCGCCGAGGAGGCCCAAACCCCGGCTAGCATGGCCACTATCGGAGACGATAACGATTTCCAATTAGGGGCGCCTCGGCATGCGCGACCCCTGAGCAGGCGGCCCGAGCGCGGGCCCAGAGCGAGAGCCGGAGTCCCAGATGAAGATCGCCTTCGTCGGCAAGGGCGGCAGCGGGAAGACCACGCTGTCCGCACTGTTCATCCGCCATCTGGCCGCCGCGGGCCGGCCGGTCATCGCCGTCGACGCCGACATCAACCAGCACCTCGGCCCGGCCCTGGGGCTGACGGACGCCCAGGCCGCGCAGCTGCCCTCGCTCGGCGCGCACCTGCCGGAGATCAAGGAGTACCTGCGCGGCAGCAACCCGCTGATCCGCTCGGCCGACGAGATGATCAAAACCACGCCGCCCGGCCGGGGTTCGCGCCTGCTGCGGATCGTCGAGGAGAACCCGGTCTACGCCGCCTGCGCCCGCCCGATCGCCCTGGACGAGGGCTCGGTCCGACTGCTGGCGACCGGCGCCTTCACCGAGGAGGACCTCGGCGTGGCCTGCTACCACTCCAAGGTCGGCGCGGTGGAACTGCTACTCAACCACCTGCTGGACGGCCCCGACGAGTACCTGGTCACCGACATGACGGCGGGCTCGGACTCCTTCGCCTCCGGCCTGTTCACCCGCTTCGACCTGACCTTCCTGGTGGCCGAACCGACCCGCAAGGGCGTCTCCGTCTACCGCCAGTACAAGGACTACGCCCACGACTTCGGCGTCCGGCTGCGGGTGATCGGCAACAAGGTGCAGGGCCCGGACGACCTGGCGTTCCTGCGCCGCGAGGTCGGCGACGACCTGCTCACCACCTTCGGGCACTCGGACTGGGTGCGCCGACTGGAGCAGGGCGCCGAGCCGCCGCTGAAGTCGCTGGAGCCGGCCAACCGGGCCGTCCTGGAGGAGCTGCGGGCCGAGGCCGAGGCCGCGTACGGGCAGCGGGACGTGCGCCGCTACACCGAGCAGGCCGTGCTGTTCCACCTGCGCAACGCGGAGAGTTGGGCCAGCGCCAAGGTCGGCGTCGACCTCGCGACCCAGGTGGACGAGGCCTTCGTGCTGGGCGGGCTCGCGACCGGCGGCGAGCGGCCCGCCCCGGCGGGCGCGCGCGCCTGACGCCGCTCCGCCCGAACGGGCCGTGGCCCTCCCCCCTTCCCCGGGGAGGGCCACGGCCCGTTCCGCATGCCCGGCCCGCCCGGCGCCACTTGCAGATTCCCAGCGGTTCGAACACCACCCAATGGGGTGAATCAGGGGGTTTTCCCCTTCCCTCCCGGAATGACGCTGTGCAAAGCTTTCATTACCCTCGGTTTACCGAGTCTTGATGGTCCGTCCCGACGGCCCTCGGCGAGACGTCCCGCACCTCGCCCAGGCCCCTGGCGGGCCCTGATGGTCAAGGTCCGGCCGGTGACACCCGCACTCCCCGCCGCGCCCACGCCATCCCGCCACACCGTCGCGACCCACGACAGCCGATCCGCCCCGGAGCCCCACCCCGGACCCACCGCCGGACCTGACTGCGTTCGTTCCCCCGGACAGACGGGAAGACAATGACCCTCGACATCTCCAGCGCCCCCATCGCCTCCGACACCACCGACCACGCACCACCGGGCCCCGGCACCAGAGCCCGCTGGGCCCAGGACCTCTCCGCCTCCCTGGTGGTCTTCCTGATCGCCGTGCCGTTCTCCCTCGGCATCGCGCTCGCCACCGGCGCCCCGCTCACCGCCGGCCTCGCCGCCGCGGCCATCGGCGGCATCGTCGTCGGGCTGTTCGGCGGCACCCCGCTCCAGGTCAGCGGCCCCTCGGCCGCGCTGACCGTGATCACCGCCGGACTGATCGTCCAGTACGGCTGGCGGGCCACCTGCGCCATCACCCTCGCCGCCGGGCTGCTCCAACTCCTGCTCGGCGTGCGCCGGGTGGCCCGGACCGCGCTCGCCGTCTCGCCCGCCATCGTGCACGGCATGCTGGCCGGGGTCGGGCTCACCATCGCCATCGCGCAGTTGCACGTCGTCCTCGGCGGCTCCCCGCAGAGCTCCGCGCTCGCCAACCTCCTCGCGCTGCCGGGCCAGTTGGCCGGGCCGCACCCGCCCGCGCTGCTGGTCGGCTCGGTGACCGTGGCCGTCCTGCTGGGCTGGCCCCGACTCGGCCGACTCCCCGGCCGTGCGGGCGAGTTCGGCGCCAAGCTGACCAAGGTGCCGGGCCCGCTGGCCGCCGTCGCCACCGCGACCGCGCTCGCCCTGGCCCTGGACCTGCGGCTGGCCCACATCGGGCTGCCCGCCTGGCAGCCGCACGCCCTCGTGCCCGCACTGCCGCACGGCCCGCTGGCCGGGGTGCTGGCCGCCGTCCTCACCGTCACCGCCGTCGCCAGCGTGGAGTCGCTGCTGTCCGCCGTCGCGGTCGACCGGATGTCCCGACGTACCGGCGACCTCGACCGCGAACTGCGCGGCCAAGGCCTGGCCAACCTGGTCAGCGGGCTGGTCGGCGGGCTGCCCATCGCCGGCGGCGCCGTCCGCAGCACCGCCAACGTGCGGGCCGGCGGCCAGACCAGGTGGTCCTCGGTGCTGCACGGCGTCTGGGTGCTCGCCGCCGCGCTGGCGCTGACCGGCGGGCTGCGCCGGATCCCGCTGGCCGCGCTGGCGGCGCTGGTGCTGGTGGTCGGGCTGCAGATGGTCAGCTTCGCGCACATCCGCAACGTGCACCGGCACCGCGAGTTCCCGGTCTACCTGACCACCGTGCTCGGCGTGGTGGCGCTCGGCGTGCTGTGGGGCGTCGCGCTCGGCGCCGGCACCGCCGTGCTGCTCGCGCTCCACCGGCTGACCCGCGCCCACGTGGACGTGCTGGCCGGCCCGGACGGCGCGGTCACCGTCCAGACGCACGGGCCGCTCACCTTCACCGCCGTACCGCGGCTGAGCCGGGCGCTGGCCGGGATCCCGTCCCGCGCCGAGGTCACCGTGGTCCACGACGGCTCCTTCCTGGACCACGCCGCGTACGAGACGCTGCACAGCTGGCGGACGGGCCACCAGGCCGCGGGCGGCCGGGTCGCGATGGTGACGCGCCGCAGGGACGACGAGGTGCTCGACCCCGACGGCACCGTCCGGGCCGGCAGTTCACCCGGCCCGCACCGCTGCCGGGCCTGGACGCCCTGGGTCGGCCACCACTGCATCGAGCAGCAGGAGGATCCGCACGGCCGGCTGCTGGACGGCGTCCGGGTGTTCCAACAGCACACCGCCCCGCTGATCCGGCCCGAACTCGCCCGGCTGGCCCGGGAGGGACAGACGCCCTCCCAGCTCTTCCTGACCTGCGCGGACTCGCGGATGGTCACCAGCATGATCACCAACAGCGGCCCGGGGGACCTGTTCACCGTCCGCAACGTCGGCAATCTGGTGCCGGCCCCGTATGAGCCCGGCGCGGCCGACGACTCGGTGGCGGCCGCCGTGCAGTACGCGGTCGAGGTCCTGGAGGTCGGCTCGATCACGATCTGCGGCCACTCCGGCTGCGGCGCGATGAAGGCCCTGCTGGACGGCGTGCACGAGCGCCCCGGGCCACCCACCCCACTGGCCCGCTGGCTGCGCAACGGTCGCGGCTCGCTGGACCGGCTCCGCCGGGCCCCCGCCGGGTTCGACGCGCGGCCGGTGGTGGACCTGGTGGAGCAGCTCTGCATCACCAACGTCGTCCAGCAACTGGACCAACTGCTGGCCAACCCGGCCGTGGAGCGCCGGGTGGAGGAGGGCACCCTGCGGCTGGTCGGGATGTACTTCGACTTCGCGACCGCCCAGGCCTACGTGCTCGACCGGGCCGAAGGGACGTTCAGTCCGGTCGAGGCGCGCATCGGGACGGCGCCGGCCAGGACCACGGCCGACGGGACAGGGCCGACCGGGACGGCGCCGGTGGCGGGCGACACGCCCGAACGGGTGAATGAGGGCGGCCGGGTTCCCGCCGACGACGCCGACGACGACGCGGACGGCCCCCAGCTGGCCGCCTGAGAGCCGGGCCCGTGTCCCCGCCGGGCGGGCCGGGGCACGGGCCCTCCGGGGGGGGGGGGGGGGGGGGGGGGGGGGGGGGGGGGGGGGGGGGGGGGGGGGGGGGGGGGCGGGGCGCGGGGGGGGCGGGGGGGGGCGCCCCCCCCCCCCCGCCGGGGGGGGCGGCCCCCCCCCCCGGGGGGGGCGGCCCCCCCCACGACGCGCCGTTCGAGTGTCGGTCAAAGGTCTACACCAATTATCCGGAGCCTCTTGTCAAGTGCCCCATTCGCCTGGTGAGCTGTGCGCTGGGACACACGGGACAATCCCCACGCACGGGATCGTCTCCGATCATGACTCGATGAGGAGTGCGCGTTGAGCAACGAGAGCCTGGCCAACCTACTCAAGGAGGAGCGGCGATTCGCCCCGCCGGCAGAGCTCGCCGCCGCCGCCAACGTCACCGCGGCCGCGTACGCGCAGGCCTCCGAGGACCGCCTGGGCTTCTGGGCCGAGCAGGCCCGCCGCCTCAGCTGGGCCGTCGAGCCGACCGAGACGCTGGACTGGTCCAACCCGCCCTTCGCCAAGTGGTTCGCCGACGGCAAGCTCAACGTGGCCTACAACTGCGTCGACCGCCACGTCGAGGCCGGCCTCGGCGACCGGGTCGCGATCCACTTCGAGGGCGAGCCCGGCGACAGCCGTTCGATCACCTACGCCCAGCTCAAGGACGAGGTCTCGCAGGCCGCCAACGCGCTGCTGGAGCTCGGCGTCCGCAAGGGCGACCGGGTCGCGGTCTACCTGCCGATGATCGCCGAGGCGGTCGTCGCGATGCTCGCCTGTGCCCGGATCGGCGCCACCCACTCGGTGGTCTTCGGCGGCTTCTCCGCCGACGCCGTCGCCTCCCGCATCGAGGACGCCCAGGCCAAGCTCGTCATCACCGCCGACGGCGGCTACCGGCGCGGCAAGCCGTCCGCGCTCAAGCCGGCCATCGACGAGGCGCTCACCAAGGTCGACGGCGTCGAGCACGTCCTGGTGATCCGCCGCACCGGGCAGGAGGTCTCCTGGACCGAGGGTCGCGACGTGTGGTGGCACGAGATCACCGCGCGCCAGTCCACCGAGCACGCCCCCGAGGCTCACGACGCCGAGCACCCGCTGTTCATCCTCTACACCTCGGGCACCACCGGTAAGCCCAAGGGCATCCTGCACACCTCGGGCGGCTACCTCACCCAGGCCAGCTACACCCACCACGCGGTCTTCGACCTCAAGCCGGAGACCGACGTCTACTGGTGCACCGCCGACATCGGCTGGGTCACCGGCCACTCGTACATCGTCTACGGCCCGCTCTCCAACGGCGCCACCCAGGTCATCTACGAGGGCACCCCGGACACCCCGCACCAGGGCCGGTTCTGGGAGATCGTCCAGAAGTACGGCGTGACGATCCTCTACACCGCGCCGACCGCGATCCGCACCTTCATGAAGTGGGGCGACGACATCCCCGCGAAGTTCGACCTGTCCTCGCTGCGGGTGCTGGGCAGCGTCGGCGAGCCGATCAACCCCGAGGCCTGGATCTGGTACCGCGAGCACATCGGCGCCGGCAAGACCCCGATCGTGGACACCTGGTGGCAGACCGAGACCGGCGCCATGATGATCAGCCCGCTGCCGGGCGTCACCGAGACCAAGCCTGGCTCGGCCCAGCGCGCCCTGCCGGGCATCGCGGCCACCGTGGTCGACGACGATGCCAACGAGGTCCCGAACGGCTCCGGCGGCTACCTGGTGATCACCGAGCCGTGGCCGTCCATGCTGCGCACCATCTGGGGCGACGACCAGCGCTACATCGACACCTACTGGTCGCGCTTCGAGGGCCGCTACTTCGCCGGTGACGGCGCCAAGAAGGACGAGGACGGCGACATCTGGCTGCTCGGCCGGGTCGACGACGTCATGCTCGTCTCGGGCCACAACATCTCCACCACCGAGGTCGAGTCGGCCCTGGTCGGCCACCCGTCGGTGGCCGAGTCCGCCGTGGTCGGCGCCGCGGACGCCACCACCGGCCAGGCCATCGTCGCCTTCGTGATCCTGCGCGGCGGCGCCACCGAGAGCCCGGAGCTGGTCGAGGAGCTGCGCGCGCACGTCGGCCGCACGCTCGGCCCGATCGCCAAGCCGAAGCAGGTCAAGGTGGTCGGCGAGCTGCCGAAGACCCGCTCCGGCAAGATCATGCGCCGTCTGCTGCGCGACATCGCCGAGGGCCGCGAGGTCGGCGACACCACCACCCTCGCCGACAGCACGGTGATGAGCCAGATCCAGGCCCAGCTGCCGCCGGCGGGCGGCAACCGCTGACCTGGCTAACCTGGCTGACCGGCTGACCGGCTGGCCGGCTGGCCGGCTGGCCTGGTGAAGCGTGCCCCGGGCGGTGACCACCGCCCGGGGCACGGCCGTGCCGTCAGTCCGCCGCCCTCCCCCGGGCGGCCAGCAGGTCGTCGTAGCGCTGCCCGGCCGCGTTGGCCAGCAGCAGTCCGAGCAGTCCGCAGTCGAGGCTGGTGTAGCGCACCTGCGTGCCCGGGGTCCCCCCGCACGGGGGTCCGCGGCAACGCCCTGAGCAGGTGGGCCGGGCCGAACGTGGCGTACGGGCGGGTGAACCACCGGGGGGCCATGGCCGGCAGCAGGCCGACCGGCAGCCGGGGCAGGCCCGAGGTGTGGGCGGCGCCTGCGACCGACGATAGGGACGCGTTCACCCGTCTGCATGTGACCAGGGCCATTCGGGTGCCGTGCCGCTGCTCCTCCGGAGTGCAGAATCGGCCCGCAGGGCTTAAGTCCTTGAATAGGACAATCCGGATGTCACCCGAACGATCCCCTAGACTGTTAACGACGCATCAAGATCCTTGAGCAGGAGTCCGGGCGTCACAGGGCGCGCCGGGAAGTCTGGTCGGCAACTGCACCACCCGTGCATCCGTTGCCGCTCCCAGCCCCCTCAGGAGGTCCTCGTGACCGACCAGCCGCCCGTCCACGAGCCGACGACCCGCCGCCGGCAGCTGCTCGGCCGGCTGTCCCTGCCCGAGCGGACGTTCATCACCGACGCCCTGCGCACCGAGACGGTCGGCGGCGTGCTGCTGCTGGTCGCCGCCGTGGTCGCACTGGTCTGGGCCAACGTCTGGCCGCACGCGTACGAGAGCGTCCTCGACTACACCGTCGGGCCGTCCGCCCCGCTCCACCTCGACCTCACCCTCGGCAACTGGGCCAAGGACGGCCTGCTGACGATCTTCTTCTTCGTGGCCGGGATCGAGCTCAAGCGCGAGTTCGTCGCGGGTGAGCTGCGCACCCCGAGCGCCGCGCTGCTCCCCGTGGTGGCCGCCGTCTGCGGCGTCGCGCTGCCGGCGATCCTGTTCGCCCTCGTCAACTCGGGCAGCGGCGGTCACCCCAGCGGCTGGGCCATCCCGACCGCCACCGACATCGCCTTCGCGCTCGGCGTGCTGGCCGTGGTCGGCAGCCACCTGCCGTCCGCCCTGCGCGCCTTCCTGCTCACCCTCGCCGTGGTGGACGACCTGATCGCGATCCTGATCATCGCGGTCTTCTACAGCTCCGGCATCAAGTTCTGGGCGCTCGGTCTGGCCTTCGCCGGCCTGGTGCTGTTCTGGTTCCTGCACCGGCGCGGGGTGCACGGCTGGTACCTGTTCGTGCCGCTGGCCGTCGTGAACTGGGCACTGATGCACGAGAGCGGCATCCACGCCACGGTCGCGGGCGTCGCGATGGGCCTGATGCTGCGCTGCCACAAGGAGGGCGACGAGCAGCACTCCCCCGGCGAGCACATCGAGCACCTGGTCCGCCCGTTCTCGGCAGGCCTGGCCGTCCCGGTGTTCGCGCTGTTCGCCGCCGGGGTGACGATCTCCGGTTCGGCGCTGCGCGAGGTGTTCACCCAGGCCACGCCGCTCGGCATCGTCATCGGCCTGCTGGTCGGCAAGACGGTGGGCATATTCGGCGGCACCTGGCTGGCCGCCCGGTTCACCCGGGCCGAGCTGAACCCGCAGCTCAGGTGGGCCGACATGTTCGCGGTCTCGGTGCTCGCGGGCATCGGCTTCACCGTCTCGCTGCTGATCAGCGAACTGGCGTTCCGCGACGACGTGGCCCTCGCCGACCTCTCCAAGACGGCCGTCCTGGTCGGCTCGCTGCTCTGTGCGGCGGTGGCCACCGTGCTGCTCAAGCTCCGCAACCGGCACTACCGCGAGCTGTGCGAGGAGGAGGACCGGGACCTGGACGGCGACGGCGTCCCGGACGTCTACCAGGAGGACGACCCGGCCTGGCGGTCCCAGGTCGCCGGGCTCGCCCCGCGCCCCGACGACGAGGGGTCGGAGAAGCCCCGCTGAGGCCCGCGGGCGGCCCGGCCGCCCGCGGACACGTCCCCCCGGCGGGGCCCCGGAGTGGTGTGCGACTGACCGGTAGGGGCATGATTCTGAGCTGTCGACAGTCCACTGACGCCTCCGGGCCCCCGTCGGCCCCCCGAACCGCACCACGCGGCGGCGTCACGCCGCACAGCCGCAGAGGAGAACCGCTGATGCCCGCAGGAGCCGCAGACCCGTCCAGCAACGGCCGGGCGCCCTACGAGGGCGAGCGTTCGGTGGGGCAGCTGTTCGCGGCGGCCACCGCCGACCTGTCCGCACTGGTCCACGACGAGATCGCGCTCGCCAAGGCCGAGATCCGGGCGGACGTCAAGCGCGGCGTCTCCGGGGGCGTCTCGCTGGGCGTCGCCGGCGTGGTGGCGCTGGCCTCCGTCCCGATGCTGAGCGCCGCGGCGGCCTTCGGCATCCACGCGCTGGGCCTGTCGCTCGGCTGGTCGTTCCTCATCGTGGCCGGCGCCTACCTGCTGCTCGCGGTGCTGCTCGGGCTGATGGCCTGGCGCTCGTTCAAGCGGATCGAGAAGCCGCACCGCACCATCGAGGGCGCCCAGAAGACCGCCGACGTGCTGAAGAACGCCCGGCCGCGCCCGGCCACCAAGGAGGAGATCGACCGGGCCCTGGGCCGCATCCCGTAACGGTCCGTCCGGTGGCGGCGCACGCCGCCCGCCCGGACCCACCCGGGAGCGAGTGCCGGGCGCCGTCCGGCGCACGGATGTGACACGCTCTCGGTATGCCGCTTGACCAGAAGCCCGTATCCGCGCAGCCGTCCGCCGACTCCGGACCCGATCTGGCCCCCGGAGGGGAGCCCGCCGAGGAACCCGCCGAGGAGACCCCCGGCACCGCCCCCGACGGCGGCGCCGAGGCCTGGAGCGTCCGGCAGAGCGGCCCGTGGACGCACCGCGACCTCGCGGCCAACGGCGCCCGGTTCCACATCGCCGAGCTGGGCTCGGGCCCGCTGGTGCTGCTGGTGCACGGCTGGCCCGAGTACTGGTGGGCCTGGCGCCACCAGCTGACCGCGCTCGCCGAGGCCGGCTACCGAGCGGTGGCGCTCGACCTGCGGGGCGTCGGCGGCAGCGACCGCACCCCGCGCGGGTACGACCCGGGCAACCTCGCCCTGGACATCACCGGGGTGATCCGCTCGCTCGGCGAACGCCGGGCGCACCTGGTCGGGCACGCCTCCGGCGGCACGCTGGCCTGGGTGGCGGCGGTGATGCGCCCGTCGGTGATCCAGAGCCTCACCGTGGTCTCCGCCGCGCACCCCCGGGACCTGCGCCGGGCCCTGCTGACCGACCGCCGCCAGGCGGCCGCCTTCGAGCACGTGCTGGGCTTCCAGCGGCCGTGGATACCGGAACGCCGTCTGGTGGCCGACGACGCCGCGCTGGTCGGCCGCTACCTGGACGCCTGGGCCGGCCCGAACCGGCTGGACGAGGAGGCGGTGCACGCGTACCGGCAGGCCATCCAGATCCCCAGCACGGCGCACTGCTCGATCGAGCCGTACCGCTGGCTGCTGCGCTCGATGGCGCGCCCGGACGGCATCCAGTTCGCCCGGCGGATGAAGAAGCCGATCACGGCGCCGACCCTGCACGTCCAGGGCGCGGCGGACCCGGTGCTGCTGTCGCACACCGCGCTGGGCGGCGGCGAGTACGTGGCGGCGCCGTACCGCTGGCGGCTGCTGCCGGGGGTCGGGCACTTCCCGCACGAGGAGGCCCCGGAGCAGTTCACCGCGGAGCTGCTGGACTGGGTCGGCCGTCACAAGGAGTGATGGCGGAGGGCCGGTGAAGGGACCATGGGGGAAGGGCCCTTGGTCCCAACTCCCTTGACCTGACGCTCATATGACAACCGCATAGGCCAATTTCGACGCGTGCCGGGCGGTTACCTCCACCGGCCCAGGGGCATCCATTCCGGTATGACCTGGATGCCCGATCGCGGCGGTGCCCCGCGCGCCCGACGCCACAACAGCTCCCAGCGCTCCGCCCACCGCCCCGACTGGGCGGACGACCTCGGCTACGACGGCCCCGACCGCCGTCAGCGCCCGGCGCAGCGACAGCTCGGCATCCCCCGCATCCTCGGCCGGCGCGCCCGCTGGGTCGGCGCACGACTGCGGCGCGAGACCTGAGGCCTCGCGCCGCGTCATCCGGCCGGTCCGGCGAGCGGGTTCCGGCCGGTCGGCCGGTTCGGTCGGCCGATTCGGCCGGTCGGTCGGCCGGCCGGTCGGTCAATTCGGCCGGCTGATCAGTTCACGATCGTCGGCGACACCGCGGTGAACCAGAGCAGGACGAAGGTCGCCACCGACATGATCGGCACCAGCACCTTGGTCTCGACGTTGTTGCCGCTGCGCTTGATCAGCACCACCTCGTAGCGCTCCTTGTGCGGCCAGAGCAGCGGCGCGCCCTTCTTGGTCAGGCAGTCGCCCAGCAGGTGCGCCAGGGTGCCCAGCGCCACCGCGTACGGCAGCCAGCCCGGCGAGTTCGGCATCCAGGTGTTCATCCCGAAGGTGCCGAGCGCGGACAGCCCGATGACGGTGATCCAGCTCTCCGGGCCGTCCCCCGGCGGGCAGAGCCGCAGCGCCCGGATCGCGAGCGCGATGAGGAAGAACGTCAGCGTGAGCGTGAAGTTGCGGCCCAGGTAGGTGACGCCCGCCCAGGTGCCGGCGCCCATCAGCGCGACGAACAGCAGCGAGTGGGTGGCGTGCCGGTGCCCGCCGGAGGCCCAGGCCACGAAGCGGCAGAGCGCCTTGGAGATCGGGCCCAGGAAGTTGGCGATCGAGCCGTCGTGGTGGTCGAGGTCCGGCAACAGGGCCGCACCCGCGCACAGCACCGTGCCCATCAGTATGTCCGCCGGCTGCAGCGTGGTGTGCAGCAGCAGCGGGGGCAGGAACGGCGCGGAGGCTGCGTACAGCATCGCCCCACTGACCGCGTGCGAGTGACCCATCATCGGACTACCACGACCTCCCGTAAGACTCACTCCGGGACGGCGCCCGGTTGAGCCGAACGGGTGAGCGCGGCAGAGGCTACCAGGGTGGACTGACGGTGTGACGGATATCGGATCGTCGGACCCGGCGCGTCGGACCGCCCAGGAGCCCGCCCAGGAGCCCGCCCGGGAGCCCGCCCAGGAGCCCGCCCAGGAGCCCGCCCGGGAGTCCGGCCAGGAGCCCGGTCAGAGCGCGCAGCCCTGGGTGTCTACCCGGGCGCTCGCGGTGCCGCCCTTCTCCACGTCCTCCCGCACCTCGGCCGCGGTCAGCACGTACCCGGTGTCGGCGCTGTCCAGCGACTTGGCGAACACCACGCCGTAGACCTGGCCGTCCGGGGTGAGCAGCGGGCCTCCGCTGTTGCCCTGGCGGACCAGCGAGCGGACCGAGTAGACGTCGCGGACCACCTGGCCGCGGTGGTAGATGTCCGGGCCGTTGGCCTGGATCCGGCCGCGGATACGGGCCGGCTGGACGTTGAAGGCGCCGTTCTCCGGGAAACCCGCCACGATCGCGCTGTCGTTGGTCTTCGCCTCGCCCGCGAACGCCAGCGGGGGCGCGTTCAGCTTGGGCACGTCCAGGACGGCGATGTCGCGCTGCCAGTCGTAGCGGACCACCGTCGCGTCGTACAGCTGCCCGACCCCGCCGATCTGCACGGTCGGCTCGTCGACCCCGCCGACCACGTGGGCGTTGGTCATCACCCGGTGCGGGGCGAAGACGAAACCGCTGCCCTCCAGGGTCTTGCCGCAGGAGGTGGCGGTGCCGACCACCTTGACCAGGCTCTGCTTGGCCCGCGCCACCGCCGGGCTGCCGGCCAGCGCCGGGTCGGGGGTGTCGACCTGGGTGATCGGCTCGTGCTCGAAGGGGTTGAAGACCTGCGGGAAGCCGTTGCGGGCCAGCACCTTGGAGAAGTCCGAGAACCAGTTCGGCGCGTCGTCGGGCAGCGCGTTCTGCACGCCGCCGAGGATCGCCGAGGAGCGGACCTGCTTGGACACCGTCGGCAGCGACGCCCCGGCCAGCGCCGATCCGATCAGCCAGGCCACCAGCAGCATCGAGACCACGTTCACGGCCGCGCCGCCGGTCGCGTCCAGCACCCGCGCCGGACGGCGGCCGATGTGGCCCCGGAGCTTCCAGCCGAAGTGCGCGGTGACCGCCTGGCCGATCGCGGCGCACACGATCACCACCACCACGGCCACCACCGAGGCCGTGGTGCCCGGGCTGAGGTGGTCGAGCAGCAGCGGCAGCAGCTGGACGGCCAGCAGGCCGCCACCCAGGAAGCCGACCAGGGACAGGACACCCACCACGAAGCCCTGCCGGTAGCCCGACACGGCGAATCCCACGGCAGCGGCGATCAGCAGCACATCCAGGACGTTCACCCGGACACCCTCCCACGGCCCGCGGGCCGGCCGTGCAGACGGCCCCTCACGAGGGGCCGGAGTCGCCGCCCGGCAGCGCCCGGGAGTGGTCGAGGTCGCCCTGCACCAGGGCCAGCGCCTCGTCCGAGAGGTCGACGATCCGGGACGGGTCCCAGGGCAGCTCCAGTCCGCTGTGGTGCAGCACCCGGTCGATCACCCCGGCCGTGAACCCCCAGACCAGCCGCCCGGCCACCGCGAAGGCCGGCCCCACGTGCCCGGACGGGTGGCGCAGCCGCACCCGGTTCGCCGGGTCCGCCAGGTCGGCGACCGGCACCCGGAACACCGCGCCGGTCTCCCCCCGGTCCACCGGCCGCACCGGCGACTCCTCGCGCCACCAGCCCAGCACCGGGGTCACCACGAACCGGCTGACCGGGATGTACAGCGCGGGCAGCACCGCGAACACCTGCACCCCGGCCGGGTCCAGACCGGTCTCCTCCCAGGCCTCGCGCAGCGCCGCCGCGACCGGGCCCGGGCCGTCCGGGTCACCGTCCTCCGGATCCAGCGCACCGCCCGGGAAGGACGGCTGCCCGGCGTGCGAGCGCAGCGAACGGGCCCGCTCGATCAGCAGCAGGTCCGGCCCGTCCGGGCCCTCGCCGAACAGCATCAGCACCGCCGCCGCCCGGCCGCCCTCCACCGGCGGCAGGAAGCGGCTCAGTTGCTCCGGCAGCACCCGCTCGGCCGCCTCCCGCACCGGCTCCAGCCAGGCCGGCAGGCCGTCCCCCTCGACCACCCGCACCGCCGACGGCTCCGGAGTCCGCCGCGCCTCGCGGGTCACTCGCCCACCGCCAGGTCCGCGATCCGCCCCTGGTGCTCGGCGGCGTCGGCCCGGGCGGCGGCCTCCCCCGGGAAGTCCCCCGGCGGCCTCAGCCGCTGTCCGGGCTGCCCGCCCAGCTCGTACTTGAGCAGCTTGCGCGCCTTCTCCGGGTCGGTCTCGCCCTCCCCGTACGACGGGCAGAGCGGCGCGATCGGGCAGGCGCCGCAGGCGGGCTTGCGGGAGTGGCAGATCCGGCGGCCGTGGAAGACCACCCGGTGCGACAGCATCGTCCACTCCGACTTCGGGAAGATCTCGGCGACGGCCGCCTCGACCTTCACCGGGTCCTCCTCGGCGGTCCAGCCGAACCGCCGGGCCAGCCGCCCGAAATGCGTGTCCACGGTGATCCCGGGCACCCCGAAGGCGTTGCCGAGGACCACGTTGGCGGTCTTGCGGCCCACGCCCGGCAGCGTCACCAGGTCGTCCAGGCGGCCCGGGACCTCGCCGCCGAAGTCGTCGCGCAGGGCGATCGAGAGGCCGATCAGCGACTTCGCCTTGTTCCGGAAGAACCCGGTCGGGCGGATGACCTCCTCCAGCTCCTCCGGGTTCGCCGCCGCCATGTCCTCCGGCGTCGGGTACTTCGCGAACAGCGACGGCGTCGTCTGGTTCACCCGCAGGTCCGTCGTCTGCGCCGACAGCACGGTCGCCACCAGCAGCTGGAACGGGTTCTCGAAGTCCAGCTCCGGATGCGCGTACGGGTACAGCTCCGCCAATTCGCGGTTGATCCGCCGCGCCCGCCGCACCATCGCCAGGTGCGACTCCGGCCTCCCCGGCTTCACCCCAGGGTTGGCCTTCGCCTTCGGTGCCGCCGCTTCCCGGACCTTGCTCTCTGCCATGCACGAAGGCTACGCCGAACGGCCGACGGCGGGCAGCGGATCACCGGAGCCCGCAGGAGCGGCGGACCGGCCTTCGGACGGGCGCGGTCCGGTGGCTCGCGACGGCGGGCTGCTCCAGGCTGGGGGTCACGACGACGCGAGGTGCCCATGTTCGACGAGAGCTTCGCCTTTCCCAGCGGCCTGCTGCACCCGGTGCCCGGCGCCACCGGGCGGGTCGCGGTGATCGGGGCCGGGGTGGCGGGCCTCGTCACCGCCTACGAGCTCCAGCGCCGGGGCTTCGGCATCGTCCTGTACGAGCGGTCGAACCAGCCCGGCGGACGGGTGCGCACGCACCGCTTCTGGGACGGCACGCACGCCGACCTGGGCGCCATGCGCATCCCCGGGAACCACCACTGCGTCCTCCACTACGTGTCCGAGTTCGGCCTGCGGACCAGGCCGTTCGTCAACTTCAACCCGGACGCCTACTACCACCTGCGCGGCCGCCGCGCCCGCGTCCAGGAGGTGCACGCGCTGCACCCGGCGTTCTCGCTGCGCGCCACCGAGAAGCAGGACCCGGTGCGGATCCTCGACCGGCTGCTGAGGGCCGCCTGGGAGACGCTCACCCCCGACCAGCGCCAGCGGGTGCTGGACGGCCACTGGGACGATCCCGCGCTCGACCGGCTCGTCTCGGTGTCGCTGTGGCAGTACGTCCACGAGCACCTGTCGCAGGACGCCTGGGACCTCCTCGGCCACGCCAGCGGCCTGGTCCACTACGAGCAGTCCTCCCTGCTGGAGGTCCTCGTCGACTACTTCGGCCTGTTCCACGCGGGCCAGGTGGAACTGGTCGACGGCACGGACCGCCTGGTGCACGCGTTCGTGCGCCAACTGCGGCCGAGGACCCTCCAGCTGTCCACCCAGATCGACGAACTCGCGCTGACCCGCCGGGGCGTGCGGGTGCACGGGCGGCGGCTGGGAGGCACGATCACCGAGGACGTCGACTTCGTCGTCTGCTGCGTCCCCGTCCCCGCCCTCGACCAGATCAGCATCCGGCCCGGCCTGCCCCACCACCAGCGCCACGCGATCCGCGGCATCAGCTACGCCAGCAGCACGAAGACGCTCGTGCACACCAAACGGCGCGGCTGGGAACTGGACGACCGGATCTTCGGCGGCGGCAGCTTCACCGACATGCCGATCCAGCAGTGCTGGTACCCGTCGGACAACGCGCGGCCCGTCGACGGCCGGACCAACGGGAGCACCGTCGGCAGACGGCGCTGGGTCGCCCGCGACACGCAGCGCTCCCACGAGCCCGCGGTGCTCGTCGGCGCCTACCTGTGGGGGGCCAACGCCCGCCGCTTCACCACCCTGCCGCCGGCCGACCGCGACCTGCTGGTCCTGAAGTGCCTGGAACGGCTGCACCCCGGCATCCTCCGCGACGCGGACGACATCGTGCACTGGAACTGGGACGACCAGGTCGGCATGGGCGGCGGCGCCTTCGCCCACCTCGCGCCCGGCGAGCACACCCGCTACCTGACCGGGCTCGGCACCCCGCACCCGACCGACGACCCGAGGATCTTCTTCGCCGGAGAGCACCTGTCCGGGGCGCACGCCTGGATGCAGGGCGCCGCCCAGTCGGCCCTGGCCGCGGTGGGCCAGGTGCTCGACCGGGGGCAGCACGCCGACGACACCGCCCGGCTGCGGGCCGGATGAGCGCCGCACCGGCGCCCCGGCGCCGACCCGGCGAGGACGGCGGCGACCCGGCGAGGGGAGCGGCGACGCTGCACCGCGACGACCTCGGACCGCTGCTCGCCCCGGCGGCGGCCGCGACCGAGCGGATCGGGCTGGAGATCGAGAACGGCATCGTCGACCCGGAGACCGGGCGGGCCGCCCCCTACGAGGGGAAGAACGGCGTCCGGGCCGTCCTGGAGGCCGTACTCGCCGAATGGGGCGGCACGGACCGGCGCGACGACGGCCGGCTGACCGGCGTGGGCCTGCCGGACACCGCCCAGATCACGCTCGAACACGGCGGCCAGGTCGAGTACTCCTCCGCCCCGGCCCCCGACCTGGCCACGGCCGTGGACGACATGCGGGCCACGATGGAACGCCTCTCGGAACTCGTCGGACGCTTCGGCCTGGCCCTCCTGCCCGGCGGCAACCTCCCCTTCGACCGGCTCGACACCGTCTCCTGGGTGCCGATGCACCGCGGTGCCGTCATGCGCGACTTCTTCGACCGGATCGGCGAGGCGGGCAGCGGGGCCCCGAAGATCATGTCGATGTCGCTGTCCACCCAGGTGCACCTGGACTACCTGTCCGACGAGGACTTCACCCAGAAGCTGCGGATGTTGAACGCAGCGTCCCCGGTGGTCGCCGCACTGCTCGTCAACTCACCGCTGCAGGGCGGCCGATCGAACGGGCTGCTCTCGCACAGGTCACAGAACTGGCTGCGGATGGACCCGCGCCGCTGCGGCGTCCTGCCGCCCGCGCTGCGGCACGACGTGAGCGCCGACGACGTCATCGACTGGGCACTGCGGATCCCGATGATCTACTACCGCGGCCCGGACGGACGGTACCGGCCCGCCCCCGACCGGCCGTTCGCCACGATCCTGCGGCAGGGCTTCGACGACGGCTCCATGCCGACCTTCGACCACTGGGTCTCCCACATGTCGCAGATCTGGACGGACGTCAGGGTCCGCCGGACCCTCGAACTGCGTGCCGGGGACGGCCCGCCCTACCAGCACATCCCGGCCGTACCGGCACTGTGGGTGGGGCTCGGCTACCACCCGCCGTCACGGACGGCGGCCTGGGACCTGCTGCGCCACCACGACGTCGCGGAGCACCGCGCGGCGAAGGCCGGGCTCCCCGCCGACGGCCTGGACACCCTGCTCGGCGGCGACCGGATCCGCGAACTCGCCGTCGAACTCGTCCGGCTGGCCCGGGCAGGCCTGCGGGCCCGGGTCTCCACCGGCCTGGAACACCCCAAGGTGCTGGACTACCTCGACCCGCTCGACGAGGTGCTGCACACCGGGAAGACCTTCGCCGAACAGTGCACGGCCCGCTGGGACACCGACCTGCGCCGCGACCCCCGCCGCTACGTCGCGGCCTTCCGCGTCTGAACCCGCCACCCGCCTCGGCCGATGGGCACCGGGGCACGGGGCTCTCGCGCCGGGCCGCCCGCGGGCCCTGTTGTCTAATGGCACCGCAGGAGGCGGTGACCCGACCGGGGAGGGGCAGATGATCAAGGTCCTGTTGGCCGAGGACATGACCATGGTGCGCGGCGCCCTGATGGCCCTCCTCGCGTACGAGGACGACCTGGAGGTCGTCGCGGACGTCGAGCGCGGCGACCTGGTGGTGCCGACGGCCCTGCGGGTCCGGCCGGACGTGGCGGTGCTCGACATCGACCTGCCCGGCCTGGACGGGCTCCGGGCCGCGGCCGAGCTGCACGACAGGCTGCCCGGGTGCCGGACGCTCGTCCTCACCGGGCTGGCCAGACCCGCGCACCTGCGCAGTGCGCTGTCCGCCCACGTGCTCGGCTTCCTCGGCAAGGACGCCCCGGCCGACCGACTGGCCGCGGCGATCCGGGAGGTGGCCGCCGGTCGGCGCGTCATCGACCCGGAGCTGGCCGTCGCCGCCCTGGACGCGCGCGAGAATCCGCTGACACCCAGGGAGCTCGACACCCTGCGGTTGGCGGCGGAGGGGGCCACCGTCACGGAGATCGCCGCCCGGCTCTTCATCTCGGCGGGAACCGCCCGCAACCACCTGGCCGCCGCCGTGGCCAAGACCGGGGGACGCAGCCGGGTGGACGCCATCCGGATCGCCGAGGACATGGGCTGGCTCCCCGTCGGCGGCAGCTGAGCGGCCGGACCACCGGAAATCCCGGCCCCGAAACGGGCGGCTTTCCCCACCGGCATTCCCGGCGCGCTGTCGGCCACCGGGAAATCCATGGAACACCCCATGCGATTCGCATGGATGTGCCCGTGGATCGTCCACCCCCGAACCCTCCCGGACGGCCGGACCGCGGGCTCGGCGACCGGCTGACCTGGGACGACGCTCCCCAGAGCCGCCTCCCGACCGCCGTCCGGACGCCGCCGGGGGCTCCGGCGGGGCCCGTGGAGCTGGCTAGGCTCCCGGTCGATGCGGCAGGGCGCCACACCGAGGAGGGGATTCCCGTTTTCTCGCGGACTGCGGATTCCGGCGATCCGGAAAAGACCCATTCCCTTTCGGCGCCCCACCCGGCGGTCCGACTCGACGGGGTGAGCAAGGTGTACGGGCGCGGGGCGGGGGCCGTGCACGCCCTGCGCGAGGTGTCGATGGAGTTCCGGCGGGGCGGGTTCACCGCGGTGATGGGGCCGTCCGGCTCCGGGAAGAGCACGTTCCTGCACTGCGCCGCCGGGCTCGACCGCCCGACCTCCGGGCAGGTCCGGCTGGCCGGCCTGGAGTTGGGTCCGCTCGGCGACACCGAGCTGACCGTCCTGCGCCGGCAGCGGATCGGCTTCGTCTTCCAGTCCTTCAACCTGCTGCCGTCCCTGACGGTCGAGCAGAACGTCACCCTGCCGTTGCGGCTGGCCCGCCGCCGGGCCGACCGGGCGTGGCTGGCGGAGATCCTCGACCGGACCGGCCTCGCCGACCGGGTGCGCCACCTGCCCGCCCAGCTGTCCGGCGGTCAGCAGCAGCGGGTGGCGATCGCGCGGGCCCTGGTGACCCGGCCCGAGGTCGTCTTCGCGGACGAACCCACCGGCGCCCTGGACGGCACCACCGGGGCGGAGGTCCTGCGGCTGCTGCGGCACGTGGTCGACGGACTGGGGCAGACCGTGATCATGGTGACGCACGACCCGGTCGCCGCCTCCTCCGCGGACCAGGTGTTCTTCCTGGCGGACGGCTCCTTCGTCGAGGTCCTCGCCGAACCGTCACCCGAGCGGGTCGCCGAGCGGATGACCCACCTGGGAAGGAGCTGACCGGCATGCTCCTCCTGGCCTGGCAGACGGTGCGCGCCCACAAGGCGGGCTTCGCCGGCGCCTTCACCGCGCTCACGCTCGCCCTCGTCCTGACCACCGCCTGCGGAGTCCTGCTGGAGTCCGCCCTGCGCGCGGGCACGCCCACCGAGCGCTACGCCGCGGCCCCGGTCGTGATCGGCGGCTCGACCCGCATCCCCGACGCCGGACGGCTGGCCGACAGGCTCGCCGAGCTGCCCGACGCCGCGGCCGCCGTCCCGGAGGTCTCCTTCCCGGCGGCCCCGGTCACCGCGTCCGGGCAGGTCCTGTCCGGACCGCAGGGCGGCCCCTCGCTCGGGCACTCCTGGTCCAGCGCCGTCCTCGCCCCGTTCCGGCTGACCTCCGGCCACGCCCCGGCCGGCCCCGACGAGGTGGTCCTCGACGCCGCCACGGCCGCCCGCGCCGGGGTCTCGGCCGGCGACACCGTACGGCTGGTCGGCACCGAGGCGCCCCGCAGCTACACCGTGGCCGGACTGGCCTCGCCGCCACGGGAGTCGGTCCGCCAGGGTGCGCTCTTCTTCAGCCCCGAGCAGGCGGCCCGGCTCGCCGGGACGACCACCGGCGCGAACGCCATCGGCATCACCGCGAAGGACGGGGCCGACCTGCGGGCGCTGGCCGCGCAGGCCGGGCAGGTCCTCGCCGAGGCGCGGCCGCTCGACGACGAGGCGTACTCGTCGGGGCCCACGGTGCGCACCGGCGACCAGCGCGGCGAGCTGGAGTTCTCCGACGCTCCCGGGCCCGGGGACGGTCTCTCCTCGCTCGCCGGGACGACGGGCGTCCTGTCGCTGTTCGTCTCGGTCTTCGTGGTGGCCGGGGCGCTCGCGCTCTCCGTCCAGCAGCGCCTGCGGGAGACGGCCCTGCTGCGGGCCGTGGGCGCCACCACCGGGCAGGTGCGGCGGATGATCGCGCTGGAGACGCTGGTGCTGACCCTCGCGGCCGCGGCCGTCGGCGTCCCGGCCGGGATCGGCCTCGCCGCACTGCTGCGGAGCGAGCTGGCCGACCGCGGGGTGGTCGACTCGGGCGTGCCGCTGCACGTCGGGCCGACCGCCCCGCTGGTCGTCCTCGGCGGGACGGTCGTCACCGCCCAACTGGCCGTCTGGGCCGCCGCGCGCCGGGCCTCCCGGGTCGAGCCGACCCGGGCGCTGCGCGACTCCTCGGCGCCGCCGACCCGGATCGGCTGGTTGCGGACCGGGCTCGGGGTCGTGACGCTCGCGGTGTGCGGCGCGGTGCTGGCCGACTCGACGGGCAGCCGCAGCGGCGCCGGTACGGCCGAGAGCATGGTGCTGGTGCTGCTGCTCGGGGTGGCGTTGCTCGGGCCGCTGATCGGCCGGGTCGCCGGGGTGGCGATCGGCGGGCCGGTGGGCCGGCTCTTCCCGGTCGCCGGGTTCCTCGCCGCCGCCGCCCTGCGGGCGCAGCCCCGCCGGTTCGCCGCCGCCGTCACCCCGCTGGCGCTGGCGGTGGCCTTCACCGGCACGGTGCTGTTCGTGCCCGTCGTCAAGGCCCGGGCCACCGTGGCCGAGGACGGCCGGCGGCTGCTGGCCGACCACGTGGTCCAGGCGGACGGCGTCGGCCTGCCCCCGGACTTCGTCGCCGCCGTCCGGCAGTTGCCCGGCGTCGAGGCGGCCGGCGGCCTGGTGCCCACCACGGCCACGGTGTCCGCCGGCAGCATCGGCACCCAGTGGGTGGACGCCCGGATCGTCGACCCGCCGGGACTGGAGCAGTTGGTCGACCCCGGGGTGACGGCCGGCTCGCTGGACCGGCTGCGCGGCGAGAGCATCGCGCTGGGGCGGCGGGCGGCCTCCGCGCTCGAGGTCGGCATCGGCGCCACGGTCCGGATCGGGTGGGAGGACGGCGCCGAGAGCACCGCGACGGTGGCGGCCGTCTACGACCGCGACGCGCGGTTCGCCGACGCGCTGTTGCCCTCCGGGTTCGCCGCCGCCCACCTGCCGGACCCGCTCGCGCCGACGGTCCTGGTCCGCTCCGCCCCCGACGCCGACCCCCGGCAGATCGACCGGGAGCTCCGGGGCCTCACCGCCGCCTACCCCATGGCCCGGGCGAGCGACCGGGCCGCGTACGACGACGCGCGCAGGCACCGGCAGGAGTCGGCCACGGCCGTCGGCCGGCTGCTGCTCGGCATGATCGCCCTCTTCACCGCCATCGCCGTCGTGAACACCCTGGTGATGGCCACCACCGAGCGGCTGCGCGAGTTCGCCCTGCTGCGCCTGGTGGGCACCACGCGTCGCCAGGTGCTGCGCATGATGGCCTGGGAGGGCGGGATCACGGTCGCCGTGGCGCTCGCCCTCGGCGCGGCGGTCACCGCCGCCGTCGTGGTCCCGGTCAGCCTCGCGCTCACCGGTACGGCCTGGCCGTCGCTGCCCGGGAGTTGGGCGGCCGCGGTGCTGGGCGGGGCGGCGCTGCTGGGTCTGGGCACGGTCCTGCTGACCACCCGGCTGGCGCTGCGCAGGGAGCCGGTCGAGGCCGTGGGACTCCGCGAGTAGCGGGAGCCGTACGGCGGCGGCCCCGGCGTCGCACGGTCAGCCGGCCCCGGGCCTCTCCCCGACGGGCCGGGCCGCGATCACCGCCGAGAGGTGGAACCAGCCGCTCTCGCCCTCCTGCGCGGTCAGCCGGCCCCCGACGGCGAGCAGGCGCCCCGTGAGGTTGCCGATGCCCTGGCCGCCGCCCGGCTCCTGCGGGGCGTTCTCCGCCGGGACGCCGTCGTTGGACACCAGCAGGCTCACCGCGCCGAGTTCGTCCCGGCCGGCCCGGATCACACAGCGCCGGGCCGCGCTGTGCCGCAGCAGGTTGGTGACGGCCTCCCGCACCACGGTCGCCAGCACGGCGTCGTGCTCGGGCGGCAGGGTGCCCTGGTCCAGCTCGACCTCGACACCGATCCCCGCCGCCCGCAGCGCCGAGGCGGCGAAGCGGGTCTCCCGCGTCAACGACACCCGGAGATCGCCGCTGGAGATCCAACGGGTGTCGGACATCGCCTGCCGCACCATCGCCAGCACCTCGGAGATCTCCGCCCGGGCGCGCTGCGGATCCTCCAGCACGGTCCGTTCGGCGAGCTGGCACTTCAGCGCCGCCACGGAGAGGCTGTAGCCGAGCAGGTCGTGCAGGTCCCGCGAGAAGCGCAGCCGTTCCCGGTCCACGGCACGCTCGGCCAGCTCGGTGCGGGCCGCCCGCAACTCCGCCGTCAGCTCGGCCAGTCGGGCCACGCCGTAGACGACGCTGCCGCCCACCACCGTGGAGACGCTCGCGTTGAGGCACTGCCCGGGGGTGCCGCCCAGCCCCGCGCAGATCGGGTACTGGCCCGCCACCAGCGCGGCGAAGAGGAGCCAGGCTCCGGGTGTGGCGACGGTCAGCAGCATCGACCCGGCGAACGAACCGGGGATGCCGACCCACGAACCGTCGAAGACCAGGAACGGCAGGTAGGTGGCCACCCCGTGGGCGAGCAGGCTCCACGGCCACCACGACCGCTCAAGGCGCCGGGGCCCGGCGTGCAGGATCTGGAAGCCGAGCAGGACCAACAGCACCATGACGGCGGTCAGTTGGTAGGCGAGGCCGTCGCGATTGCGGACGGTGGCCACGACCGAGGCGGTGAAGAAGCCGAGGGCGACCATGACCACGATCCCCTGGGTGAGACGCGACAGGGGGTCTCTCGGGACCGGCCGTCCGTCCGGCCACTCCGCGTGGCGATCGCCGCCCGGCCGGTACGCGCCGTGACCCAATGAGAGCTCCCGAAAGCCGACTTGACCCGCCATGGGCACGCGGGAGGCCCGTCGCTCAGCTCACGCACCCCCGCCGGCCCCACCCCGAGCATACGGACGGTGACGCCAGGTCAGGCCGCGTAGCCGTGGAGGAAGGCGTGGACGCCGGCTTCGACGGTGGCGCGGCGTTCGGCGGGGGTGCCGAAGTCGCAAGAACGGGTCAGCCCTCCGACGGAGAGGAGGAGGGTGAGGTGGAGGGCGGCGCGTTCGGGGTCCGCGGTCTGGAGGTGGCCGAGGGCGGCGACGCGGCGCAGCCGGTCGGCGAGGTGGCGGCGGACGCGTAGCGGGCCGGCCTCCTGCCAGGCGCGGTAGGCGTCGGCGGGGATGTGCTCGGCCTCCGCGTTGATCTGGCGGACGAGTGCGAAGTGCAGGGCCAGGTCGGAGTCGAGGACGGCGAGCCAGTCGAGGCCGAAGTCGACGAGGTCGGCCTCCAAGTCGACGATCTTGCGCAGGTGGCGGTCGATGACGTCGATCTGGACGTCGGCGACCCGCCGGGAGCCGTCCAGGATCACGGCCAGGAACAGCTGGGCCTTGTCCGGGAAGTGGTTGTAGATCGTCCGCACCGAGACCCCGGCGGCGGCGGCGATGCCGTCCAGGCTGGCGCGGGTGTAGCCGTCGCGGGCGAACAGGGTCAGCGCGCCGTCGAGGATGGCCTGCCGCTTGCCGGACCGGGGGGCCGGGCGGGGAGTCGTGGCGTCCGTGCTCATGCCCGCAACCGTACGCCAGGTGCAACGATCGTGGCAAGTAAGTAAAACGACCGTTGCATGTTTTGCCATTGTCGTTGTAACTTCTGCCATGAGCGTTGCACCAACGCCTGTCGAACGGACGAGAGGAACCGCCATGACCAGGATCGGAATCATCGTGGGCAGCACCCGCCCGGGCCGCCGCGCCGCGGGTGTGGCCGACTGGGTCGCCAAGAAGGGCGCGGAACTGCTGCCCGACACCGAGTTCGGGATCGTCGACCTCGCCGACTTCGCGCTGCCGCTCCTCGACGAGCCGCACCCGCCGATGTTCGGCCGGTACACCAAGGAGCACACCCGGGCCTGGGCGGCGGCGGTCGACGGCTACGACGGCTACGTGTTCGTCGTCCCCGAGTACAACCACTCCATCCCGGCCGTCCTGAAGAACGCCCTGGACTACCTGTACAACGAGTGGGGCGACAAGGCCGCGGGCTTCGTCGGGTACGGCGTGAGCGGCGGCACCCGCGCCGTCGAGCAGTTGCGGCTGATCCTTGCCGAGCTCAGGGTCGCCACCGTCCGCTCCCAGGTGGCGCTGTCGCTATGGCAGGACTTCACCATCCCCGACGTGACCCAGCCCGGCGAGTTCACCCCGGCGGCGCACCAGGAGCAGTCCGTGACCGCGCTGCTGAACGAGGTCGTCGCCTGGTCGCAGGCCCTGGCCCCGCTGCGGGTGACGGCGTGACCACCGCCGTCCGGAAGCCCGCCCCCGCGTCCGCTCCCGCACCCCCGTCCGCCGACCAGGACGACGAGATCTCCCCGCGGACCTGGCGGCTGGCCTGGGTGATCGCCCTCGGCGCCTTCACCGCGGGCCTGGACACCTCGCTGATGAACATCGCGCTGGACACCATCCAGCAACGCTTCCACGCCGACCTCGAACTGACCCAGTGGGTGGCCAGCGGCTACCTGCTCGCCCTGGCCGTCGCGCTCCCCGCCTGCGCTTGGCTGGGGCGGCGGGTCGGCCCCGGCCGGCTCTGGCTCGCGGCCGTCGCCGCCTTCACCCTCGCCTCCGTCCTGTGTGCCCTCGCCCCGACGATCGAGGCCCTGATCGCCCTGCGGGCGCTCCAGGGGCTCGCGGCCGGGGTCCTCATCCCGACCGGCCAGACCGTCCTCGGCCAGGCCGTCGGACCTGGCCGGCTGGGCCGGGTGATGGCCCGGCTCGGCATCGCCGTGGTCCTCGCCCCCGCCCTGGGGCCCACCCTCGGCGGACTGATGCTGCACTCGCTGTCCTGGCACTGGCTGTTCCTGCTCAACGTGCCGCTGGGCGCCGCCGCGCTCGTCCTGGGCCGCCGGCACCTGCCGATGGACCGCGGCCGGGCGTCGGCCGCCGCTCCGCTGGACTGGGTCGGGTACGCCCTGATCGGACTCGCCCTGCCGCTGCTGGTCTACGGCTTCACCTCCTGGGGCCGTACCGGCTCGCCCGAGCCGGTGCAGGTGCTGCTCCCGCTGGCGGTCGGCGCCGCCGGGCTGGCCGCCTTCGTCCGGCGGTCCCTGCGCCGCGAGCAGCCGCTGGTCGACATGCGCACCTTCCGGCACCGCGGTTTCGCCGCGGCGGGCGTGGGGCTGCTGGCCAACGGGGCGCTCGGCTTCGGCAGCGCGCTGCTGTTCCCGCTCTACTTCCAACTCCTGCACTCGGACGGCGTGGTGGCCTCCGGCCTGCAGTTGCTGCCGCTCGGCCTGGGCACCGCCGTCACCCTGCCGTTCGGCGGCCGGCTGACCGACCGGTACGGCGGCGGGCCGGTGGCCGTGCTCGGGGCCGTGCTCGGGGCGGTCGCCACCGGGCTGTTCGCCGCCACGGCCCCCGGGCTCCCGGCCGTCGAGGTGCTGCTGTTCGTCCTCGGCATGGGCGGCGGGCTGGTCTCGACGCCGCTGACGGTCGCCGCGTTCGGCGCGGTCGGCCGGGACCGGCTGCCCGACGCCACCGTCCAGGTCAGCATCATGGTCCGGCTCGGCGGCGCGCTCGGCGCGGCCCTGTTCTCGGCCCTGCTGTCGCACGGGCTCGCGGCTGGCGCCGACCAGGCCTTCCGCACCGCGCTGTGGTGGCAGTTCGCCACCGCCGTCGCCGCCACCGGCGGGGCCCTGCTGCTGTGGCGGCACTCCCGCCACGAGCAGCGGAGGTGACGTGTCGCCAGGCCCCTTCGAAGCCGCCGTGGAAAGAATCCCGGCCGGAGCGATGAGTTCTGCGGCGGCGCCCGGTCCCGGCCGACCGCGCCGAACGCGACGGCCGTGCCGGGCGCCGCGCACCTGACGCCGGCCGGCCAGACCCACGAGGTGGCGGCCGAGGTGCCGGCGCCCGAGCTGGTGAAGTTCTTCGCCTGAACGGCCTTCCTCCCCCGAACGGCCGCGGGCTAGCGTGACCGATGACGGCCCCAGCCGCCCCTGCCCACCGAAGAACGAGGAAGCATGGACCAGGACTTCAAGGACATCCCCACCACCACCCTGGCCGATGTGCTCGGGCGCGCCCAGGTCATGGACATCGGCATCCGCCCGCTGTGGGCGGGGGCGCCCCGGGTGGCCGGCCCGGCGTTCACCGTGCAGTGCCCGCCCGGCGACAACCTGATGCTGCACGCGGCGATCTACCGGGCCGAGCCGGGTGCCGTGATCGTCGTCGAGTCGGGCGACCTGGACTACGCGCTGGCCGGCGGCAACGTGTGTGCCGTCGCGCAGCGGCGGGGCGTCGCGGCATTCGTGGCCGACGGCCTGATCCGGGATCTGGGCGAGGTGCGGGAGCTGGGCTTTCCGGTCTTCGCCCGCGGTGTGATCCCGATCCCGGGGGCCAAGCGGGAGCTCGGCACGCACGGCGCCCGGGTGCGGTGCGGCGGCGTGCTGGTGGCGGCCGGCGACATCGTGGTGGCCGACGAGGAGGGGGTCGTGGTGGTGCCCGCCGCCCGGCGCGCCGAGGCCCTGGAGGCGGCCCGCGCCAAGCTGGCCAAGGAGGCCGCCGAGACGCTGGACGACTGGGAGGCGGCGCACCGCGCCCGGATCGAGAAGACCCTCGGCGAGCTGGGCTTCACCGGCTGAACCCGGCCCGGCCCAGCTGAACGGGCCGAGCGGCCGGCCCCCGGCGGGCACGCGGTCAGCCCCGGTACAGCCCGTTCAACTCGCCGAAGCCGAGCACGCCGTCCAGCTCCGCCAGCGTCCCGGCGCCGAGCAGTTCGGCGGCGGCGCGGCGGGTCGCGGTGTACGCGAGCTGGGCGAGGCCGGTGCCGACGCTGACTCGCCGCACCCCCGTGGCGGCGAGTTCGGCGACGGTCGGTCCGCCCGCGACGGCCATGGCGTTGACCGGCAGCGGGGAGCGCTCGCACAGTCCGGCGAGGGCGTCGAGGTCCAGCAGCCCGGGGACGAACAGGCCGTCGGCGCCCGCCTCGGCGTAGGCCTCGGCCCGGGTCAGCACGTCGTCGAGCCCGCCCAGCCCGAACAGGAAGACGTCGGTGCGGGCGTTGACCACCAGTTCGGGCAGCCCCGCCTCGGCCGCCGCCGTGCGGGCCGCCCGCAGCCGGTCGGCCTGCTCGGCCACCGGGAACAGCGGGCCGCCGACGACCGTCGAGTCCTCCAGGTTGACGCCGGCGGCGCCCGCCCCGACCAGCGCCGCCACGGTCGCGGCCACGTCGGCGGGCGCCGGACCGTAGCCGCCCTCGGCGTCGACGGTGACCGGCACGTCCACGGCCGCGACGATCCGGCGGGCCGCCTCGACGGCCTGCGCCCGGTCCAGCCGGTGGCCGTCGCCGTGGCCGAGTGACCAGGAGACGCCGCCGCTGGTGGTGGCGATCGCCGGGGCGCCGACCGAGGCGATGACGGCGGCGCTGCCCGCGTCCCAGGCGTTGGGCAGGACGAGCGGGCCGTCCGCGACGAGCTCCCGCAGCCGCAACGCCCGCTCGCGCGGCGTGGGGGTGGGGGTGGGGGCCTGAGGGGGAGTGGACATGCGGGGTCACCGTTCTTCCGTGCCGTCGGGTGCTGCCTCGGTTCCCCCGCATCGTGCGGCCCGGCCCGAGTGGGCCACCAGTGATTAAGCTGGGCCCGAATCTTCCGGGAGGGGCCCGACATGCGGACGGCACTGCACTTCTCCGCGAACGACCTGGCGCTGACCCGCTTCGCCCTCTCCCCCATGCAGGAGGTGGTGACCAGCCTCCGCGCCCTCGCCCACTCCCCCGTCCCCGCGCTGCACCGCCGCTGGGCCGGCCAGGTCCGCGACCGGCTGGCCGCCACCGGGCTGGACCGCGGCCGGCTGGCCGTCATGGTCCCGCCGACCGGCCACCTGCCCGACTTCCTCAATCCCGCACCGGCGGGCTTCTCCCCCGCCCTCGCCGACGAACTGGCCGCGATCACCGCCACCGGCGCCGGGCAGGTCCGGGCCGACCTCGACATCCTCGCCGCCGAGGGCGGCGGCCGTCTGCCGCCCGTCCTGGAGCCGCTGTACCGCGACCCGGCGGCGCAGTTGCCCCGGCTCGCCGCCGAGATCGAGGCGTACTGGCAGCTCGCGCTCGCCCCGTACTGGGCCCGGATCCGCGCCCTGCTGGAGGCGGACGTGTTCCACCGCTCCCGGCAGGCCGCCGAGCACGGCACCGCACGGATGCTGGACGACCTGCACGAGACGGTCCGCTGGGACGGCACGGCGCTGCGCCTGGAGCGGCGGCACTGCGCGGTCACCCGGCTGAGCGCCGGGGCCGGGCTGCTGCTCCTGCCGTCCGCCTTCGCCTGGCCGCGGGTGCTGACCCGGGTGCTGCCGCCGGACCCGCCGCAGCTGAGCTACCCGGCGCGCGGCGCGGCCACCCTGTGGGAGCCGCGCCCGGGCGGGCGTCCGGACGCGCTGGCCGCCGTCCTGGGCCGGTCCCGGGCCCGGCTGCTGGCCGAGTTGGACTCCCCGGCCTCGACCACCGAGCTGGCCCGCCGCACCGGCTTGTCCGCCGCCGGCGTATCGCAGCACCTGACCGCCCTGCGCGCAGCGGGTCTGACCAGCGCCCACCGGGCCGGCCACAGCGTCCTCTACGCCCGTACGGCGGTGGGCGATTCACTGTTCGAACCGGCCGAGGAGGCGTTCGACCCGGCACCGCCCCCGGGACGCCCCGCCCGGTGACCCGCCGGTACGAATGGCCCCGCACGGCACACCTCGGCACACCCCCTCCTCATATGATCGGAGCGACATGCGCCATGCTTGGTGATGCAGAGCACGGTACGGAACTTGCGCCGGACGGCCCACCCGCCGAACGGCCGAGAAGGAGGAAGCACGTGGACGACGTTCTGCGGCGCGCCGCACTCTTCGCGGCACTCGACGACGAACAGGCCGGCGAGCTGCGCGCTTCCATGACCGAGGTGACCCTCGCCCGTGGTGAGTCGCTGTTCCACGAGGGCGACCCTGGCGACCGGCTGTACGTCGTCGCCGAGGGCAAGGTCAAGCTGCACCGCGCCTCGCCGGACGGCCGCGAGAACATGCTCGCCGTCCTCGGCCCCAGCGAGATGATCGGCGAGCTGTCGCTGTTCGACCCGGGCCCGCGCACCGCGACCGCCAGCGCGCTGACCGAGGTCAAGCTGCTCGGCCTGGGCCACGGCGACCTGCAGCCCTGGCTGCACGCCCGCCCCGAGGTCTCCATCGCGCTGCTGCGGGCCATCGCCCGCCGCCTGCGCCGGACCAACGACGTGATGTCCGACCTGGTCTTCTCCGACGTGCCCGGCCGCGTGGCCAAGGCCCTGCTGGACCTCTCCCGCCGCTTCGGCGTGCAGTCCGAGGAGGGCATCCACGTCGCCCACGACCTCACCCAGGAGGAGCTGGCCCAGTTGGTCGGCGCCTCCCGCGAGACGGTCAACAAGGCGCTCGCCGACTTCGCCGGCCGCGGCTGGCTGAAGCTGGAGGCGCGCGCGGTGGTGCTGATGGACGTCGAGCGGCTGTCCCGCCGCTCGCGCTGACGCCGACGCGTTCACGCCTTTACGCCGCAAACGCCGCAAACGCCGAAGGGCCCGTCCGAGCGGACGGGCCCTTCGGCGTTCCCGGGCCCCACGACGAGGCCGCCACAACGGGATCAGTCGAGGCCCGGGATCAGCCCGTGCTCCTCCAGGTACTCCAGCTGCGCCCGGACCGAGAGCTCGGCGGCCGGCCAGAGCGCCCGGTCGACGTCGGCGTAGACCCGGGCCACCACCTCGTCCGCGCTCCGGCAGCCGGCCTCGACCGCGGTCTCCACCTGGGCGAGTCGGTTGGCCCGGTGGGCGAGGTAGTAGTCGACGGCGCCGAGCGCGTCCGCGAGCACCGGGCCGTGGCCGGGCAGCACCGTCCGCACGCCGTGCGCGGAGGCCATCGTGTGCAGGTGGCGCAGCGAGTCCAGGTAGTCGCCGAGCCGGCCGTCGGGGTGGGCGACCATCGTGGTGCCGCGGCCGAGGACGGTGTCGCCGGTGAGGATCGCGCCGTCGGCGGGCAGGTGGAAGGTCAGCGAGTCCGAGGTGTGGCCGGGGGTGGCGACCACCCGCAGGTCGAGGCCGCCGACGTCCAGCCGCTGGCCGTTGACCAGGCCCTCGGAGCCCAGCCGGTGCGCCGGGTCCAGGGCGCGCACCTCGGTGCCGGTGAGTTCGGCGAAGCGGGCCGCGCCCTCGGAGTGGTCGGCGTGGCCGTGGGTGAGCAGGGTCAGCGCGACGCGCTTGCCCTGCTGTTCCGCGAGGTCGACCACCCGGCGCAGGTGGCCCTCGTGCAGCGGGCCGGGGTCGATCACCACGGCGAGGTCCGAGCCGGGCTCGGAGAGCAGCCAGGTGTTGGTGCCGTCCAGCGTCATCGGCGACGGGTTCGGCGCCAGCACGCACAGCGCCCGGGGAGTGGCCTCGCCGTCGATGGTGGCGGCGGGGTCGCCCGGCAGGAGCCCGCTCACCGGCTGCCCCCGCCGTCACGGTGCAGGGCCCGGAGCGGCAGGACACCGAGCGGCAGGGCCCGGACGAGCCGCCGCTGGGCCGTCTCGACGAACGGGACCGGACTCTCGCAGGCCGGGGTGCGGGGGATCAGGCGGCGGGCGGGCAGCTCGGGTGCCGTCCGGCGAGCCACGGCGTTGTGGGTCATCGGGCGTCGGTCCTCTCTGTTCGACTCTGTTCGGCGTCGTCGGTGGTACCAGCGGTTCCAGTGGTGCCAGCAGTACCAGTGATGCCAGCAGTACCGGCAGTACCAGTGGTGTCGGCGCCGGTGCGGTCAGGCGTCCTCGGGGAAGTCCCCGTCGATGGTCAGTTCGTCGTACCCGGGCCAGCGGACCGTCATCCGGTCGCCCCGGACCTCGGCCCGGCCCAGCACCGGCTCCAGCGACCGCCCGGCGGCCGCGGCCAGCGCCTCGGCGGCGGTGCGCACCGGCTCCAGCTCGCGCAGCACCGTCACGGTCGGCGGCAGCATCCCGAACCGGCCCTCCCGGTGGCCGCGGACGGCCTCGGCGGGCGTCAGCCAGGCCACCCGGTCGGCCTCGCCGACCTCCAGGGCCGCGCTCTGCCCGGCCGGCAGCGCGGCGACGAAGAACCAGGTGTCGTAGCGGCGCTCCTCGAACTCCGGGGTGACCCAGCGGGCCCAGCCGCCCAGCAGGTCACTGCGCAGCACCAGGCCGTGGTCGCGGAGGAACTCGGCGAAGGACAGCTCGTGCGCCTCCAGCGCGGCCCGCTCGGCGCTCCAGTCGCGCGGCGCGGCGACGCTGTCCGCGTCCGGGCCGGCCAGCAGGACGCCGGCCTCCTCGAAGGTCTCGCGGACGGCCGCGCAGACCACCGCCCGCGCCGTCCGGGTGTCCACCCCGAGCCGCCGCGCCCACTCCTCGGGCGCCGGTCCGGCCCAGCCCGTCTCCACCTCGGCGTCGCGGGGATCCACCCCGCCGCCCGGGTAGGCGTACATACCGGCCGCGAAGGCCATCGAGGTGCGCCGGCGCAGCAGGTACGCCTGCGGCCCGGCGGCCGCGTCGCGCAGCAGCACGACCGTCGCGGCGGGCCTGGGCACCGGCGGGGTCAGTACGCCGGAGTCGACCGCCCGGATCCGGGCAGGCCAACCGGGCGGCATCGGGAGCGTCGTCGCTCGATGGTCCATGCCCGGATGCTAAGCGCACGAAGGCGGGGTTGGACAGGCCCAACCCCGCCTTTCGCGATCACACTCAGCTGGTCTTGACGCGCACCTGGAGCTCGACCTCGACCGGGGCGTCCAGCGGCAGCACCGCGACGCCGACCGCGCTGCGGGCGTGCACCCCGGCCTCGCCCAGCACCTTGCCGAGCAGCTCGCTGGCACCGTTGATCACGGCCGGCTGACCGGTGAAGTCGGGGGCGGAGGCGACGAAGCCGACCACCTTCACGACCCGCTCGATCTGGTCCAGGTCGCCGATCACCGACTTGATCGCGGCCAGCGCGTTCAGCGCACAGGTCTGCGCGAGCTCCTTGGCCTCCTCCGGGGAGACCTCGGCGCCGACCTTGCCGGTGCTCGGCAGCTTGCCGCCGACGACCGGCAGCTGGCCGGAGGTGAACACGAACTCGCCCGAGCGCAGGGCCGGCACGTACGCGGCGACCGGAGCGGCCACCGGCGGCAGGGTCAGACCCAGGTCGGCGAGCTTGGCCTCGACCTTGCTCATGCGTTCTTCTCCCGCTTGAAGTAGGCCACCAGCTGCTCCGGGTTCGGGCCCGGCACGACCTGGACGAGCTCCCAGCCGTCCTCGCCGAAGTTGTCCAGGATCTGCTTGGTGGCGTGTACCAGCAGAGGCGCCGTCATGTATTCCCACTTGGTCATGGCCAGACTCTAGACGAGCGGCCGCGGCGATCGGCGCCGCCCACGGACCGGCGTGTGAGGTGGCCCACAAAGGGGGCATGATTCAGGCCCGGCCCCCCTGGTGCTCCGGGCATCCGGCGCGCTCCCTGGTTACCCTCGCGAGAGGGCACCGGTAGGACGGGCCGGCCGACGGAGCGGCCCCGGCCCACGAGACGGACGGAGACGGAGCGTGGCACGCACCCCCGGCCAGGCGGCCCGGCGCGACCCCGACTGGGAGGGCGTCCGGCTGCACGTGGTCAGCGGCAAGGGCGGCACCGGGAAGACCACGCTGGCCGCCGCACTGGCGCTGGCGCTCGCCGCCGACGGCGGCCGGGTGCTGCTGATCGAGGTCGAGGGGCGCCAGGGCATCGCCGAACTCTTCGGCATCGCCGCCCTCCCGTACGAGGAGCGCCGGATCGCCGCGGTCTCCCGCGCCCAGCTGGGCCTGCCCCCGGACGACGGGGGCGGCGGGGGCGGCGGGGGCGGCGGCGAGGTGTTCGCGCTGGCCATCAACCCCGAGCTGGCACTGCTTGAGTACCTGGAGATGTTCTACAAGCTCGGCCGGGCCGGCAAGGCGCTGCAGAAGGTCGGCTTCGTCGACTTCGCGACCACCATCGCGCCCGGCGTACGGGACGTCCTGCTCACCGGCAAGGCCTGCGAGGCGGCCCGGCGCAAGGGCCCGGACGGCCGCCGCCGCTACGACGCGGTCGTGATGGACGCGCCGCCGACCGGGCGGCTCACCCGGTTCCTGAACGTGAACGCCGAGGTCGCCGGGCTGGCCCGGATCGGGCCGATACACACCCAGGCGCAGGCCGTGATGCGGGTGCTGAAGTCGCCGGAGACCGCGGTGCACCTGGTCACCCTGCTGGAGGAGATGCCGGTGCAGGAGACGGTCGACGGCTTCGCCGAGCTGCGCGAGGCCAGGCTCCCGGTGGGCGGGGTGATGGTCAACATGGTCCGGCCGCCGGTGCTGGACGCCGCGGCGGTGGCCGCGGTGGACGGGGACCACCGCGAGGAGGTCGCCCTGGCCCTCGGCGAGGCCGGGCTCGGGGGGCGCTCGCGCAAGCCGGAGACGGTCCGGGCGGCGGTGGAGCCGCTGCTCGACCCGCTGCTGGAGCAGGCCAGGGAGCACGCCGAGCGGGTCGAGCTGGAGCGCGAGCAGCGCGCCGACCTGCAGCACCTGCGGCTCCCCACGTACGAACTGCCGCTGCTGGGCGAGGGCGTGGACCTCGGCGGGCTGTACCGGCTGGCGGGCGAACTGAAACGGCAGGGGGCGGCGTGACCACCAGCGGGAACAGCGGGAACGGCGGGAACGGCCGGGCCCACGGCGGCGGCAGCAACCGCGACGGCGGCGGGGTCGGCGGCGGCGGGGTCGGCAGTGACGGGGTCGGGGTCCGGGCCACCGGCAGCCGGCTCGCCGTCGACGGGCTGATCGACGACCCGAAGACCAGGATCATCGTCTGCTGCGGCTCCGGCGGCGTCGGCAAGACCACCACCGCCGCGGCGATCGGCCTGCGGGCCGCCGAACGCGGCCGCAAGGTCGTGGTGCTGACCATCGACCCGGCCCGCCGGCTCGCCCAGTCGATGGGCCTCACCGAGCTGGACAACACCCCCCGGGTCGTCAAGGGGGTCACCGGCGACGGCGAACTGCAGGCCATGATGCTCGACATGAAACGGACCTTCGACGAGGTCGTGCTCGCCCACGCCGAACCCGAACGGGCCAAGGCGATCATGGAGAACCCGTTCTACCAGTCCCTGTCGGCCGGCTTCGCGGGCACGCAGGAGTACATGGCGATGGAGAAGCTCGGGCAGCTGCGCGCCGCCGAGGAATGGGACCTGATCGTCGTCGACACCCCGCCGTCCCGCTCCGCGCTGGACTTCCTGGACGCGCCCAACCGGCTCGGCTCCTTCCTCGACGGCCGGGTGATCCGGATCCTGACCGCCCCGGCCAAGGTCGGCGGCCGCAGCGCGATGAGGTTCCTCAACGCCGGCATGGGCCTGATCACCGGCACCCTGGGCAAGATCTTCGGCGCCCAACTGCTCACCGACGTGCAGACCTTCGTCAGCGCGATGGACTCGATGTTCGGCGGCTTCCGCGAGCGCGCCGACCGCACGTACCAGCTGCTCAAGGCGCCGGGCACGGCGTTCCTGGTGGTGGCCGCGCCGGAACGGGACGCGCTGCGCGAGGCGGCGTACTTCGTCGACCGGCTCGCCGCGGACCGGATGCCGCTGGCCGGGCTGGTGCTCAACCGGGTGCACGGCTCGGGCGCACCGCAGCTCACCGCGGAACGGGCGCTGGCCGCCGCCGAGGCACTGGAGGAGAACGGCTCGGAGCACGCCTCGCCCGAGGCCGAACTGCTCGCGGCCGGGCTGCTGAGGCTGCACGCCGAACGGATGCAGATCATGGGGCGGGAGCGCCGCACCCGCGACCGCTTCGTCTCCGTGTACCCGGACGTGCCGATCGTGGAGGTCGCCGCGCTGCCGGGCGACGTGCACGACCTGGACGGGCTGCGCGCCATCGGGGGCCGGCTCAGCGGCACCGCGTAGGCGCCGGCCCGGCCCGGGCGTTCGGCACCGGTGTGCCCGGCACGGATGGCCTCGGCGCGAATGCCGTCGGCATGAATGCCGTCAGCGCGGGCCTCGTCAGCGCGGGCCTCGTCAGACATGAATGCCGTCGGCGCGGGTGCGCTGGGCTCCGATGTCCTCAGCCCCGATGTCCCCCGGCACCGGATCTGCACGGCGCGGGTCTGCACCGCGCCGGTGTGCTCAGCCCGCCTGGGCGTAGTCCGTCAGTATCACGCCGGTCGCGAGGGACTCCTCGTACTCGGTGCGGGCCGTCTCCAGCAGTCTCCGCCACGAGATGACCGTCGGGCGGCGGCGCAGCAGCGCCCGGCGCTCCCGCTCCGTCATCCCGCCCCAGACTCCGAACTCGACCCGGTTGTCCAGTGCGTCCGCCAGGCACTCCGTGCGGACGGGGCAACCGCTGCACACCGCCTTGGCGCGGTTCTGCGCCGCCCCCTGGACGAACAACTCGTCCGGATCACTCGTGCGGCAGGCGGCCTGCGCACTCCAGTCGTCAACCCAGCCCATCCCGGCGCCGTCCTCTCCCGTATCGAGGCTCCCCCACGGCGGCAACGGCATATTCACCGTTGCCAGTTGAGGACGTTACGGAAGAACGACAGCGAGCAACAGCCCCTCCGGGCTCAATCTCGAATGACCCGATTGGACTATGGGTACCGGTTAGCTCACTCGTTGGAGTGATCGCAGGTCGCAAGCCTTGCCAGTCGCGACGCGGCAACTCTCGCCACGCGCGCCATCACGGAGCGCTACCGTTCACGCGGGCACGGCAGGCCACAGCTGCCTCAAAAACCCTCTAAGATCGGGCAATTCGGGCAAGTCTCTGCACTCACAAGAGTGAATGATGTTGACGCACCGAAGCTGTCGCAAGCTTGTGACAAGCCTAGGCGAACACCTGCCCCTATGTGCGGGATTCCGCGACGTAGGGTTCTCCTCATGGCACCGAAGCGCCCCCAGGCATCCCAGCCCCCAGGCAACACCGGAGCTCCGCGCGACAAGCGTCGCGAGTCGCCGCTCGACATCGCGGGACACGGAGTGAAGTTCCTGGGCGTCAGCGTGCTCTCCGGAGTCCTGCTGGCAGGCCTCGCCCTGCCCGCCGTCGGCGCCATCGGGCTGACCGCCAAGGACACGGCGGAGAGCTTCTCCAACATCTCCGACGACTTCAAGACTCCGCCGCTCACCCAGGCGACGCAGATCTTCGACGCCAAGGGCGGCCTGATCGCCAAGGTGTACGAGCGCGACCGCACCGTCCTCGCCGCCGACCAGATGTCGCCGCTCATGCGGCACGCCCAGGTCGACATCGAGGACGCCCGCTTCTACGAGCACGGCGCCGTCGACCTCAAGGGCGTGCTCCGCGCGATCAGCAAGAACGCCGAGAGCGGCACCACCTCGCAGGGCGCCTCCACCCTGACCCAGCAATACGTGAAGAACGTCAACGTCGAGAAGGCCGGCGACGACCAGGCCGCGGTCCTGGAGGCGCAGCGCAAGACCCTGGGCCGCAAGATCCAGGAGCTCAAGGTCGCGATCAAGCTGGAGGAGGACCTGTCGAAGGATCAGATCCTCACCAACTACCTCAACATCACCTTCTACGGCCACCAGGCCTACGGGGTCGAGGCCGCCTCCCAGCGCTACTTCAGCAAGAGCAACAAGGACCTCACCGTCGCCGAGGCCGCCACCCTGGCCGGCATGGTGCAGAACCCGTCGTCCTACGACCCGGTGCGCTACCCCGAGAACACGGTCAAGCGCCGCAACGTCGTGATCGACAAGATGCTCGAGAACAAGCACATCACCGCGGACCAGGCCAAGGAGGCGAAGGCCGCCCCGCTGGGCCTCAAGTACAAGGACCCGCAGAACGGCTGCATCACCGCCCAGGCCGGCATGGGCTTCTTCTGCGACTACGTGCGCCACGTGGTCAAGCAGGACCCGGCGTTCGGCAAGAACGCCGCCGACCGCAAGAAGCTGTGGGACACCGGCGGTCTGAACATCTACACCACGCTGGACCCGGACAAGCAGGCCGCCGCCCAGAACGCCGTCACCAAGAAGGTCAACGTGACGGACACGGTCTCGGCCGCCGCGACCATGATGGAGCCGGGCACCGGCAAGATCCTGGCGATGGCCCAGACCCGCCCGTACGGCCTGGACCCGAACAAGAACCAGACCGTCGTCAACCTGAACGTCGACTCCGCGATGGGCGGCGGCAACGGCTTCCAGACCGGTTCGACGTTCAAGCCGATCCTCGCGGCGGCGGCCCTGGAGTCGGGCCTGTCGCCCACCCAGCCGTTCCCCTCCGAGAACAAGATCGACTACCCGCAGATGTCCACCTGCTCGGGCACCTGGAGGAACACCGACAAGCCCAGGGCCACGGTGAAGAACGAGTCGACCAGCGAGGTCGGCCCGTACGAGCTCAAGCAGGCCATGGCCCTCTCGGTCAACACCTACTTCGTGCAGATGGAGCAGCAGGTCGGCCTCTGCGCGATGAAGCAGATGGCCAACAAGCTGGGCATCACCCAGTCCGCCAAGGGCGACGCCTTCCTGGAGGTCCCCTCGATGGTCCTCGGCACCCTGGAGCTCAGCCCGCTGACCATGGCGAACGTCTACGCGACCTTCGCCGCCCGCGGCAAGTACTGCACCCCGATCGCGATCAACAAGATCACCACGGTCGACGGCAAGGAGGTCAAGGTCCCGCAGTCCACCTGCAGCCAGGCCTTCTCCGAGCAGACCGCGGACGCCCTCAACACCGTCCTGCTCAACGTGACCGAGAAGGGCACCGCGGCCGCGCTCAAGCTCGACGACGGCCGGCAGATCGCCGGTAAGACCGGCACCACCGACGAGAAGAAGGCCGCCTGGTTCAGCGGCTACACCCCGTCGCTGGCCACCTCCGTCTGGCTCGGCGGCCCCGCCGGCGGCGTCAAGATGAAGAACATCAACATCGGCGGCAAGCACTTCGACGAGGTGTTCGGCGCCGACGGCCCCGGCCCGATCTGGCAGCTGGCGATGAACCAGGCGCTCAAGGGCGCGCCCACGGAGCAGATCCAGACCATCAACATCCCGGACCCGGCGCCCAAGACCGACCCCAACGCCAACCAGACCGGCGGGGCCACCCCGCCGGCCGACCCGAACGCCGGCCAGCAGCCCGGCGGCAACCCGCCGCCCCAGGGTGGGAACCCGGGTGGGAACCCCGGTGGCAACCCGGGCGGCGGCAGCAACAACGCCGGCGGGATGATCGGCGGCGGATTCACCTTCCCGCCGGGCATCATCGGCGGCAACGGGGCCGGCGGCGGCAACGGCAACGGCGGCAAGCACGGCGGCAACAACGGCTGAGCGGCCCCCGGCACGACGCGACGAAGGGGCGCCCCCGAGAGTGATCTCGGGGGCGCCCCTTCGGGCTTGGCGGACGGGGCCCTTCGGGCCCGGGGCGTGGGACTCAGCCCAGCAGCGCCGCCTTCACCACGGCGGCCACCCGGCCGCCCTCCGCCAGGCCGTCCACCTTCGGCTTCACCAGCTTCATCACGGCACCCATCGCCTGCGGGCCGGTCGCCCCGCTCTCGGCGACGGCGGCCGCCACGATCGCGGTCAGCTCCTCGTCGGAGAGCTGCTTGGGCAGGTACTCCGCCAGCACCTCGCCCTCCTCGCGCTCCCGGGCCGCCTGGTCCACCCGGCCTGCGGTGTCGAACGCCGCAGCCGCCTCCCGGCGCTTCTTCGCCTCGCGGCCGATCACCTTCAGCACCTCGTCATCGGACAGCTCGCGCTTCTCCTCACCCGACACCTCCTCGCTGGTGACAGCAGTCAGCGTGAGCCGGATGGTGGACGAGCGCAGCTCGTCCCGGTCCCTGATGGCAGCCGTGAGGTCCTCCCGCAGCCGCTCCTTGAGCGTCGTCATGGCCCTGAGTCTCCCACCTGCGACGTTCGGTCGCTTGCCATTAACCGGTCCGCCGACGGATCCGCGGGATTCCCCCCTCGCCGCCGTAACCTCTTATCCTGGTTACATGACGGACGGAGAACGAGGCGCCACCGCCGGACTGACCCTGACCACCCCCCGAGGCACCCGCTTCCACTTCGACCCCGGCGCCCTCTGCCTCGAACTGCTCACCACCGGCGGCCCCGGCCCGTACGCCCGCTACGAGGTCCTGCGCCAGCCGGCCGACCTCACCCACTGGCTGCCCCACTCCCGGCTCCGGCTACCCGCCGACGCCGTCCGCATCGACCCCGCCCAGCTCGCCGCCACCCGCACCCTGCGCGACGCGCTCTGGCGGCTCGCCGCCGCCCGCGCCCACGGCCGGCCCGGCACCGCCGCGGACTACGCCGTCCTCAACCGGGCCGCCGCCCACCCGCCACTCGCCCCCCAGATCACCCCCGCCGGCACCGCCGCGGCCCCCCTGCCCGCCGACGGCGGCCAACTCGCCTCCACCCTCGCCCGCGACGCCATCGCCCTGCTCACCGGCCCGCACGCCGACCGGATCCGCGAATGCGGCGCGCACGACTGCCAACTGATCTTCGTCGACACCTCACGGCCCGGCCGCCGCCGCTGGTGCTCCATGGAGCGCTGCGGCAACCGGGCCAAGGTCAAGGCCCTGCGGGCCCGGCGGGCCGAAGACCGCCCCGGAGCGGAGTAGTCCCCCGTGTCCGCGCACGGCCGCCGGGCGTTCACCCGCTGATCCACCGTCTGAGAGCATGGAGCGATGCGACCGCTGTACTCCGTTCCCCTCGGCTTCGCCGCCGCCGGCGCCGCCTGCCTCGCCTACTCCGCCGGGTACGAGGTCCGTTCCTTCCGGCTCCGCCGGGTCGAGGTCCCCGTCCTGCCCCACGGCGCCCGGCCCATCCGGGTACTGCAGGTCTCCGACATCCACATGGTGAGCGGGCAGGGCAAGAAGCAGCGCTGGCTGCAGAGCCTCGCCGGCCTGCGCCCCGACCTCGTCGTCAACACCGGCGACAACCTCTCCGACCCCCTCGGCGTCCCGGCCACCCTCGACGCGCTCGGGCCCCTGATGGACTTCCCCGGCGTCTACGTCTTCGGCTCCAACGACTACTACGGCCCGGCCCGCAAGAACCCGGCCCGCTACCTCCAGGCGATGCGCAGCGGCTCCCACGGCCTCAACAACGCCGACGGCACCGGCCGCCGCGGCATCACCGGCGCCGTCCACAACCCGTGGGAGAAGCTCCGCGACGGCTTCGACGCGGCCGGCTGGCTCGACCTCACCAACACCCGCGGCCGGCTCACCATCGGCGGCCTCGACCTCGAATTCACCGGCCTCGACGACCCGCACATCCGCCGCGACCGCTACAGCGAGGTCGCCGGCGGCCCCTCCCCCGACGCCGACCTCTCCCTCGCCGTCGTCCACGCCCCCTACCTGCGCGTCCTCGACGCCTTCACCGCCGACCGCTACCCGCTGATCCTGGCCGGCCACACCCACGGCGGCCAGCTCTGCATCCCCTTCTACGGCGCCCTGGTCACCAACTGCGACCTCGACGCCCGACGGGTCAAGGGCCTCTCCACCCACCAGGCCGGCGGCCGCCGCTCCCACCTCCACGTCTCCGCCGGCTGCGGCACCAACCGCTACACCCCCGTCCGCTTCGCCTGCCCCCCCGAAGCCACCCTCCTCACCCTCACCCCAGCCCCCCGCTGACCTGCACCGGACGCCTGCCGAGAACCGGATTTCGTGTCTCGGCGAGCGTCCGGTAGAGTTCTACTCGTTGCGACGGAGACAGAGCAACAAACCGCAAGACCGGGGTGTGGCGCAGCTTGGTAGCGCGCTTCGTTCGGGACGAAGAGGCCGTGGGTTCAAATCCCGCCACCCCGACCCAGTCCAGAGGGCCTATCGGAGAAATCCGGTAGGCCCTCTGGCGTTGTGCGTGACCGACTGAGTGACTGAGCCTCAGGACGGAACGCCCACCTGAGGTGAAAGCACGGGCAGGACGATGGAGCCGGCGACGACGGTGGTGTCGACGCCGAGGAGTGAGGCTTGGGGCCCTGCCGGAATCATCCGGCGGGGCCCCTGGCGTAGGTGGGGGCGTCAGAGGGTGGTGGGGAGGTCGGCGCGGGAGGTGATGTGGAGTTTGGGGTAGGCCTTGTAGAGGTGGTGGGCGATGGTGCGGGGGCTGAGGAAGAGTTGGGCGGCGATTTCGCGGTTGGTGAGGCCTCGGGCGGCCAGGCGGGCGATCTGGAGTTCCTGAGGGGTGAGGGGAGAGCCGGGGGTGCCGGTGGGGGTGCCGGTGGGGGCGGGGGTGCCGGTGGCGGTGAGTTCGGTGCGGGCGCGGGCGGCCCAGGGGTGGGCGGCGAGGCGTTCGAAGGTTTCGAGGGCGGCGCGCAGGTGGGGGCGGGCGTCGGTGCGGCGGCGGGAGCGGCGCAGCCATTCGCCGTAGAGGAGGGCGGTGCGGGCCTGTTCGAAGGGGCGGTGGGTGCCTTCGTGGAGGTCGAGGGCGGCGCGGTAGGCGGATTCGGCGAGTTCGTCGGGGCCGAGCAGGGCCTGGCAGCGTAGCCGGACGGCTTCGGTCCAGGGGCGGTCGGCGGCGGCGGTCCAGCGGGCGAAGCGTTCGTACGGTTCGGCGGCGCGTTCGGGGGTGCCGAGCCGGACGGCGGCTTCGACCAGGTCGGGGACGGCCCGGGTGGCGCTGACGTGGTGCCGGTGGGGGCCGGTGGTGAGGGTGTGCAGGCGGTCGGCGGCGTCGCCGGCGCGGCCGTGGCCGAGGTCGAGCAGGGCGAGCGCCCAGTGGGCCCAAGGGCGGCCGGCGGCGGGGGCGGCGGTCTGCGGGCCGGTGGTGGCGAGGGATTCGGCGGCGAGCCGGGTGCAGCGGTCGGTGTCACCGTCGAGGGCGGCCAGGTAGGCGAGGAGTGCGGTGAGTTGGCTGGTCCACTGGTGCTGGCCGGTGTCGCGGGCGAGGGCGAGGGCTTCGGCGGCGGTGACTTCGGCGTCACGGTGGCGGCCGTGGAAGAGTTCGGCCTCGGCGAGGAAGAACTGGAGGGTGGGCATCACACCGACGGTGCCCTTGGCGCGGGCTTCGGCGACGAGTTCGCCGCCGAGTTCGGCGGTCTCGTCGTCGCGGCCGAGGATGAGGGTGGCGCCGCAGAGTTGGACGAGGTCGACGGGGGTCTCGGCGCCGGCCTTGCGGGCGGCCGCGGCGGTGTCGCGGGCGGCGGGGGGCTGCGGTGCGGGCCGGCCGAGGGCGGGGAGCACGGCGGCGGGCAGGTGGCGGGCGAGGGCGGGGAGCACGGCGGCGGGCAGGTGGCGGGCGAGGGCGGGGAGCACGGCGGCGGGCAGGTGGCGGGCGAGCGGGGTGAGCGGGTCGTCGTCGGCGAGCGGTAGCGCGGCCAACCGGTCGAGGACGGCGATCACCGATTCCTCGCCCGCGTACCAGGCGGTGTGGAAGGCCTGGAACAGCATCCGGGCGGCGTGCGGCGCCTCGATGGCGGTGCCAGCGGCGTCGAGCAGCAGCCGGTAGGCGGTCGGGTAGGAGCCGCGCCAGAAGTGCGCGGTGGCCCGGACCTGGTCGAGCAGGGCGTGTGCCAGCGGGTTGTCGGTGCGGGCCCCGGCCTCGTCGGCGAGCGCCTCGGCCTGCGCCAACTTGCCTTCTTCGGTGGCAGCTTCGGCGGCCAGGACGAGGCGGCGGGTGGCGGCGTCACGGTCCGGGGTGAGCCGGGCGGCCCGCTCGTACGCGGCGGCGGCGCCGCCGTGGGCGCCGCGGGCTTCGGCGCGGAGGGCGGTGCGTTCCAGCGCGTCGGCGAGCGCGGCGTCGGGGGCGGTGGCGGCGAGGGCCTGGTGCCAGGTGCGGCGGTCGCCGTCCGGCAGCGCCCCGGCGATGGCCCGATGAATCGTCAGTCGCTGGTGGTGCGGGGCGCGTTGCAGGATGGCGGCGCGCAGGAGCGGGTGGCGGAAGGCGATCCGGCGGTCGGGGGTGACGGTCGCCAGGCCCGATTCCTCGGCGGGGCCGAGGTGTTCGGCAGGGACGCCGAGGGCGGCCGCGGCGGGCAGGACGACGTCGAGTCCGCCGGTCTCCTCGGCGGCGGCGACCAGCAGGAGGGTCTGGGTGGCCGGGGGCAGACCGGTGACCTGGCCGTGGAAGGCGATCAGCAGCCGACTGGTGAGCGGCAGGCCGCCGGGGGCGGGCGCCGGCGAGCCGGGGGTGTTCGCGGGCGCCCCGGTGGTGACGGGGAGTTCGGTGAGGGCGAGCGGGTTGCCGGCCGCCTCGGCGAGCAGCCGCTCACGGACGGCGGCGGGCAGGTCCGGGCCGGCCCGGTGTTCCAGCAGCCGGGCGGCGTCGGGCTCGGGCAGGCCGGTCAGCCGGAGCTCGGGGAAGCCCGTGGTCGGGAGTTCCGGTGCGGCGCCGCCGGTGCGGGCGGCGAGCAGCAGGGCGACGCCTTCGGCCTGGAGTCGGCGGGCGGCCAGCAGCAGCGCGTCGAGGGAGGCGTCGTCCAGCCACTGCGCGTCGTCGAGGACGCACAACAGGGGCTGTTCGGTGGCGAGTTCGGCCAGCAGTCCGAGGGTGGCGAGCCCGACCAGCAGCCGGTCGGCCGGGGCGCGTTCCTCGGCGAGCCCGAACGCCGCCTCCAGGGCGCGCCGTTGCGGCCCGGGCAGGGTGTGCAGCCGGTCGAGGCCGGGTGCCAGCAGCAGGCTCAGCCCGGCGAAGGGCAGTTCGGCCTCGTACTCGACGCCCGCCGCCCGGATCACCCGGAACGTCCCGCCCGCCCGTTCGACGGCGTGGTCCAGCAGCGCGGTCTTGCCGATCCCGGGCTCGCCCCGGAGCAGCAGCACCCCGCTGCGGCCTTCGCGTGCCGCGTCCAACAGTCCCGCCACGACGGACTGTTCGTCTTCCCTCCCGTACAGCATCCCCCGACCCTACCGAGGCCCTCCCGAGCGCAGGTACGGACGGGCCCGCCGAGCGCGCCCACGTACCCCCCCCCGCCGGACGCTACGTACCCCCATGCCGATACGTGACTGATTCGCCCGCACCGGCTCCTCCCTACCTTTGTGAGCAGCGGGAACGAGCCGCTCAACCACCCACCAGGACACCGGAGAAGACCATGACCGAGATCACCGCCACCGCCCTCCAGCAGCTCGCCGAGCGTTACCTCGCGGTCTGGAACGAGACCGACCCGGCCGCCCGCCGCAAGCTGATCGACGAGGTGTGGGCCGCTGACGGCCGGTACACCGACCCGCTGGCCGCCGTCGCCGGCCGGGACGCGATCGACGCGCTGATCGGCGCCGCCCAGGCCCAGTTCCCCGGACTGGAGTTCACCCTCGGCCCGGTGGACGCGCACCACGACATCGCCCGGTTCACCTGGAACCTCGGGCCGGCCGGCGCCGAGCCGGTGGTGATCGGCTTCGACGTGCTGGTGGCCTCGCCGGACGGGCGGATCGGCTCGGTGTACGGCTTCCTGGACCGCGTCCCGGGCGCCTGACGGCAGGCCGGACGGGTCGGGGGCGACCCCCACCGCCCCCGACCCACTCCCCCAACCCCACTGAGGAGAAGCCGAGATGAGCTCCGCCCTGACCGCCCGCCCGTCGACCGCGGGCAAGACCGAGAGCAAGACCGCGCCCAGCACCGCGAGCAGCACCGCGAGCAGCACCGCGAGCAGCACCGCGCCCGAGGCCGAGACGGCGGCCGAGATGGCGGCCGACGCCCCGCGCGGCCTGCTGGCGGTCGTCCTGACCGCCACCTTCATGACCGCCCTCGACTTCTTCGTCGTCAACGTCGCCGTCCCGTCCGTCCAGGCCGACCTGGGCGCCGGACCGGCCGCCGTCCAGTGGGTGATCGCCGGGTTCAGCCTGGCCCTCGCGGCCGGCCTGGTCACCGCCGGCCGGCTCGGCGACCGGTACGGCCGGCGCCGGGTGTTCGGGCTCGGCCTGGCCCTGTTCACCCTCGCCTCCGCGGGCTGCGGCCTCGCCCCCACCGCCGCCGCACTGGTCGGCGCCCGGGTGGTGCAGGGCCTGGCGGCGGCGCTGATGGGCCCGCAGGTGCTGGCGATCCTGCGGACGGCGTTCAGCGGCGCGGCGCAGGCGCGGGCCTTCGCCCGGTACGGGCTGACCATGGGTGTCGGCGCGGTGTTCGGCCAGTTGATCGGCGGGCTGCTGATCCGGGCGGACCTCTTCGGCCTCGGGTGGCGCAGCTGCTTCCTGATCAACCTGCCGGTCGGCCTGGTCGCCCTGGCGCTCGTCCGCCGCTGCCTGCCGGAGTCGCGCGCCCCGCAACGGCCGGGCCTGGACCCGGTAGGGGTGCTACTGGTCACCACCGCGCTGACCGCCCTGGTGCTGCCGCTGATCCAGGGCCCCGAACAGGGCTGGCCGCTGTGGACCTGGCTCTGTCTGGGCGGCGCGGTCGCCCTGCTGGCCGGCTTCGTGGTGCACCAGCACCGCACCCGGACCCGGACCCGGACCCGGACCACCGGCTCCGGGGCCGGAGCCGGAGCCGGAGCCAGGGCCGGGGGCACCTCCACCTCCACCTCCACCTCCACCTCCCCGCTGGTCGACACCCGGCTGTTCCGGACCAGGGCCTTCGGCGCCGGTCTGCTCGCCCAGCTCGCCTTCTGGCTCGGCCAGGCCTCCTTCTTCCTGGTGCTCGCCCTGTACCTCCAACTGGGCCGCGGTCTGGACGCGCTCGGCGCCGGGCTGGTGTTCACCGCGATCGGCCTCGGCTACCTGCTCACCTCCAACGCCACCCACCGCGTCTCCGCCCGGCTCGGCGGGGCCCGGACGATCGCCGTCGGTGGGCTGCTGATGGCCGCCGGGCTGGGTCTGCTCGCCCTCGCGGTGTACGGCGCACCGGGCGGGAGCGTGTGGTGGCTGACGCCGGGGCTGTTCGTGGACGGACTGGGGATGGGTCTGGTGATCGCCCCGGTGACCTCCGTGGTGCTGGCCGGGGTCGAGCCCCAGCTGATCGGTTCGGCCGCCGGGGTGCTGGCCACCGTGCAGCAGGTCGGCGGGGCACTGGGTATCGCGCTGATCGGCTTGCTCTACTACGGCGGGGGCGACCCGGCGGCCGCGTTCGGCCGCAGCGTGACGGCGCTGGCGGTGCTGGAGCTGGTGCTGGTGGGCCTGGTCCGGCTGCTGCCGCGGAAGGGCTAGCGGGAACGGGCGAGCTCACGGGAGCGGACGGGAAGGACGGACGCGAAGGACGGGACGGACACAAGGGGCAGGAGGGATGTGAGGGGCAGGAGGGACGGGCGGGTGGGGCGGGGGGGGGGGGGGGGGGGCCCCCCCCCCCCCCCCCCCCCCCCCCCCCCCCCCCGCGGGGGGGCCCCCCCCCCCGGGGGGGGGGGGGGGCGGCGGGGGGGGGGGGGGGGGGCCGGCCGGGGGGGGGGGGGGGGGGGGGGGGGGGGGGGGGGGGGGGGGGGGGGGGGGGGGGGGGGGGGGCCCCGGCGGCCACCCGCCCGCCCCGTTCCGTCCCCCGCCCGTTCCGTTCTGTCCCCCCGATCGGGTTGGATGGTCGGATGAGCGAGGAGAAGAGCGCCGTACCGGCGTGGGAGCAGCGGTTCAGGGCAGCACGGGTGTCACTCCCCGACTGGGCCGAGGACGCCCCCGACCGGGCGCTGTACGTGTCCAACGCGACCGGCACCTACGAGGTCTACGCCTGGGACCGCGTCACCGGCACCCACCGGCAGGTCACCGACCGGCCGAACGGCACCACCGATGCCGAACTGTCCCCCGACGGCGCCTGGGTGTGGTGGTTCGACGACCACGACGGCGACGAGTTCGGCGTCTGGCGCCGCCAGCCCTTCGCCGGCCGTTCCGCGGACCGCGACGCCGACACCCCCGACGAGGAGGCCGTGCCCGGCCTCGCCCCCTCCTACTCGGCCGGCCTGGCGCTCGGCCGCGACGGCACGGTGGTCGTCGGCCGCTCCACCGACGAGGACGGCACCACCCTGCACCTGCGCCGCCCCGGCGCGGCCGAGGCCGTCGAGATCTACCGGCACGCGGAGTACGGCGGCGTCGGCGACCTCAGCTACGACGGCACGCTGCTCGCCATCGACCACACCGAGCACGGCGACGCGATGCACTCCGCCATCCGGATCGTCCGCCTCTCCGACGGCGCGACCGCCACGAGCGGCACCACCGGCAGCGCCGACACCACCGGCACGACCGGCGAGCCCGCAGACACCGCTGAGACCGCAGAGACCGTCGAACGCGTCGAGACCGTCGCCGAACTCGACGAGGTGACCGGCCGGGACGAGCCGCGCGGCGTCGCCTGCCTCGGCTTCGCCCCGGTCGACGGCGACACCCGGCTGCTGGTGGCCCACCAGCGCACCGGCCGCTGGGAGCCGATGATCTGGGACGTCGCCACCGGCGCCGAGACCGCGCTGCCGCTGCGCGACGAGCAGGGCCGCGAACTGCCGGGCGACGTCTCCGCGCAGTGGTGCCCGGGCGCCGAGGCGCTGCTCGTCGAGCACGAGTACGAGGCGCGCAGCGAGCTGTTCTCGTACACGCTCGCCGACGGCCGGCTGACCCGGCTGGACACCCCGCGCGGCACCGTCGGCGGCGCCACCGCCCGTCCGGACGGCACCGTCGAGTACCTGTGGTCCTCCGCCGCCGAACCCTCCGCCGTCCGCTCCACCGCCGGGACGGTCGTGCTGCGGGCGCCCGGCTCGGTGCCGCCCGGCTCCGTCCCGGTCGAGGACGTCTGGGTGGACGGGCCCGGCGGGCGGGTGCACGCCCTGGTGCAGCGGCCGACCGGGGCGGGCGAGGGCCCCTTCCCGACCGTGTTCGAGATCCACGGCGGCCCCACCCACCACGACAGCGACTCCTTCGCCGCCGGCCCGGCCGCCTGGCTGGACCACGGCTTCGCGGTGGTCCGGGTCAACTACCGGGGCTCCACCGGCTACGGGCAGGCCTGGACGGACGCCCTGCACGAGCGGGTCGGCCTGATCGAGCTGGAGGACATCGCGGCCGTCCGGGAGTGGGCGGTCGCCGGCGGTCTCGCCGACCCGCGCCGACTGGTGCTCACCGGCGGCAGCTGGGGCGGCTACCTGACCCTGCTGGGCATCGGCGTCCAGCCGGACAGCTGGTCGCTGGGCGTCGCCGCCGTGCCCGTCGCGGACTACCACACCGCGTACGCCGACGAGATGGAGGCGCTCAAGTCGCTGGACCGCACCCTCTTCGGGGGCACCCCGGAGGAGGTCCCGGAGCGCTTCACCGCCTCCTCGCCGCTCAGCTACGTCGAGCAGGTGCGGGTGCCGGTCTACATCAGCGCCGGGGTCAACGACCCGCGCTGCCCGATCCGGCAGATCGAGAACTACGTCGAGCGGCTGGAGCAGCTGGGCAAGCCGCACGAGGTCTACCGGTACGACGCCGGGCACGGGTCGCTGGTGGTGGAGGAGCGGATCAAGCAGCTGCGGCTGGAGATCGACTTCGTCCGGCGGCACCTCGACGCGGCGTCGGAGACCGGGGCCGGGGCCGGGGCCGACAGCGGGGCCGGCGGCGGGGGGTCGGTGTGAGGCGTCTGCTGACGCTCGCGGGGGTGGCGGTGGCCGGAGCCCTGGTGCTCACCGGCTGCTCGGGCGGGCACGGCGCCGAGGCCGCCTGCCCGCCCCCGGCCGGCCCTGCGGTGCCCAGCCCCACGCCGACCACGGCCGCGCCGACCCCACCGGCCGCCACGGCGACGCGCGCGAGCGCGGCGGGGCCAGGGGCTGGGCCGGGGGCTGGGCCGGGGGCCGAGCCAGGGGCGGCCGTCGTGCGGGCGGCGTACGCGCCGGCGGCGGGCGAGGACGCGGTCCAGCTCGCCAAGGGATCCAGCGGGTCGAAGGGCTCGTCCGGCTCGAAGGGCTCCGGATCCAAGGGGTCGAAGACCGGGCGCACCGTGCACCACCACATCGACCACTACGACTCGAACGACGACGTGAACGGCGGCCACGGCCGGTGCCACGACGAGCCGGTGTTCACCGAGTCGCCGACGCCGGTGCCGTCCGCCCCGACGGCACCCGGGAAGCCGACGACCGCACCGGTCGTCCCGGCCCTGCCGACGACTCCGTCCGCCCCCGGCAAGCCAGCGCGCTGAGGCGGACGGGCCAAGCAGACACGCCGAACCACGCGCCGAACCGACACGCCGAACCGCGGAGGTCAGCCGAAGGTCAGTCCAGGACCGGGTCCAGTCCGAGGGCCCGGTCCTGCTCCGCCTCGCCCTCGCGGCGCACCAGGCGGAACCACATGAAGATGACGAAGCCCCCGAAGACGAACCACTGCAGGGTGTAGCCGAGGTTCTGGAACGCCCGCAGGGTGAGCCCGTCGCCGCCCTGCGGCTGGACCGTCGGCACCGAGGTCAGCCCGGCCGGCACCGCGTCGGCGGCCACCCAGCCGTCGTACCAGCCGTCGTACGCCAGCACGTTGAGCAGCGCCGCCTGGTTGATCGTGCCGAGCTGGCCGGCCGGCAGACCGCCCGCCACGGCGCCGTTGCTGCCGCTGGCCTCACCGGCCTGCAGCCGCCCGGTGACGGTCACCTGGCCGGGAGGCGGCGGCGCGGCCGCGGACGCGCCCTCGGCGGGCGTGCCGGGCGCCCAGCCGCGGACCACGGCGGCGACCCGGCCGTCGGCGGTGCGCAGCGGGGTGAGCACGTAGTAGCCCTGCTTGCCGTCGACCAGCCGGTCCGGGACGAGGAGCTGGTGCTCCGCGTCGTAGCTGCCGGTCACGGTGACGGGCTTGCCGACGGTCTCGGTGGTCACCTGCGGGGTGGCCTGGTTGAGCAGGCCGTCGATCGGCCGCACATCACTCGAAGCGGTGACGGCCTGCTTGATGTCCTGGTGCGACGAGAACCGGTCCTCGAACCGGCCGAGCTGCCAGGAGCCCAGCCAGACGCACACCGCCATGGCCGCAACGGCCAGCGCGGTGCCGCCGAGCCAGCGCGGAGTCAGGAGGAACCGGTACACACCCCCACGGTAACCACTCCTCACACCCGTCCCGGCCCCAGGGGTCCGCCGCCGACCACGACGGCCCGCCCGGTAGGTGCCCGGGCCCACTCCCCGAAGCCGCCCGAAACCGCCCGAAACCTCCGGAAAGTGCCCGGAGCCACCCGCCGTCCGAGCCCGCCCGAAGCCGCCGCCCGCCGCCCGCCGCCCGTCCGACAGCCCGCGAAGCCCGTCAGCCCGTCAGCCCGTCAGGGGCGTGCCCGACGGCTGCGGCGCCGGTGCGCCCACCGCCTGGACGCCGCCGCGGTAGAGGGTGCCGGCGCAGGCCACGGGGAGGGTGGCGGTGGCGGCGGCGGGGCTGCCGGGGGCGGGGGTGTGGGCGATGGTGGCGGTGGCCGGCGGGGCGGTGGGGTTGCCGGTCGGGGTGGCGGTGGGGCTGGGGGCGTTGGTGGGCCCGGCACTGGCGGACGAACTGGCCTGGGGGTTGGCGCTGGGGGCCGCCGAGGCGTCCGAGGCCGGGGCGGCGTCGGTGGCGGCGGGCGCCTGGGAGCCGCCGATGGCCGGGTTGGCGCCGCCCTGGCTGGTGGGCCCGGTGGTGGCGGTGCCGCCGGAGGTGGGGCAGGTCCGGTCGGGGACCCAGGCGAACGGCACCCGGTAGCCGGCCTGCGGGGCGAGGACGGGGGGCTCCGCGTCCATCGCGGGCAGGTCGCCGGCCGGGTCACCGGCGGTGTGGTCGGCGGTGCGCACACGGCTGCGGTCGGTGCCGCTCACCGCCGTGACGGCGACGGCGCCGGGGCCGCCGAGCCGGCAGCTGCGGCCGGAGACGTTGTACACGGTGAACGAGCCGTGGATCCGGCCGCCGGCGTCGGCCGAGCCGACCTGCGCGCCGCCCTGGCCGAGGTCGGCCCGGGTGCAGAGCGGGGTGATCGGGTTGTCGCCGGTGCTGGCGGCGGGGACGGGCGGGGCGGTGGTTCCGTCGGCGCGGGTGGTGCTGGCGCCGGGGCTGGGTGAGGCGGTGGGGGTGCCGGAGGGCGACGCGGTGTCGCCGGTGCCGCTGGGGCCTGGCCGCGAGGGGGTGCCGGTGCCGGTGGTGCCGCCGGTCGTGGTGCCGGTCGGGGCGGCGACGACCGGGCTGCTGGCGTCGGCCGAGCCGGGGCCGCCGGACAGCCCGAGGTGCTCCCCGTCGTGCAGGGCGGGCAGGGCGACGGCGACGGCGAGGGCGAGGGCGGCGGCGCCGGTCCAGGCTCCGCGCCGGGCGGCCCGGCGGCGGGGGACGGCGTACCGGATCCGCGGCAGGCCGCCGGGTTCGGGCTGGATGCCGGCGACGGCGCTCCGCATGAGGTCGCGGACGGTTCGTTCCTCGGCGGAGAGCCCGCCGTCCGCGCCGTCCGAGGGCCGCTGCCCGGCGCCGTCAGCCATGTCCGGCCTCCATCTGGGTACGCAGGGCGGCGAGTCCGCGCGAACCGTAGGCCTTCACCGAGCCGAGCGAGATGCCGAGGGTCTCGGCGACCTGCGCCTCCGTCATGTCCACGAAGTAACGCAGCACCAGAACCTCCCGCTGACGGCGTTGCAGACCACGCAGCGCGGCCTTCAACTGGTCGCGCTCCAGCGCATCGTAAGCGCCTTCTTCTGCACTGGCCATGTCAGGCATGGGCTTGGGCAGCAGGCGCAGGCCGAGGATCCGTCGGCGCAGGGTCGAGCGGGACAGGTTGACGACGGTCTGCCGCAGGTAGGCCAGGGTCTTCTCGGGCTCGCGGACCCGGCGCCGGGCGGCGTGCACCCGGATGAACGCCTCCTGGACGACGTCCTCGCAGGTCGAGAGGTCGTCCAGGAGCAGCGCGGCGAGCCGCAGCAGGGAGCGGTAGTGGGCCTGGTAGGTCTCGGTGAGCAGGTCCTCGCTGGTACCCGCGTCGGTACCGGCACCGGAGCCCGCCGCACCGGGTGCGACCGCGGTCATCTGGTCGTCTTCCGGCCTACTCGCCGGCCACGGGACGCGCGAGGGGAAGGCCACCGCGGCTCTCGCCGGAATGCCCGCCCCTGCTCCCACCATCACGTTCGCCACGTCCGTTGGACACTCGATCCCCTGTCATGGTTGCCCAGCCCGGGGGCCATTCTTCCGCATCGGCGGAAGAGGCCTCCAGGGGATTCCATCGGGATTCCGGACAGATTGTGTCGAGGAGCGGACACGCCTTCCCCGGTTCGAGGGCCGGGCGGGCCCGGGAGCGGGCGGTCCCGGGCCTCTTCCAAGGCCTCCTCCCAGTCCTCTTCCCAGGCTTCTCCCCGGCCTTCTTCCTAGGCTTCTCCCTGCGGCTCCTCCTGCGTCACCGTCAGCTCACCGGCCACCAGCTCCGCGATCTGCAGCAGGTTGAGCGCCGCGCCCTTGCGCAGGTTGTCGCCGCAGAGGAAGAGGTCGAGCGCGGCCGGTTCGTCGAGGGCCCGGCGCACCCGCCCGACCCAGACCGGGTCCGTACCGACCACGTCGTTCGGGGTGGGGAACTCGCCGGCCGCCGGGTCGTCGTAGAGCACCACGCCGGGGGCGTCGCGGAGGATCTGCTGCGCGTGCTCCTGGGTGACCTCGCGTTCGAAGAGCGCGTGCACGGCCAGCGCGTGGGTGCGGACGACCGGGATGCGGACGCAGGTCGCGGAGACCTTGAGGGCGGGCAGGCCGAGGATCTTGCGGGCCTCGGCACGGATGCCGACCTCCTCGGAGGACCAGCCGCCGTCCACCAGGGAGCCGGTCCAGGGCACCGCGTTGAGGGCGAGCGGGGCGGCGAACGGCCCGTGGTCGGCGATCACCGCGCGCAGGTCGCCGGCCTGCCGGCCGACCTCGGTGCCGGCCACCAGGGCGGTCTGCTCGCGCAGCGCCGCCTCGCCGATCCGGCCCTCGCCGGAGGCGGCCTGGTAGGAGGCGACGACGAGTTGCGCGAGCCCGTACTCGGCGTGCAGGGCGCCGACGGCCGCGATCATCGCGAGGGTGGTGCTGGCGGGGCTGGCGACGATGCCGCGGGCGCGCAGCCGCAGCGCGGCCGCGTTGACCTCGGGGACGACCAGCGGCACGTCCTCGGCGGTGCGGAAGGCGGCGGAGTCGTCGACCACCACGACGCCCTTGGCGGCCGCGATCGGCGCCCACTGGGCGGAGACCTCGTCGGGGACGGCGAACACGGCGACGTCGATCCCCTCGAAGGCCTCCTCGGCCAGCGGGACGACCTCGACCGGCTCCCCGCGCACGACCGGCTTGCGGCCGGCCGAACGCGGGGAGGCGACGAGTCGGATCTCGCCCCAGACGTCCTGGCGCAGGGAGAGCAGGCCGAGCAGCACCTCGCCGACCGCGCCGGTGGCGCCGACGACGGCGAGGTTCGCTCGCCGGGTCATCGCCCGGTGCCTCCGTAGACGACGGCCTCGTCCGTCTCGCTGTCCAGTCCGAAGGCGCTGTGCACGGCCCGGACGGCCTCCGGCACGTCCTCGGCGCGGGTGACGACCGAGATCCGGATCTCCGAGGTGGAGATCAGCTCGATGTTGACGCCCGCGGCGGACAGCGCCTCGAAGAAGGCCGCCGTGACACCCGGGTTGGAGCGCATGCCCGCGCCGACCAGGGAGATCTTGCCGATCGCGTCGTCGTAGCGCAGCGACTCGTAGCCGATGCCCTCCTTGACCCGGCCGAGCGCGTCGATGGCCTTCTGGCCCTCCGCCTTGGGCAGGGTGAAGGAGATGTCGGTCAGCCCGGTCGACGCGGCGGAGACGTTCTGCACCACCATGTCGATGTTGACCTCGGCGTCCGCGATGGCGCGGAAGATGCGGGCCGCCTCGCCCGGCTTGTCGGGCACGCCGACGACCGTGACCTTGGCCTCGGACGTGTCGTGGGCGACTCCGGAGATGATGGCCTGCTCCATCTCGCCCCCTTCGGGCTTGTGCGGGTTCTCGTTGCTGACGATCGTCCCGGGAAGACCCGAGAAGGACGAGCGTACGTGAATCGGGATGTTGTAGCGCCGGGCGTACTCCACGCAGCGGTCGAGCAGCACCTTGGAACCGGACGACGCCAGCTCCAGCATGTCCTCGTACGCGATCCAGTCGATCTTGCGGGCCTTCGCCACCACGCGCGGGTCGGCGGTGAAGACGCCGTCCACGTCGGTGTAGATCTCGCAGACCTCGGCCTTGAGCGCGGCGGCGAGGGCGACGGCGGTGGTGTCCGAGCCGCCGCGGCCCAGCGTGGTGATGTCCTTGCTGGTCTGCGACACGCCCTGGAAGCCGGCCACGATCGCGATGTTGCCCTCGTCCAGGGCGGTGCGGATGCGACCAGGCGTCACGTCGATGATGCGCGCCTTGTTGTGGACGGAGTCGGTGATGACACCGGCCTGGCTGCCCGTGAAGGACTGCGCCTCGTGCCCCAGCGATTTGATCGCCATGGCCAGCAGCGCCATGGAGATGCGCTCTCCAGCGGTCAGCAGCATGTCGAACTCACGGCCGGCAGGGAGCGGTGACACCTGCTCCGCGAGTTCGATGAGCTCGTCCGTCGTGTCGCCCATTGCGGACACCACGACGACGACCTCATGGCCGGCCTTCTTGGCGTCAACGATTCGGCGGGCAACGCGCTTGATGCCTTCGGCATCCGCAACGGATGAGCCGCCGTACTTCTGCACGACAAGGCCCACGTGCGCTCCTCGACTTGTGTCGTCTTCCGGGGGCACCAGGCCCCCGCACCCCCATGGAAAAGGGGGTGTGCGGTCGGCGCCAGTCTACCGAGCAGGGGTGCCCCAACCGGCGCTTTCCATATGATGAGACGCCCGTTTCAGCAGGTGGTCGGCGGAACGGGCCGCGCCACCGGCAGGTCTGCGGGCAATTCGCCACCGCCCCGAAGAATCGGCGGATCAACGGACGGCGATCCGGCGGGATTTCTTTTCCGCGCAAAATGCTGAGGCATTCGTCACAATCAGTCGTCGGCCGCCGGGGCGCACCGAAAACCGGCGCGCCCCGGGGAGCCGGAGCGGCCCGGGACGGCCCGGGACGGCCCGGGACGGTGGCACGCCGGGGGACGCGGGCACGCCGGAGGGGCACGGTGCACCGGAGGGCGGTGCTACCGCCCGAGGCCCAGCTCGGCCGCCATCAGGTCGCCCGCCTGCTGCTCCAGCTGCTCGTCGGTGAGCCCGTCGTCGTCGGTGTCGGCGCCGTCCGGCACCGCGCCGATCGGACTGTCCAGCCGGACGTGCGCGATCAGCGACTGCAGCGCCCGCAGCACCGCCGTACAGGTCGTGCCCCAGTTGGAGAGGTACGAGAACTGCCACCACCACAGCGCCTCGCTGACCCGGCCCTCGCGGTAGTGGGTCAGCCCGTGCTGCAGCTCGCCGACCACGCCGGCCAGGTCGTCCGAGATCCGGAAGGCGTTCGGCTTCTCCGGCGGGCCGTACGGGTCGAAGACCTCGTGGTAGACGTCGATCGGCGCGAGCAGCTCGGCCAGCCGCTCGCGCAGCTGCTCGCCGTCCGGCTCCGGCCCGGCGTCGGGCTCGAAGCGGTCCTCCGGGACGACGTCCTCGATGGCGCCCAGCCGGCCACCGGCCAGCAACAGCTGCGAGACCTCCAGGAGCAGCAGCGAGACCGCGCTGCCCGGCTCGTCGCCCTTGGCGACCTCGGTGACGGCGAGCACGAAGCTCTCCACCGAGTCGGCGATCTGCACGGCGAAGTCGTCCGGCTCCGAACCGTGCGCATGGATGTGCGGGGTGTGGCTCTGCGGCTCCCCGTGCGGCTGTCCGGGGGCCGGCTGGTGGGCCTGCCCGTGGGACGGCTGGTGGGGCGTGTGGGGCTGCTGGTTGAGCGTCCGGTCAGACATCGAGCAGTCGTCTCCCTTCGAAGGCGCGGCCGAGGGTGACCTCGTCCGCGTACTCCAGATCCCCGCCGACGGGCAGGCCGCTCGCCAGCCGGGTCACCCTCAGGCCCATCGGCTTGCAGAGCCGGGCCAGATAGGTGGCGGTCGCCTCCCCCTCCAGGTTGGGGTCGGTGGCCAGGATCAGCTCGGTGACCGTGCCGTCCGCGAGGCGCGCCAGCAGCTCGCGGATCCGCAGGTCGTCCGGGCCGACGCCCTCGATGGGGCTGATCGCGCCGCCCAGCACGTGGTAGCGGCCGCGGAACTCGCGGGTGCGCTCGATGGCGACGACGTCCTTGGACTCCTCGACCACGCAGATGACGCCGAGGTCGCGGCGCGGGTCCAGGCAGACCCGGCACCGCTCGGCCTCTGCGACGTTGCCGCAGACCGCGCAGAAGCGGACCTTGTCCTTGACCTCCAGCAGCGCGTGCGCGAGGCGGCGCACGTCGGTCGGGTCGGACTGCAGGATGTGGAAGGCGATCCGCTGGGCGCTCTTGGGCCCGACGCCGGGCAGCCTGCCCAGTTCGTCGATCAGGTCCTGAACCACGCCCTCGTACAACGTCGCGCCTTCCCTCGGATGGTCGGTGGTGCTCCGGTGCCATCATCCAACGAATCGGGCGCCGGACACACCGCCCGACGCCCGACTCCCACATAAATCACATGGGTCCGTTGTCTGAACTTCAGAACTTCAGGACCTCAGACCTACCAGGCCGGAACCCCTGTTCGGAACCCTGCCAGGTCTGTTCGGAACCCCCGTTTCGGAGCCCCGCCAGGTCTGTTCGGAACCCTGCCAGGTCAGAACGGAGCCCTGCCAGGTCAGAACGGCAGACCGGGGATGCCCCCGCCCAGGCCCTGGGTCAGCGGGCCCATGCGCTCGGCCTGCATCTTCTGTGCCGACTGGTTGGCGTCCCGCACGGCCGCCAGGACCAGGTCCGCCAGGGTCTCGGTGTCCTCCGGGTCGACGGCCGACGGGGCGATGGTCAGCGCCACCAGCTCACCGGCACCGGTCACCGTGGCCTCGACCAGGCCACCGCCCGCCGAACCGCTCACCTTCGTCTCCGCCAGCTCCTGCTGCGCCTGCGCGAGATCCTGCTGCATCTTCTGCGCCTGCTTCAGCAGCTGCTGCATGTTGGGCTGGCCACCACCGGGGAACACGGCTCACTCCTCGCTTCGTGCTTGCTGTCCTGCGTCGCCGTCCTGCCCGCGGTCACGCTCGCTTGCAGTCCCGCTCGCGTCGTCACGGCCGAGCCTACGTGCTGCCGGGGCGGGCCGTCGCTCAGTTGCCGCGGTGGTGGATCTCCTCCAGGACCGTCGCGCCCAGCTCCCGGATGATCAGCTCCTGACCGGAGAACGCCTCCTCGTTGAGGTCCGGGTCGTCCTCCTCCGGGATGTCGTCCTCCGGCGCCACCGCCCGCACCGGACGGGCCGGCGGCGCGGCCACCGGCGGCGGGGCCTGGACCGGCGCGGGCGCCGGGGCGGCCTGCACCTGCGGGGACGGCTGCGACTGGACCGGCGCGGGCACCGGAGCCGGAGCCGGCACCGGCGGCGCGGCGGCCGCCGGACGGGCCGGGGCCCCCCAGCCACCACCGCTCGGGGCGGCACCGCCACCGCTCGGGATGGCACCGCCGCCGAGGGAACCGCCGCCGGACGGGTCGACGATGCACTCGATCCGCCAGTCCACCCCCAGCGCGTCGGCCAGTGCCTGGCGCAGCACGTCGTCGCTGTTGCTGCCGACGAAGCTGTCCCGGGCGCCCGCGTTGATGAAGGACACCTGGAGCACGCTGCCGTCGAACCCGGCCACCTGGCCGTTCTGGCTGAGCAGGATCCAGGTGAAGCGGCGGCGGTTCTTCACCGCCTCCAGAATCTGCGGCCACAGCTGCCGGACCTGCGCCGCGCCCTGCTGCGCGGCGGGCGACGCCTGCCCGGCAGGCTGCCCGGCAGGAGCGGGCGCGGGCGCCGCCGGGGCGGGGGCTGCTGGGGCTGTAGGGGCGGGAGCGGACACCGGGGCGGCCTCGGTGGCCCCGCCGGCCTGGGCCGGCGGCTGCGGCGCGGGGGCCGGGGCCCCACCCGCCGGCGGGAAGCTTCGCCGGATCGGCCAGGCACCCGGCGCGGGCCCGGCGGGCGCCGCCGGGGCGGGCGGCGCGGGAGCCACGGCAGGGGCCGCCGCAGGGGCCGCCGCGACCGGCGCGGCCTGGACGGGCGCGGCCTCCGCCACCGGGGCCGGCACCGGAACGGGCGCGGCCACGGGCGCCGCCAACGGCGCCCCCACCACCATCGGCGCGGCGAACCCTCCGGTCGCCGCCCGGCGCTCCAGCTTGTCCAGCCGCGCCTGCAACGACAGCTCGTCGCTGTACGCGCCCGGCAGCATCACCCGGGCGCAGATCAGCTCCAGCTGCAGCCTCGGCGCCGCGTTGCCGCGCATCTCGGTCAGCCCGGTGTTGACGAGGTCCGCCGCCCGGCTCAGCTCCGCCGAGCCGAACGCGTCCGCCTGCGCCTGCATGATCGCGACCCGGTCCGCCGGGGCGTCGATCAGCCCCTTCTCCCCCGCCTCCGGCACGGTGGCCAGGATCACCAGGTCGCGCAGCCGCTCCAGCAGGTCGGTGACGAAACGGCGCGGGTCGTGCCCGCCCTCGACCACCCGGTCGATCACCTGGAACACCGTCGCCCCGTCGTGCGCGGCGAAGGCGTCCACCACCTCGTCCAGCAGCGCCGAGTCGGTGTACCCGAGCAGCGACGTCGCCATCTGGTACGTCACACCGCCCTCGGCGGCACCGGCCAGCAGCTGGTCCATGACCGACATCGAGTCACGCACCGACCCGGCCCCGGACCGGACCACCAGCGGGAACACCGAGTCCTCGACCTGGATGCCCTCCCGGCCGCAGACCTCCGCCAGGTAGTCGCGCAGCGTGCCCGGCGGGACCAGCCGGAACGGGTAGTGGTGCGTCCGGGACCGGATCGTCCCGATCACCTTCTCCGGCTCGGTGGTCGCGAAGATGAACTTGAGGTGCTCCGGCGGCTCCTCGACCACCTTGAGCAGCGCATTGAAGCCGGCCGAGGTCACCATGTGCGCCTCGTCCAGGATGAAGATCTTGTAGCGGCTGTGGACCGGCGCGAAGAACGCCCGCTCCCGCAGCTCGCGCGCGTCGTCCACACCACCGTGCGAGGCCGCGTCGATCTCGATCACGTCGATCGAGCCGGGCCCGCCGGTCGCGAGGTCGCGACAGGACTGGCACTCCCCGCAGGGCGTCGGCGTCGGCCCCTGTTCACAGTTCAGACAGCGGGCCAGGATGCGCGCACTCGTCGTCTTCCCGCAGCCGCGCGGCCCGCTGAACAGGTACGCGTGGTTGACCCTGTTGTTACGCAGGGCCTGCTGGAGCGGAGCGGTCACGTGCTCCTGCCCGATGACCTCCGCGAAGGTCTCGGGGCGGTAGCGGCGGTACAGGGCTAGGGACACACCCCCGACGATATCGGGACGCACCGACAAACGCGTCGCCCCTCACCTCGCCACCGCCACCCCGGCCCCCGCCCGGGAACGCAAAGACCCCCCGTGCACCCGCCAGAGCCCTCCTACCCTTGCTGCCTTCCGGCCCTGGGGGGGTTCAGAGAGATAACGCCACACGAGGGGCTGACCCCCACACTACCGGATCCGGGCCCCGACGATCCACAGGCACCCCCGCCCTCCCACCTACGGGATAGCTGGTCGCGACCACCCCCGAACATGTACTAAGCTCTCCCACGGAGGATTCGCCTAGAGGCCTAGGGCGCACGCTTGGAAAGCGTGTTGGGGGCAACCCCTCACGAGTTCGAATCTCGTATCCTCCGCCTTTGCCTAGCAAGGCAGTTGAAGGCCCCGACCGGGTTCCCGGTCGGGGCCTTCTTCGTGCCCTGGTCTCAGTTTTGGTCTCAGTTGCGATTTGGGCCAGGAAGCCGGTGCTCGACCGCGCAGCCTGGGCCTCGGCGACGCCCCGCTCGGCTAACCAGTCTGGTTCACTCCTGCTGTGCAGGCGGCTCTTCATGCGCACCAACGCCTTCGGGACTCGCCAAACTTGCCCCGGGTCCGGCCGGAGGAGCTTTCAGCACGTTCTCGACGGATCCGATCGCGCGAGGGATGTCCTTCAAGGTCAGCGTCTGGTCGGCGATCCTCGCCAGGCTCGCCTCGACCGTTCCCCGCTCAAGCGCGGATGCGTCGATGGCGTCCAGGTCGATCGTGTAGGTCAAGGGCGCCGTCGGTCCGAAAGGCCCCACCGCGTTAACCGTCACGGTGTACTGCCGTGGCAGGTCCGAGTTGGCGAACAATCTCGGCCCAAAGGCGAAATGCCACTCGATGCGTCGACCAGGAGGAAGCAGCGGGATCGTCCGCGCGACAACTCGTGCCAGCCTCCGGTCCCACTCCTCCTTCTCCCCTCCCTGAAGCGGCGGAGAGATGGTCAATCGCACATCACGGGCAAGCGTGGGCCCGGCGTTTTCGATGCGGAACAGCAACAGGCCCGAGCCCCCAACCTGCGGAACGATGTCCGCCAACACGTACGGTTCGGCAGCGTCCCTGCGGATCTGCTGCGCCAGTTGAAGCTGTTGGACGGCGGCCCGAGTCTGGCCACGGCTGTAGAAGACCGCCACGATGCTGATCAGCACGGCAGCCGCCGAGAAACTCAGAGTGAGGATGTCGGTCATAGCAGCCCAGCGTAGGGAGCGTCTCCGACAAAGCGGCCCAGAGAAGGCTGGCCCCACCAAGTTGGCGGGGCCAGCCTTAGTCGGAGATCAGCTGTCGCGTCCTGGACCATCCAGGTGTGGCCCACCCCACAGGGCCACGTCGAGCTTCTTGCCAACCTCGTTGAGCATCGGCTCGGTGACGTGCTGGTAGCGCTGGGCCATCGAGGTCGAGGACCAGCCCATGATCGCCATGACGATCCGTTCCGGCACGCCGAGCAGGAGGAGGACGGTCGAGGCGGTGTGGCGGGCGTCGTGGAGGCGGCCGTCGCGGATGCCGGCCTCGCGCAGGAGCCGCTTCCAGTGGTGGTAATCGGTGCTGGGGTTGAGCGGCTCGCCGGTCTCCGAGGTGAAGACGTAGCCCTTGTCCGTCCAGAGGTCGCGGGCGAGGGCCCGCTCGCGGTCCTGCTCCTCCTTGTGCAGCCGGAGGATCGCGACGAGCTGCTCGGGCAGCGGCACCGCGCGTCGCCCGGCTCGGGACTTGGTGTCCTTGGTCTCGCGTCGGATCGGCTCCTTCTTCGGGCAGAAGCCGGGCTTGCGCCCGCAGCGGTCGCCGCAGCCGTGCCGGTACTTGGGCCGCAGTCGGCCGCGCTTGACCCAGGCGACGCCTCGGGCGAAGTCGACGTCTTTCCACTGGAGCCCGAGCACCTCGCCCTGACGCAGACCGAGGGCGAGCGCGAAGATCCAGCGGGCGGAGTTGCGACGCTTGCGCGCCGTGTCCATGAGCGTCTGGACCTCCTCGATCTCGAACGGCTCGACCTCCTCCTCTTCGAGCTTCGGGGCCTTGGCGATCGTGGCCACATTGCGGGTGAGATGTTGGCGCCGAACCGCCTCGCCGAGGGCTACCCGGACCGTACGGTGGGCCTGGTGGGCAGTACCGGCGGCGCTGCCGCTGGCCTGCATCTTCTTGTAGAAGCGCTCCAGGTGCTCGGGCTCCAGCTTCTCCAGGCGGTGCGCGCCGAGGCCGGGAACGAGGTGCACGCGGACAGCGACCTCGTATCCGGCGTACGTGTTCTCGCCGACAGTGCCCGGCACGATCTCCTTGATCCAGTGGGTCAGCCACTTGCCGACCGTCCACTTCTGGCCGGCCTTGGGCACGGCGCCGTCGTCACGCAGCTTCTCCAGCTTGCGGACCTTGGCCGTGACCTCGGGGCGGGTCTTGGCGCTGACGTGGCGGCGGTCGGGAGTGCCGTCATCCTTGACGCCGACCGTGACGCGACCGTGCCAGCGGCCGTCGCTGCCCTGGTAGATCGAGGAGTCGCCGTTGGGCTTGCGGGTGTTCGTCATTCGGTTTCCCCCGTTCAGGCCGCGAGCGCGACGGTCGAAGGGGCAGCCTGCGTACGGGCGGCCACGTACTCCTTGAGCGCCTCGGCGGGCACTCGGCGGAGACGGCCGATCGTCACGGACGGGACTTCGCCGGAGGCGACCAGGGCGTACATGGTCGTCCTGCCGACGCCGAGACGACGGGCGGCTTCCTCCACGGTGAGGGCGACGAGCGTCGGGTCCGGCACCTCTGTGCCGCAGCTGGCGACGAGGGCAAGGAGCTGGTGCTCCGTGAGGCCGATTGCGCCGGCAAGGCGCGAGAGCGACAGGGGCGTTTCAGGCATAGGTGTTCCTCCCAGCGGCGCGGGGCAACGCGCCGCCGTGGCGACTGTTGGGATGGGCGGTGGATCGGCGGGTTGCCGGGCGGCCCTCGACGTTCGTAGCGCCGGGGGTCGGGCAGCGGGGTGGTGGGCGGGACGGGCACACTACGGCGGCCCCGGCCGGAAACGAAAAAAGATCTTGGGCGCGTGCACCAGTCCGACCTTTTTAGGTTTCCGGCCGGATCGCGGCAATGATGCCCAGGCGGCGAGCCGGGCGGGCTCGCTTACCGGTCAGCCGAGGGGTCCTGGCGGAGCGGGTCCCACTGGGAGTTGGGGGCCGGGTACCACGTGGGCTCGGCACCGGAGGGCCCGAGGTCGACGCCTTGGGCTTCGAGCCGTTCGGCGATCTCCTCGTACGTACGCAGGGCCTCGTCGTACCGGGCCTTGGCGGCCTGTTCGAGGTCGTGGGCGGTTCTCCACTCCTGCTCGGCCTTCTCGACGGCGAAGCCTGCTTCCTGCAGCTCGTAGTCCGGTTCGTCCGGGCCAGCCACGGCTTCGGTCATGAAGTTCGCCGGCGGGACGCTGAGTGCCTTGGCCAGGCCGATCACCTCGTCGAAGCGGACCGGGCGGGTTCCGTTCTCGATCTTGGCGACCTGAGTCTGGTGGAACTTGAAGCCGAGCCGGGTCATGCGTTCGGCCACGTCCTCCTGGGAGAGGCGGGCGGCCTTGCGCAAGACCTTCAGGTTGTGGGCCACGAGGGCCTCGCCCTCCAGGGCCTTGTACCGATGCACCATGGGGTTGACCATACCAACCTCCTTCCGATTGCGAGCAGGCGCGGCGCGACGACAGGAGTGAATGTAGCAGCATGAAGCAACCAACCGCCAAGCGGTTGAGCTGACCTTCACAAAACCTCCATGGATCAGTCCAGCCAGCGCGAATGCCGATAGAGGTTGAGATCATCATGCGCGAATCGCTTGACAGGGGGTCGACGTCCCGCTACGTTCGACCATGTCAGCATGAAATGACCAACCGAGAGGAGGTTAAGCTGGGCCGGGCGCCAGCCCGAATGCCCTCAGGAAAACGCGAAGCCCCCGGCGCTACGAACACCGGGGGCTGATCGAAAACCTCGCCACCGCCCATCCCAGGACAGTCGACCTACGGCGGACCGGGTTGCCCCCCGGAGCCGCCGAGTGAGGATCTCCATGACCGAGGTTACTGCCTCCCAGGCCCACGCCACACCCCTCGCAGCGGACAAGCCCGCTGTCGCATGGCCGCCCGTGGCCAAGGCTGGCGAGCCCGGCACCTACCTGCCCGCCCAGCAGGCCCTCGTGTCCACAGCCTGTGGACGCGACGCCGAGGCGGCGCCTGCCAAGCCCACCGTCCCGGACGGGACCGACCTGATGCCCGACGCCGAGGCGACCGAGGGCGCCGACCTGCTCGCGCAGCTGAGGGCCCAGATCGCGAAGTTCGTGATCCTTCCCTCCCAGCAGGCCCTGGACGCCACCACGTTGTGGGTCGCGGCGACCCACCTGCAGTGCTCGTGGCAGCACGCCCCGCGCCTGGCCGTGGTCGGCCCGGCCAAGCGCTGCGGCAAGTCCCGCCTGCTCGACGTGCTCGCCGAGACGGTCCATCAGCCGATGCTGACGGTGAACTCTTCTCCGGCCGCCATCTTCCGCACGATCAGCGAGGAGCCGCCCACCCTGCTGGTGGATGAGGCGGACACGATCTTCGGCAGTCCAAAGGCGGCGGAGAAGAACGAGGAGATGCGCGGCCTGCTCAACGCCGGGCACCAGCGCGACCGCTACGTGCTGCGGGTGGTCGGCAACGACCACACCCCGCGCAAGTTCCCCACCTTCGCCATGGCGGCAATCGCCGGCATCGGCGACCTCCCCGACACGATCATGGATCGCTCGATCGTGATCCGCATGCGCCGCCGAGCCGAGGGCGAGCGCGTCGCCCCGTACCGCACCCAGCGGGACCGGCCCGCCCTGCACGCGATCCGCGACAAGATCGCCCGTTGGGCGGCACCGCTCGCTGACCGGGCCCTGCGCCTGGAGCCCGCCATGCCGGTTGAGGACCGCGCGGCCGACACCTGGGAACCGCTGGTGATCATCGCCGACCTCGCCGGAGGACCGTGGCCCCGCCTGGCCCGGCAGGCGTGCAAGCGCATGGTCGACGCCGAGGTCCAGACCGAGGAGGACAACCCCGGCGGCGCGCGGATCCTCGCGGACATCCGGCGGATCTTCCACGCCGCCGGTGAGCCGGACAGCATCGCCACCGACCAGCTGCTGTTCAACCTCAACGGCGACCCCGAGGCCCCCTGGGCCGAGACCAGCCGAGGCGGGCTGACCCCGCGCGGCCTCGGCGCGATGCTCCGCGAGTTCGGCATCTCCTCCGGCAACGTCCGCATGCCCGATGGAACCCAGCGCAAGGGCTACCTGCGCAACAAGTTCCTCGACGCCTGGCGGCGCTACTGCCCCGCAGTCCACCCCGTGAACGCCACCGCAGCGGGCAGTAGAGGCTGACCACCCTCCCCGAAATGCCGTCCCTGCCGTCCCAGCCGTAACAGCGCAGGTCACCACGCCTGCCGCCGAGACGGAACGGCACCCCAAGACGGCAACGGCATCCGCACCAAGACGGATCAGGCCCACGCCAAGACGGCAGCCGTCCACTCCCACCAGCGGCCCGCCGCCGCCCCCGTCCGGGGCGCGAGCGGCGGGCCCTGGCCGGGACGGGAAACACATCCGTCTTGTGCCGTCCCAGCCGTCCCTGTCGTAAAACCGCAGGTCAAAGGCCATGCCTCCGGGACGGATACGAGCTCCAAGACGGATACCGCACCGTCCCGAACCCGAACTCCGCCGTGTCCACGGCGCCACCCGGGCAGCCGAGCCCGCCCCAGCCCAGAGACCGTCCCGCAGCACCAAGACGGCAAGACGGCAAAGACGGCAATCCCACAAACCACCACCGCCCGACCCGCGAGGACCACCTTCCGCATGACCGCCACCACCCCAACGCGGCGTCTGCCCCGCCCGGACGCCGTCCTCATACAGGCCGCCATCGCAGGCGCCCTCTCCTTCGCCCACCTCCACGACATCGCCGAAGCCGCCGGACAACACGGCTGGAAAGCCTGGGCCTACCCCGTCTCGGTCGACCTGCTGCTCGTCGCCGCCTGGCACCGCATGCGGACCCTGCGCACCACCGGACAGCCCGCCGGCACCGCCTGGACCTGGTTCGCCATCGCCCTGACCGCCTCCCTCGGCGCCAACGTCGCCACCGCCGGACTCCTCGACCTCGCCCACGTCCCCGCCTGGCTGCGGATCCTCGTCGCCGGATGGCCCGCCCTCGCCTTCTTCGGCGGCACCCTCCTCGCCCACAACACCACCGCGACCGCGACCGCCATCGACCCGAAGCGCGCCGAGGGCGAGCTCCCGCTCCGCGAAAACCCCGAGCCTGCACCGGTAACCGAGTCCGCACCGGTGACGGACGCGGAGCAGTACGACCTACCCGCCGACGAACCGGTGCCCGAGCCCGACCACGACGTCCGGCGCAACAGCCGGAAACCGGTAGTGGGCACCAAGCGCACCGGTCGCAAGCCCGCCGCCTCGATGGACGAGCTGGCCGAGATCGTCCAGCCCGCCGTCCAGGAGCACGGCCCCACCCAGGCCGTGATCAGGACAGTCCTGCGCGAAGCCGGCATACCCATCGCCAGCGACCGCCTCGGCAAGCTGACCCAGCGCTTCAAGGACGAACAGGCCAGCCAGCAGGCCGACGCGCAAGCCAGCGCCTCGGCGGCCTGACGCCCCCGCCGCTCGCCCGAGCACCGGCCCGCTTCCGGACCGGGCGAGCGGCCCCTCACCGACGCTGACCGACGCTCACCGGAACTCCCCCAGCGCCCATCCGGAGATCCCGGAAGTCCTGAACCGGCGACGTCTACACCGGAACACCGGCAACGCCAAACCCCTCTTCCGCCGGACCATCACCCCGCATCCGGCGAACGCCCCACGAACCGACAACCACCTGCCCTCACAGAAGAACCGGAAGATCCTCGTGCCCGACCAGCAGCACCACCTCGCCCCTGCTTCCGCCACTCCCGAGCACGAAGCACAGCCCCGCGGAACCGGTAGCGCCAAGCCCGGACGTGGCGGCATATTCGCCCGCGTCAAGCACGCGCTGCCCTGGACCAACGGCGGTCACGACAACGACGGAGCAAGCTGGGGCAAAGTCCACATCGCCGTTGGCGACGCGGACTTTGCGCTTGACCCCGCCCCAGGGGTGGCGGGGCAGGACCGGCGCGAGGGCGCGCCGGACCAGGAGGTCGTGACCGGGGGCGGCCACGACCAGGACGAGCTTTCCGAGCCCAGCGCCGAGCCGCTGTCGAGCAGCGACGCCGAGCCCGCCGACGTCCGTGTCGTGCGTGAAGCGCCGACCGTGACCACAGCCGAGTTCCTCCACGAGCGCGTTCCGGTACTGGACCGGCCGCCGCTTCCGGAGGACGAGCGCATCGCTGCGATTGCCAAGCGGATGTACCAGCCGCGTTCCGGAACCAAGCGCGACGACCAGCTCACCTGCTCCGTGGAACCGACCGAGAAGGTCATGATCGACCTCGCCGCCGCCAAGCTCGAACTCTCACGCTCCGCATTCCTGGCGAACTCCGGCATGAGCGTCGCCCTGGAGGTCGTGAAGACCGGCCGCCCCGACGGCTTCGTCCCCCTGCCCGACCGCAAGGCCGTCGACCAGCTCACCGAAGCGGTCGGTACCCACCAGCGGGCGATCGACCGGGCCGGCAACAACCTCAACCAGCTCATGGTCGAGATCTATCGGGGCGAGCTCCCCGAGCGCGCCATGCAGGTCCTGGATGCCCTTCACGCCTGCGCGATCGAGGCCCGCCTCGCCTACCAGCGCGTCCTGCCGGGAGGCCGCTGTGGTGCCTGACGTCTCCACCGGCTCGCGCACCCGCGGCCTGCTTTCCTACCTCTTCGGCCCCGGCCGGCGCGACGAGCACACAGACCCGCACATCGTCGCCTCGTTCGCCATGCCCGGCCTGCCCGACCCCGGCCGAGCGCCCCTCGACCAGCACCATGACCTGCTGACCGAACTGGCCGACTACCTCGACCAGCCCGTCCGCGCCCGCGAGATGCGCCTGGGCGCGAAGGTCCCGCAGCACGTGTGGCACTGCCCCGTCCGCACCGCGCCCGGCGACCGGTACCTCACCGACGCCGAGTGGGCCGAGGTCGCCCGCCGGGTCGTCCACGCCACTGGCATCGCGCCCGATGGCGACGACAAGGGCTGCCGGTGGATCGCCGTTCGTCACGCCGACGACCACATCCACATCATGGCCACCAGCGTCCGCGAGGACGGCCGCCGTCCCCGCAACAAGCGCGACGGCCAACGCGCCCAGGCCGAGTGCCGCAAGATCGAGAAGGAACTCGGCCTGCGCCAGCTCAACTCCGGCGACCACACCGCCGCCCCGATGCCCACCAGCGCCGAGCAGGCCAAGGCCCAGCGCACCGGCCACCAGCAGACCGCCAAGGAGTGGCTGCAGGAACAGGCCCAAGCCGTCGCCGCCGCCTCCCTGAACGAGGCGGAGTACTTCTCCACCCTCACCGCCCTCGGCATCCAGGTCCGCTACCGCATCGGCCCCGAGAGCGGCGACGTCATCGGCTACAGCCTCGCCCGCCCTGGCGACGTCAACGCCCAAGGCGAACCCGTCTACTTCGGCGGCTCCAAGCTCTCCCCCGACCTGTCCATCAACCGCCTGCGCGAACGCCTCGCCGCCCAGCAGCCCACCACGCCCGCACGGGGCACGGTCGAACCGGACCGCTGGCGACAGGCCGAGACCACCCTCCGGGAAACCGTCCGCTTCGCCTACCAGGACCAACACCACCCCGACGTCGACGCGTTCGACACCGTCGTCCAGGCCCAGGCCGCCGCTTTCGGCGAACTCCTCCACACCGCCGCCCTCACCGCACCCGCCCACACCCGCGCCGAACTACGAGCCGCCGCAATCGCGTTCAACCGCGCCAACCGATCCAAGGTCCGTGCCGAACACCAACAGGCCGCAGCCCTCCGCACCGCCGCCAAGCAACTCCTGCGCACCGCCGGCTCCGGCGAGGACGGCGCCACCGCCGCCGCCCTGCTGTCCACCGCCGTCTTCGTCGTGATCGCCATCGCCCGCTGGCACCAGACCCGAGGCCACCAGCAGCAAGCCCACGCCGCCCAGCAGTCCCTCGTCCACCTGCGAACCGCCTACCGGCAAACCGCCGAGCCGGTCATCGCCGACCTCACCCGCTGCACCCCCACCCCCAAGACCACCGACCGCCTCGCCGCCCAGGTCCACGCCGCCGTCCCCGACCACGCCCAGCGCATCCTCACCGACCCGGCCTGGCCCGCCCTGGCCACCGCGCTCGCCCAGGCCGAATCCTCCGGCCAACCACCCCGCCGAGCCCTCGCCGAGGCCGCCCAGCAACGGGAGCTCACCACCGCCGACCGACCCGCCGAAGTTCTCCTCTGGCGCCTGCGCAACGCCACCAGCGACCGCATCGACCAGCGCACCCAGGCCGCACGCGCCCGCACTGGCAGCCGCACCACCCCGACACCCACACCCACAACACCCGCTGTGCCGACCGGCACCAGGGCCGCCAACGACCCCACCCGCCGACGCTGACCCCGACCGGAGACACCCGATGCCTCGAGCCCCGCCCACCCAGCCACAGGAACGCCCGTGCGCACAGATGTCTCTTCGATGTCTTCTTCGGCGGCCGGGAACCATCCCGGCCGCCGTGCGTCTTGTGTGCTTGCCAACCGTCACCCGCCATCGAAGGGCACCACTTGACCAACCCCAGCACCGACCACGACGGCCACCACAGAGCCGTCATCCGCGCCGTCCCCCACCCCGGCGAACTCGACGCCCGCGGCATCCCCATCACCTGCCCCACCTGCCGTGCCCGCCGAGACTGGCTCCTCCTCAACGTCCGCCACCAGGTCTTCGTCCGCTGCCGCTGCGCGGCCGAATGGCACGAGCCCGACCTCACCCGCGCCTACTTCGACCTGCACTTCACCGCCCCCGAACACGAGTGGGACGAGTGGGACGACTACAACACCGCCATGCGGGCACTCGCCTTCGACGGCCTGCTCGCCGGCACCACCTGGGACTAGACCAACGGCTCTACGGGCGGCCACCCGCTGGGTGGCCGCCCGTAGAGCCTGAGCCTCGGTCAGGCAGTGAGCGCAATGTCCAGGTACGCCTGCACCGGCTCGAAGAGCCCGTACGGCACATACTCGGGGATTTCGGCGAGAGCCACCCACGCGAGCTGGTCCAGCTCGTCCGTGTCGACCACCTCGGCGGTGCCGCTGACGGCCTCGCAGGCCGTGTACGACATCAGCCGACCGGTCTTCGGATGCACCCGCTCGCCCAGGAGCTTGACGGCGGCCACAGCCAGTCCGGTCTCCTCCGCCGTCTCACGGACAGCCGCCTCCTCAGGCGACTCGCCAGCCTCGATCTCACCGGCCGGGAACTGCCAGGAGAGCTGGCCCTCGCTCACCCGCCGCCTCACCATCAGGACGCGGCCTTCATGGACCACGATCGCGGCGGCAATACCCGGGCGTTCCTCCGCAGTCTGCTGTGTCACGTCTGCTCCTCCAGGGCGGCCAGGATGGGTGGGAAGATCGTATCGGCGTTGATGAAGCGGGTCACCGAGTTTCGAGGAACCCACATCACGTCGACGTTCTCCACGGCGTCACTGTTGGTTGCCTCGCCAGCCAGGTACTCGCACAGGAAGTACTCGCACAGCACGCCCGTCACCGGGTGGACACGGCTGCCCAGGCTCCCGCGTACAGCACAGTGAACCCCGGTCTCGTCCAGCGTCTCTCGGACAGTCGCGGTCTCCGGCTTCGCGCCGGGCTTGATCACCCCAGCCGGGAACTGCCAGGTGATCCCGGACGCGTCGTCGTCGCGTCGGCAGACCAACAGCACGTCGCCTTGCCGGAGGACAACCGCGATGGCCACCCGCAGGGACTGCGCAGCTGGCGTGCCGTGCTCCGAGGATCCGTCGCCGCGTTCTTTCGCTGCCAGGAGGGCGAAGCGCTGACGAGCCGCGTCGGAAGCTCTCTCGTGCGCGGCGTCGAGGAGCTGCTGCATCTCGGCTCTCGGCACAACGGAGGAGTCGGCGTGCCAGGTGGCCACCGTTCTCACCGCGATCCCGAGCTGATTGGCGAAAGCCTCGTTGGTGAGGCGGAGGGCGGACTGGAGCAAGCAGGCGTAACGCCCGCTCCAGACCTCGATGACGTCCAACGCCGTTCCCTCTCCGTCGTGGTCGCTGCAGTGCAGGAGGCGTGCGTCGAAGATGCACATCGACTGCACTGGCGCTTCATCGCTGCGCGGCGTGGATGCCGGAAGACTTGCGGTCGGCACCCCAAGGCCAGGCTCATCCAGGCAACTTGAGCCCTGGGAGGTGCCCGGGAGTGACAAGACATACACGCCAACCCCCTCGGAGATTCTAGGTGAGTACCCGAAGCAGGGCAGCGAGTTGGGCGATTGCACCCGCGAGATCGCCGTCTCGGCAGGAGGGCGGATCGAACGCCACCGAGCCGCGCAGAGTTCACCCGTTCGGGGGGTAGGTCGGAGTGCCGAAAGTGGCTCGCCAGCGCCGGTAACCTCAGATCATGACGTGCTGACTATTCGTCATGATCGTTATGCTGGAACGCTGAAAGGGAACTGATGGCCGAGGACCAGGTACACACGGTCGAGCGCACGCTCGTCCTACTCAAGCCCGACGCGTTGGTACGCGGCCTCGCGGGGAGGGTCATCTCGCGCTTCGAAGACGCCGCGCTGAAGATCGTCGGCGTCAAGATGAAGTGGATGGACGAGGAGTTCACCCGCAAGCACTATTTCGACCTCGAAGAGCGGCTTGGGGCAGAGGTCTACAACCTCACCGCCACCTTCATGCAGCAGGGGCCGGTCATCGCCCTGGTGCTGGAGGGCTACGACGCCATCGCCACCGTTCGGAAGATCGTGGGCAGCACCTACCCGAACCAGGCTCCAGCCGGCACGATCCGCGGCGACCTCTCGCACATGAGCTCTGCGGGCAGCGTGGCGGTCGGCAAGGCCGTGGCCAACCTGGTCCACGCATCCGGCAACAAGGAGGAGGCCGCGCAGGAAGTCGAGCTGTGGTTCGACAAGGACGAGCTGCACGAGTACCGCACGCTGGCCGAGATCTTCACCAACTAGGCCGATCGCGGCGTCACCGCTGAGACGCCGCTGCGTTGACCACCACCGGGGCACCACCGTCCGATCTGAGAGGGCACCATGACCAACCAGACCCGCCTGGCCTCCGCCGAGGAGCTGGAGTCGATCTTCCAGCGTGAGCTGGCGACCGACCGCTGGGCGGCCACCGAGACCGCCTACGCGCTGGCGGTCCGCCTCCGCGACGCCGGCGACTGGCCCAAGTCCCGTGAGTGGGTTCAGCAGTGCCTCCAGCTCCTGGAGGGCTTCCCGAACGAGACCGAGGACCAGGTGGCGACCACCCGCGTGGCTGTCGGCGGCGTCCCGCTGCCGAACTACCTGCACGCCGGCGTGATCCGCGAGCGATTCGGCGAGCTGGGCTGATCCATCTCGGGTGGTGCGGCAGGTGAAGTGACGGCCCGCCGCACCACCCGGCTCCACCACCAACTCCATACAACCCATCCGGACCAGCCAGGGGCCGCCCTGCCTTGGTTCGGCTGGATCCGCCATGCCTGAAACGAGGAGAGACGACCGTGGCTGTCGAGATCGAGATGCGCGCCCGCTTCGACAAGGAGACCCACGCCCAGCTCATGGACCGTCTGCGGAAGGACGGCGAGGACCTGGGCGACGACGCCAAACACATCTACTTCTACGTGCTGCCCGAGCAGCTGCTCAAGGTCACGGACAACACGGCCGCCGGCACCGCCAAGATCACCCTCAAGGGCAGCAGGATCGGCCAGGGCGCCGCCTTCCCCGAGACCGAGTTCGCCATCGCCCGCGAGGACGTCCCGGCGGCCGTGAAGGTGTTCAACGCGCTCGGCTTCGAGGGCGCGATGCACGAGGCGTTCAACTTCCGCCACAACTTCCGCTACCAGGGCGTGGAGATCGCGCTCAAGTGGAGCGAGGCATGGGGCTACCACGCCGAGTTCGAGGTGCTGCTCGACGACGGCGCCTCGGACGCCGCCCGCGACGAGGCGTCCGCCCAGATCATCGACGCCGCCGCCGAGCTCGGGGTGACGCTGATGAGCGAGCAGGAGCTGGCCGACTTCGCCGCCGCTTTCGAGGCCGCCGAACAGGAGCGCAAGACCCGCGAGGCACAGGCCGCGCCGATCCGGTAGGAGCCCTCATCGCGGTAGACCACCAGAAGGGGGTGGGCACAGATGAGCACGACCCCGACGACCACGAGTCTGGTCGACCTGGCTGCACGCAAGCAGCTGCCGCACCACCAGTACATGGACCCGGTCACCATCGAGTGGATCAAGGCCAACCGGCCGGACCTCGGCACGGCCTGGCCGCCGCCCCTGCGGCCGGCTTCGAAGCACATCCTGAGCCGGTCCGCGCCTCCGGCGACGTGGCTGGCGGAACCCCGTTTGCATGACTCGCTCCACGGCGTCCGGCACAGCATGCGAACCGCCGCAATGGCCGCTCTGCTCGCTGAGATCCACGAGCTGGACGACACCGAGACCGCCACGGTGGTCCTGGCAGCAGCCGTCCACGACTGCCAGCGCCTGCACGACCAGGACGACCGTGGCCACGGTGCTCGTGCCGCCGTCTGGCTGGCCGCCAACGCTGACACCGTCTGGACCCACTTCGGCTTGGTGGCCACGCCCCGGCGGATCATCCAGGCAGCAACCGCCGTCCGCCTGCACGACGTGCCGTACGGCGCCTTCTGCTTGGACGACCAGGGCGACTACCACCGCGCCGGGCTCATCTGCGACTTGGTCAAGGCGGCAGACGCGCTCGACCGTTACCGCCTGCCCAAGCTCAGCTGGTGGCCCGACGCGCGGCACGTTCGTGAGCCGGCCTTCGACCAGCTCCGCGCCGTGGCCTTCGACCTCGTCGCCGTCTCCGAGACCGCGCACCTCGCCGGGGCAAGCAGCGCCGAAGCCGTCCTGTACGCGCTCGCCGAGAAGGGGCTGGTGTAACCCCGTGAGCCTCCGCGACGCCTACGACCTGTGGGCCGACGCGCACGCCTTCTTCGACTCCGCGCTGCTGCCCGACGCCGGGCGGTCCGACCCACTTGCAGCCCAGACGGCCGCCTGGCACAAGCGCCTGACCGACGAGACGCCGAACGGCAGCCTGCTCCGCAAGAACGCGCTCTTCGACAGCCTGAGCAGCGACGGCAAGCTGCACCTGCTCCACGTCACCCACGCCCTGGAAGAGATCAGCGAGGAGGGGGTGCTTTACCCCTCCGGCGGGTGCCTCGTCGGCAGCATCTACTGCGCGCCGCTCACAGCGACCGAGCGCGGCTTCCGCATGCACAACCTGGCCGCCTACGTCCTCACGAAGGAGGCCCCCGCCTCCCTCGCCAAGGTCGGCCTGAGCGGACGCGCACCCACGCCGCTGATCTTCGAGATCACCGCACCGCCCCAGGCGTACCGCGGATTGGCGGGCGTGGACTACCTGCGGCTGGGCTCGATCCACCTGCAGATCTACACCGACCTGGAGTACCTGCTCAGCAAGACCGAGCGGCACCACCTGCGCGAGACCGTCGTTGGCCGGATCAAGAACTCGGCCGCGTTCCTGGCTCTGGCCGCCGGCATCGTCTACCAGGGCTCGACCGTGGCCACGGAGGGCTTCCTGCAGCTACTGGATGCGGCCATCCCCCGGCTGCCGATCCTCGGCTACCTCTACTTCGAGGCCCTCGCCGAGTACCTGATGCTCCACTCCACCTCTGCACGGACCCGGCAGCTGGCAGACCTCGGGGAGTTCAACAACTGGCTCTACAAGGAGATGCTGTTCGCCTCCTTCCCTGACATGGCCGGCAAGTTCAACCTCGCCAGGTTCCGTCCCCGCCCGCACCAGTTGGCGGCACTTCTGCAGCGGGTGGACCCGACCATCGACGCTGACCACGCCCGCGCGTACATGGTCGAGCGGATCAGCTACCTCGTGGCAGCCCGGCTCTTCACCAGCGGTCAGGTGCCCGAAGCCTGGCACCGCACACGCTGGGAGTTCGACAGCCTCGCCACCCAGCTCGGCCCGCTGCTCGGCCACCTCATCCACCGCGAACTCCGCAGCTTCGGCCGCTACCCCGACTTCTACTTCTACTTCGACCAGCACAAGGCCCTGCAAGCCTGGAACTACTGGAACCACATGGACATCGTCGTGCCATTCAACGGCACGATGCCCAAGGGCGAGATCGGCATCAACCCGGCCTACCCGAACCTGGACTACCGCGTCTGGCGTGCCGAGCCAGACGACTCCGGGCACCTCCACCCGACCGAGCAGATGGCGCTGAGCATCGCGCCGCGCCTGGTCGACATCAAGTACACGCTCATGCGCAACAGCAGCCGCTGACAGCTGCCCCACACCCCTCGACGACCGATCGCGGAGGAGACGCATGCCCACCCACGGCCCTACCACCCCATCCACCATCGCCTGGCCGGCGCCCACCCAGCCCGCCGAAGCGCTATTCACCGAGATCTACCGCACCAACCACTGGGGATCCCCCGAGTCGGTCTCCGGGCCCGGTTCCGAGGTGCGCCAGACCGAGGCCGTCCGGGCCGCCCTCACCTCGGTGCTCGCGCACTACCCGATCTGCACTGTCACGGACGCCGGGTGCGGCGACGTCAACTGGATCCGCCACGTCGACGGATTCGACCGGCTGGACTCCTACCTCGGCCTCGACGTCGTCCCCGACCTCGTCCAGCTCAACCAGGAACGGCACGGCAGCGAGCGCGTCTCCTTCCGACAGGCTGACCTGAGTAGGGACGACATCCCGGCCGCGGACCTCGTGATCGCACGGGACTGCCTCGTCCACCTCACCCACCACGAGGTGCTCTCCTTCCTCGACCGCGTGGCCACCAGCGGCTCGACGTACCTGCTCGCCACCACCTACGTCAGCCTCGCTGAGAACCGCGACACTACCGACACCCACTGGCGCCCGCTCAACCTCCAGGCGGCCCCGTTCCACCTGCCCGAACCAGTCGCGCACTTCGACGCCGACTTCACGGACGGCGGCCGACACCACCCCGGCAACGGGCTGGGCCTGTGGAAGATCGACCAGCTCAGCTCCCGAACCACCTGACCATCACCCAGGCGCCCCAGGAAGCGAGACCCTCGATGAGCCCGCACGACCAGCAGATAACCGCCCTCCTTGCCCAACTCGACCAGGCCCTCGACTCACCCGCGACCACGCACGGCCTCGCCCGCTCCCTCCGGGCGACGGTCAAGGAAATCGAACTGCACCGCCACCACCGGGCCAGCGTCGCCGCCCTGCCCGACTGCGTCCTCAAGCCCGGTCCCACCAAGGTTCAGATCGGCGGCGGCGGACACCGCATCGACGGCTTCTTCAACATCGACATCGTCCCGCCGGCTGACCTCCTGTGGGACGTGCGCGAGGGCATTCCGCTCGCCGACGCCAGCACCGAGACGGTGTTCTCCGAGCACTTCCTGGAACACATCGACTACCCCCGCTCCGCCAAGTCCTACGCCCGCGAGGCCCACCGCGTCCTCGCGCCCGGAGGCCAGCTCATCACCGGCGTCCCCGACGCCGCCTTCGTCCTGAACGAGTACCCGACGCCGCCGGAGCGGGCCGCCGAGATGATCGAACGGTGGTACGCCAAGCGGCAGTGCCGAGGCGACATGAACACCTACCTCGACCTCATCAACTACGTCTTCCGTGACCAGGACGACGACCCGACCTACAACCCCCACTACTGGGCGTACGACCACGAGAAGCTCGCCCAGCTCTTCACCGAGGCGGGCTTCCGAACCGTCGAGCCGTGGACCTTCGACCCCTCGATGGCCAACCCGAAGCGCCAGTGGGCCAGCGTCTACGTGGTCGCCACGAAGTAGCCGCGTAGCCCGCAAGCGAGCCGCACGGGAGCGCAGAGGACCTCTGACCGTGGTGGCCGGCAATCCGGCCACCACGGGACGGCGGAACCACTGATTAACGCCAACAGCAGGCACCTGCACGCCTACGCAGCCTGAGCGGGAGGCACCTCATGTCGCAAGGCCATTCGTACATCAGCCACCTGACCTTGGCCGATACCCCGAACGCGGTGCCCTGGGCCCGCCGGCACTCCGCCGACATCCTGCGTCGGTGGCAGATCCCGGGCGCTGTCATCGAGACCGCCAACCTCATCGTCTCCGAGCTCACCACCAACGCGGTCCGGCATCCGGCCGACAACGAGCCGCAGAGCTCCGGATACTCGAGCCTTTCCGCCGTCAGCACGTTCACCCTCGCCCTCCAGCTGACCGGAACGGGCCTGCTCGTCCAAGTCGCAGACCACGACCCCCGGCCGCCAGTAAGGCGCGAGGTGGGCGTGGAGGCCACTGGCGGACGCGGGCTGTTCCTGGTGAGCGAGATGGCCAACCGCTGGGGCTACTACTATCCCGCCACGGCGGTGGGGAAGGTCGTCTGGGCGGAACTTCTCCTTCACGGTTCCGGGCGGTCAGGTTCAGGCCACACGGGGCAGGCTAAGGAACGTGGGCAACCCACCGAAGCTACCGGCCCGATCTCCGACCCCCTGCTGATCGGCAGGGTGCTGGTCGGGCTGCGTGAGCTGTAGCTACGCCGGAAGGCGCCCCTGAAGCACGTCCACGCCGGCCCTCCACGCCCGGTACCGTCTGGAATGGCGATTCCGGGCCCGACCCGAACACGACACGAACCAAGGGGAGTTCAGGTGATCCAGGTGCGGCCCAGCGACCAGATGCGCGACCTCGGCGTCGCCCAGGAGGGCGCGCCCATCCTCGTCGAGCCCGCCCGCCCGTTCGACCTGCCCACCGAGCGCGGGGCCGCCGAGCAGGTCGTCGAGAAGCTGTTCACCGCGATGGAACGCATCGGCCAGGTCCACCCATTCGCCAAGGGCATGGGCATCGCGGCATCGCAGATCGGGATCGGCCGGGCCGCCGCCATCGTCCAGCCTGCCGACCCTGACAGCCCGCCGATCGTCCTGCTGAACCCCCACATCACCGACCACGCCGACGAGGCGGACGAGCAGTTCGAGGGCTGCCTCTCGTTCTTCGACGTTCGCGGCTTGGTCCCCCGTCCGCTGCGGATCACCGTGGAGACCACCACCCTGGACGGCCAGGTGGCCACCACCACCTACGAACGCGGACTCGCCCGCCTGATCCACCACGAGATCGATCACCTCGACGGCTTGCTCTACACCGCACACATGGCTGCCGGCGTCGAGCCCATCCCTGTCGAGCAGTACCGGCAGACCGGCAAAGCGTGGTCCTACGAGCAGTGAGCGCCAGCACAGCTCGCACTGAGCGCTCACGGTCAGCAGTATCAGCTGGTCAACTACGCCCTCGTGCCGTCTGGGGGAACACTCGCCGAGCACCCCCCTCAAACGCGCGGCATCGGGCAAGCTGGCCGTGACATCCCCGTGCGATGCCACCTCCCAGGGTCCGTACTTTTTGCGGCGACACCCTGAACGCCGCCGGGTCAGCCGAGTAGTTCGGTAACCAGTTGGTCCAGCTCCTCAGCGTCGGTGGAGCTCAGGAGGAAGTCGCGCAGGGTACGGCGGATCTGGATGTAGCTCTTGCCCTCGTCGAACTGCAGCTCCGCGATTCTCTGAGCCTCGGCTTCGCCGATCGCAGCAATTCGTGCGTGTTTGGCGTCAGCCGGGTCGAAGTCCGGGATGGGCAGCTCCCATACAGCCATGTCGATGTCGCGCTCGTCCTTACCGTAGGACATGAGTGGGCGTACAGCTTCGGTCGTATACGGCGAGTTGAGAACGGCCAATAGGTACATACCCTCCTGGCGCGTGGCGACGCTACCCCAGTACAACTTGTGTTCGATGATGGCATTTGGATCGTCCACCAGCGCTGCCGTGACGTACATGCCAGAAGCGCCGTAGACCACCCGCAGAGGCGCGCCGGGGAGCTGTGCAGTCAACCCCTTACGGAAGTCAAGGCGCTCAACCAGTGAGAGCCGTTCGGTGGAGCGGTTGGCATCCCACAGCCGTTCGGCGTCACGCCACCATGCTGCCAGGGCCGAGTACTGATCGAGATGGTCATGCTCACCGTGCATGAGGGTATTCGTTCCCTCAATGGGCAGAACGACCTTATCTGCGCCCATAACCCGGTAGGGGACGACGTGTTCGCCGAGCAGGATGGGCCGGATGAACTGCTTCTCGACTGCCCCCTCCCGATCGGGGAGTTGCTTCCAGGGCTTCTTCTCCAGAGTGCTCCGCTGGGACCGGACTGAGGCTCGGCCGCTTCCGAGACCAAGGGGGTTGGCAGCCTGCTCCTCGACGAAAAAGAGGACCTTGGGGAAGACGGTTGCTCCATTCAAGAATCGAGCTCGGTACGGCGAGCTGATCAGCCCTTCCTTCGGGTAGCGCAGTTCACCCTTATTCCGGGCGATCCAACCCTTGGCATGTTCCCAGCGAGCGGCACTCTTGGAGATCTTCCCGGCCCAAATTTCGGTCTGCCTGGGTAGCGCGACGGCCCCGCTGCCCAGTTGCCCGATAGCAATGGGAAGACGGCGACCGAACACGACAGCAGCGGCACGGGGAAAGAAGTGCGGTCGCAGTCGCCGCAGGTCCCAGGAGCCAGTGAATTTGACCTTGACGGGGTGTTCAGGGTCAGCCCATTCTCCGCTTCGGAAGCCAGTCCAGTAGGGGCGGTCCAGAACTGGGTTGGGCACGACGAAGGCAAAGGTGCCATCCTCGCGCAGATACTGCTGGACTGCGCGGGCGATGAACAAGCCGGAAAGGTCCTGGTGGGTGGCGACCTCGAAGCCTCGCCACAAGCCGCGGGCCTGCATCATCTCCTTGAACGTCGTCTGCATGTCGGCCGGCATATGGCGATAGGAGAGCCAGGGCGGATTGCCGATGAGAACGTCCACCCGGTTTTCCGCGCGCGACAACCACATGGGGCGGGCAAGGTTACGGACGTAATAGGACCAGATGTGATTTCGGTCCTCGTCGACCAAGGTGCACAGGATGCGGAAGGCCTCTGTCAGTTCGTCTCGGTCGGCTTCGCCAGAGACCCCGTGTCGCTTGAAGACGCTGACGAGGGAGGGAAGCTTGCTTTGATTCCGATGCGGGTCGGCTGCCTTATCGGCGAGCTCGTTGACGATTGCGTCGAAGCGGCTGGCATCCTGCAGCAGATTTTCGGGGAAGCGCAAGTCATTGGCAAAGAGCTGGTTGCCCGTGCCGGTCTGGATGACGAGATGGCCATGGTCGATGAGATCAGTGCGCTGGTCCCACTGGATGCTGTCGCCCAAGTAGACAGGGACGCTTATCGGGCCGCGTTCATCGGAGGTGAGCGTTTCTCTGCCAATGGCAAGGAGATAAGTGACGCGGGCCAGTGCTACAGCGACAGGGTGGAGATCGATGCCGACGACATGGTCATGCAGGCCGTCCAAAGCTTCATGCAAGGGCAATCCGCTGTCCTGTGCGGCAGCGAGATAGCGTCGGACGCAGTGGAAGAGGAACGTGCCAGAGCCGCATGACGGATCCATGACCCGCTGATTCAGTGGATCAGAGACGGCCTCGGCCACCGTTGCTTCTGCCAGCCAGTCCGGGGTGTAGTACTCCCCCTGCTTCTTGCGGGTCTCCGCGGCAATTACCGATTCGTACAGCACCTTCAGCACATCGTGTTCGACCTTCGACCAGTCGAAGCCAGCGAGTCGCCGAGAGAGGTCTTCGATAAATCCCTTTCCGCCTTCGGTCTCCAGTGGCCAGCCGAAAAAGTCCGACTCAACCACACCCGAAATCCTCGCCTGCATGAACAGCTGGCCATAGACCAGTGAGGCTGGAGCGGTGTCCTTCACGTCGATGCCCATCACCGCATGAGCGATGATCGAGGCAGTGTTCACGAGGAGCGTGTGCTCGATGAACAGGTCATCGCTGGCCTCGAACTGGGCGCCCAAGGCGCTGCGGAGCAGGCGCGCCCATAGATCACGCTTCAGCTGGACGGTCGGTAGGTGCTTGTTCTCCTCGTACAGCGCGACCAGGACCGCCTTATCGATGGAGTGCGCAACGCTGTCTGCTCCAAGGCGAGCCGCGATGGCATCTGGCGTGGGCGCTGCACCTTCGGACGTCGCCAGGACACCTTCGAGCCATCGGACCAAGTTCAGAGCGTTGCCGCCACGCTCCCGGGCATCGAAGCGGTTCACCTCGCTCAGGTCATTGTTGACCAGAGCGTAAGCACGCCAGTCGGCACCATCGGTGACGATACCGACGTGCCGTCGCTCCCGCTGCTCCGTCCTGGCCCGCACGTACTTCGCGAGTTGCTCGACCGCGTCCTTGCGGAGCTTCGGACGGCTGATGTCCTTCTTTACCTCGATAACGGTCGCGCCCATCTCAATATCGATGCGATGGCCGGTCCCGTCACCCACCTGCGCTTCGAGCTCGGGATTCAGGAGGTCCTGCTCGCCGAGGTTGAGGTCTGCATCCAGTAGGAACTGGCGAATATCGGCCTGTAGTGTCGCCTCAGCGCGGACAGCCTTGCGCTCGATGACCCGCTTGAACACAGTTTCGAGCGCGGTAGGCGTAGGAGGGGCGGAGAGCGTCAAGGCGAGAGCTCCAAGAGCATCAAGGTGTACGGACGGGGCAAGGGGATTGCTGGTCCCGTTGGCCATTGTGGGGCAGGAGGTCGGTGCCGGCACAGTCCTTGCCCGGAGAAGGGGTGGTCGGCCAGGATCTGCCACACGTGGAGGGGCGCGTTCGATCCGGTGCAGGGACGCCTCGTCGACATCCTTCAGGGTCGGCCGCACCATGGGGAAGCTATGGAGGCGCCGACCCATCAGCCATCCGTTCCACCACTGCGAGGTTGAAGACTGATACCGCTTGCTGCCCCTGAGGTGCTGCGCCTTCTGACAGGTGGCAGCTCGTACGACTGCGGCCAGAGCATGAGGCCACAGTGACGGCACCGCCCGAGGCGACGCTGCCTCCCTTCAGGCAAAGTCGCGGCCTGCGACCCGTTCATCGGCCTCGGCGGCGACCTGGATCCCTTCACCCCTGAGGTGGGTCCGGGCATCCACCTGATCGCCCTCTCAGATGTCGAGATCGCCCGAGCCGACTCCCCGAGGCCGTGGATGAACGTGTCGCCGCCGCCTGGCTGCAGGTGAGCGGACAAACCGACTGTCGAGTGGACACTGGCCCTGAGCGACGGCCGGGCCCTCGACAACCTTGAGAACACGGAGTTCCTCGGCTACGGCGTCGACGCCGGGACTGGCTGTTTCATCGATGCCTCCGCCGGGGCCCCGCTCGGCGACCTGCTGGGCGAGGATTACGAACTCCTGACGAGGGCCCTGTTCGGTGAGGAGAACTTCATGGTGCGCACGCCAGTTGTTCTTCTGACCCCAAGAGCGGCCGCAGCCTCGTTGCTTCCTCTTGGGGCTGGGGCGGCCACTACCCGACATGGATCGGCCGGAACATCGCAGGCACGATCACCGGCTTCGTATCGGAGCTCTTCGTGGTACCGCCGCTGAGCCGCGGCCCCGTCGACGAGTAGCACTGACAGCGCCGACGCCAGATCGTGGTCTCAGTTCTGGTCTCATTCAGCCCCGTCCGGGCAGGTTCAACCCCTGCCCCGACATTCACTCCGCCACAGTTCAGGACGGGCGCGAACCCCGGCGGACCCCATTCGGGAGAATTGGAAAGCGTGTTGGGGGCAACCCCTCACGAGTTCGAATCTCGTATCCTCCGCCGGCAGAAGGCCCGGACCGTTTCAACGGTCCGGGCCTTCGTCGTTTTCTTGCTGCGGGGACACCGCCGGGTGAGCTCCGCACGCCGGGCGGTTCGGTTGCACGGGTCAGGGGACAGGGGACAGGGGACAGGGGACAGGGGCGGGGAATGAGACTTCCGCCCTCCCGTGATGCGCCATTCTTGGAGTCCCCGTCCGGCACCGGTGCCGGACGGTGTTCTCTCCCAGTCGGTGAGGTGGTCTCCATCAGCAAGGCAAGCGGGTCGGCCCTGGCCACGTGGCTGCACGGGCTCGACACCCCCGCGTTGGAACGGGTCCTGGCGGCGCGCCCGGACGCGGCGTCGGCGCCGGAGCCGCGGTCGGTCGGTGAACTGGCGGACCGTCTTCAGCGCCCGGCTTCGGTGGCGCTGGCGCTGCCCCGGCTCGTGTTGCCGTACCTACAGGTGGCGGAAGCTCTGGCCGCACTCACGCCGACCTCGCGGGACGCCCTGGCGGGTCTCCTGGACGCGACGGACGGGGAGCGCGCCCGCGGCCTGGAGGCGGCGCTGGAGGCGCTGGCCGATCGTGCGCTGGTGTGGCCGGACGGCGACGGGCTGCTGCGCGTGGCGGCGCCGCTGCGGCAGGCCTGGAGCACGCCGCTGGGGCTGGGCCCGCGGCTGGCGCAGTTGCTGGCGGACACCACCTCGGACGAACTGGGCCGCATGCTGGCAGCACTCGGCGTCAAGCCCGCCGGCACCGGCAAGCAGAAGCGGCTGGCGGCGCTGGTCGACCACCACACCGATCCGGCTCGGGTCGCCGCGCTGGTGGCCGGGGCTCCCGCAGCCACCCGGAAGCTCCTTGAGCGGCAGGCGGGTCGGACGCCGGAGCAACCGGGCTTCATCATGTTCGGGACTCCGCAGCCCGATTCCGCGCCGGGCGAACGATGGGCGCTGGAACGGGGGCTGCTGATCCGGGGCCGCCACTGGTACGGCTCGGCCCGCATGCCCGCCGAGGTGGCGCTCACGCTGCGCGGCCCCGACTGGCACGCCCCCTTCACGCCCGCTCCGCCCGTCGTGCGGTCGGCCTCCGTGACCGCCGTGCGGATCGAGCAGGAGGCGGCGGCCGCCGCGCCGGCTTTCGCCGCCCACGCCGCCTCCGTCCTCCGGGTGTGCTCCGCCGCTCCCCCGACCCGGCTGAAGGCCGGCGGGATCGGCGCCCGCGAACTGTCCCGGATCGGCAAGGCCGCGAAGTGCGACGAGATCGTGGTGCGCCTCGCGTTGGAGACGGCGGGCGCGGCCGGGCTGTTGGCCCGGGACGGTGACCGGGTCGCGGCGACCGCGGCCTACGACGCCTGGTCCGAGGAGGAACCGGCCGACCAGCTCGCCGTGCTCCTCCGGGCCTGGTGGACACTGCCGCTGACCCCCGGCGGGAGCCGCGACGAGGACGGGAAGGCGCTGCCGGCCCTCGCCGGGACACCGCCCTGCGGGGGCTGCGCACAGGCCCGACACGGGCTGCTCGCAGCCGCGTCCCGGCTCCCGGCGGGCGAGGGCGCGACGGACCCGGCGGACCTGGGGCCGCTGATCGGGTGGCACCGTCCGCTCGTCGACGAACTCCCCCAGGACGCCGCCCCGTTCGCCACCCTGATCCGCGAATCGGAACTGCTCGGCGTACTCGCCCTCGGGGCCCTGTCCCCGATCGGGGCCGCCCTGCTCGCCGATGACGTCCGGGCGCTGGCGGACACCTGTCGGCGCCTGCTGCCCGCCGCCACCGGGGCCGCCCGCTTCGGCAGCGATCTCACGGCCGTGGTCGCCGGCACGCCGTCAGCGGCCCTCGTCGCCCTGCTGGATTCCGTCGCGGACCGGGAGGCCTCCGGTGCGGCGTCCGTGTGGCGGTTCGGCCCGGGAAGCGTCCGCCGGGCCCTCGACGCGGGCTTCACCCCCGATGCGATCACGGCCGAACTGGCCGCCCTCGCCGTCGGACCGCTTCCCCAGCCGCTCTCCTACCTGATCCACGACACCGCGCGCAGCCACGGCCGGGCCCGCGTCGTCTCCGCCGCCTGTGTGATCCACGGTGAAGAGCCCGCCCTCCTGGCCGAACTGGCCGCCCACCGCACGCTCGGCCGGCTCGGCCTGCGGCAGCTGGCACCGACGGTGCTGATCAGCCAGACCCCTCCGGAGCAGACGCTCGCGGCGCTGCGGTCCGCGGGCTACGCCCCCGTCGCCGAGAAGCCCGACGGGTCCGTCCGCATCGAGCGGGCCCAGCGCACCCGCGCGGCGAACCCGGTCCCGCCACCGCGCCCGCCCGGCGGCCGGTCCCGGCCACGGCGGTCGGCGGACCGGACCGCCGACGCCCGGACCGCCGACGCCCGGGCAGCCGTCGACCTGAGCGCCCTCGCCGCCCGGCTGCGGGCCGTCGCGCCGGACGCCCCGGAGCCCGGCCCACGGGACGGCCGCCCCTACGACAGCGACACCGAGGAGATCATCGCCGGGCACGCACGCAAGCTGTCCTTCACCGATGTCCGCCAGCTCGCCCATGCCGTCGACGACGGCCTGGCGGTCACGATCGAGTACGTCGCCACCTCGGGCAACACGACCGTCCGCACCCTCAGCCGACTCGCACTGGACGCCCCGTACCTCAACGCCTGGTGCCACCTGCGGGACGACGAACGCGTCTTCACCCTCTCCCGTATCCACGGGGTGATGCTCGGGTAGCCCGCCGCGGGCGGCACTAACCGATCCTTAGTCCCGGAATTAGTCCAGGTTAGTACCTGGACACCTGGACACGCGGCGTGCAAGTATCTGTCCTGCCGCCAGACAGGCGACACGTCGGAGGGGAAGAAACATGACGCAGGACGACCAGCAGTTCATCTCGGTGCCGGTGCCGGCCCAGTACGTCACGCAGGTGTACGCGTTCCTCGCGGAGCTCTCGGGTGCCACTGCGGGGTCCGCGGTGGCGGCGTCGGCCGAGGGGGGACCGCAGGAGGACGGTGAGTGGCCGTTCGTCGAGTGGAGCGTGCAGGATCTGCGCCGGCTGACGGCCGATCCGCTAGACTCGGTGCAGGTGGTGACCGGGGTGCTCGACATCCTGGCGAAGCAGCCCGGCGAGCGGGTGAGTTACACGTCCCTGGTCGAGTTGCTCGACGTGGACCGGAAGCGGCTGCGCGGCGTGTTGTCCGCCTTCACCCGGGTCGTGCACAAGCACTACGGCCGGCGGAACTGGCCGATGAGCTGGGTGGAGGCCCTCAGCGACGGGGCCGAGTTCAAGTCCGAGTTCTTCTACACGGTGAGCGAGACCACGGCCAACCGGTGGCGGGCGGTCCGCGCCCAGGGCTGACGGCGAGCAGGCGGCCAGACGCGCAGGCGGCCAGACGCGCCGGCGGTCGGGGCGCCGGCGGTCGAGGCGAGTGGCCCGGGGGTTCGCCCATCGTGCTGCGGCGCGGAAATTGGTATAGACCTACTGGGCGCTCTCGACCTAACCTCCCTAGAGATCCGGGCAGGGATATTGGGGGGATACCTGTGCTTGAAGCTCTTGGCGTCGAGCCGGCCGCCGAGGCCGTCTACCGGCTGCTGGTGAACGAACCGGGATTCCGCGTCTGCGACATGGCCGCGCACCTGGGGTGGGACGAGGACCAGGTGCGGGCCGCGCTGAGCAGGCTGGCCGAGCTGGACCTGGTGCACCTGGAGGACGGCAGCCGCGATGCCGTGCCGTTCAGTCCGGACGTCGGCTTCGGGTTCCTGCTCTCCCGTGCCACGGCCGACCTCAGCCGCCGCCAGCGGCAGATCGAGTCGGCCGAGCAGGCGGTGACGGCGCTGAGCGCGCGCTTCAACGCCAACCGGGCCTCGCGCCACGAGATCATCCACCGGCTGGAGGGGCTGGACGCGGTCCGAAGGCGCCTGGAGGACCTGGCCGCGACCGCCGAGCAGGAGTGCCTGTCCCTGATGTCGGGCGGCGGGCAGCTGCCGGACACGATGGACGCCAGCCAGCCGCTGGACCGCCAGGCGCTGGAGCGCGGGGTCCGCATCAGGAGCATCTACCAGGAGAGCTTCCGCAACGATCCGGCGACCCTGGAGTACGTCCGCTGGTTCACCGGGTTCGGCGGCGAGGCCAGGACCGTGCCCGTCCTGCCGATGCTGCTGGTGGTGGTGGACCGGCAGACCGCCCTGGTGCCGATCGATCCGGCCGACGGCCGCGCGGGGGCCCTGGAGATCCGCACCCCGGGTGTGGTCGGCGCGCTGACCGTCCTGTTCGAGCAGTTCTGGGCGGCGGGCACGCCGTTCGGCGAGGGGCCGCGCCGGGACGAGAACGACCTGAAGCCCCAGGAGCGCGAGTTGCTGCTGCTGCTCGGCATCGGCTGTACCGACGAGGTCGCCGCCCGGCGGCTCGGACTGTCGCTGCGCACGGTGCGGCGGATGAGCTCCCAGCTGATGGCTCGGCTGGGTGCGCGCAGCCGGTTCGAGGCGGGGGTCCGGGCGGCCAAGGAGGGTTGGTTGTGACCTGGCCGCCCGGCGCCGCGGAACGCCGCGGAACGCCGCGGTCAGGCCGCGGTCAGGCCGCGGTGTCCAGCCGCCGGCGCTGGTCCTCGTCGAGCACCAGGTCCAGGGCGGCCAGGCTCTCCTCCAGCTGGGCGACGGAGCTGGCACCCACGACCGGGACCGTCGGCACCGGGTGGCCCAGCAGCCAGGCGAGCACCACCTGGTTGACGGTGGCCCCGGTCTCCTTCGCCACCTCGGCCAGGGTGGCCAACTGGGCCTCCGTCACCGGCCACTGGTACTTCTCGGAGAGCGGACGGTCGGGCCGGCAGTACGCGCCGCCGAGCAGCGGGGAGTACGCCAGCAGCAGCAGCTCCGGCCGCTGCGCGACGTACGACAGCAGTTCCTCGTCGGCGTGCTTCTGGATGCCGAAGTCCGCGTCCGGCCGCGGCCGGAGGTAGCTGTGGCGCTGCTGGACGCACCGGTAGCCGGGCCAACCCCGCTGCTCGGCGAGCTCGTTGGCGGCGGCCAGTTCCGCGGTGCTGTGGTTGCTGCAGCCGAGTCGGCCGACCTTCCCGTCGGCCACCAGCTCGGCGAAGGCGCCGAGGGTCTCCTCGACCGGGGTGGACGGGTCCGTCACGTGGGCGTAGTAGACGTCCACGTGGTCGGTGCCGAGTCGGCGCAGGCTGCCCTCGGCCGCGTTGCGCAGCGCGGCCGCGGACAGCCCCTCCATGTGCTCGGGGAAGGGGAGTTCGGGCACCGGGCGGGCTCCCGCCTTGGTGGCGAGCACCAGTTCGTCGCGGTTGCGCCGGCGGGCGATCCAGCGGCCGAGCAGTTCCTCGCTCTCGTACCCCGTCCCGCCGGGGGCCCAGAAGGCGTAGTTGTTCGAGGTGTCGACGAACGTCCCACCGGCCTCGGTGAACCGGTCCAGGATCGCCGTCGCGGTCTGCTCGTCCACAGTGGTGCCGAAGGTCATCGCGCCGAGACACAGCGCGCTGGCCTTCGGTCCGTCAACTCCGAGGCTGCGGTACAACATCAGTCTTCCCTCCCAGGGGATCGGTGGTGGTGCGGGCCGCGATCGGGGGCGTGGCGCGCCGGGATCGGGTCACCAGAATCATTACCCCGGCCGTGCCCAACTCGGCCAGTGTGCAGACCAGACGGGAGACGATCGCGGCGGCGCCCGCCGTCGTGACCGGCAGGACCGTGGAGAGGGACAGCACCAGCACCATCTCCCGGGCGCCCAGGCCGTCCGGCAGCACGATCGTCAGGGTGCCGGCGACGGTGGCGAGCGCGAAGCCCCCCACGGCGGCCGGCAGGGAGCGGGCGGCCGGTCCGTCCAGGGCGAGGACGATCACCCACAGGTGCAGGCCGGCCGAGAACCAGGACAGCAGGGCCAGGCCCAGCGAGACCCGCACCGCGCGGGCCGAGACCCGCCCGGTCGGCGGCGGCCGGCGGAACAGCCGCGCGCCGTGCTCCACCGCCGCCCCGATCAGCCCCGGGCGGACCACGAAGCAGAGCAGGACGAGCAGCGGCAGGGCGAGCCACCACGAGTTCCCGCCGAGCACCGCGGGCGCGATCCCGAGCGCGGCGAGGCAGGCGGTCAGCATGGTGATCCCCAGGCTGACCACGTAGGTCGTGATCATCCGCCCCGCCGTGGCCCCGTACTCGGCGCCGAGCTGCACGTGCGCGAGCAGCCCGAAGACCGGCGTCGGGAGGAACTTGCCGAGCAACCCGCAGAAGAAGATCCGCGCGGTGCCGAACAGGCCGATGGACGGCCCGAGGTCGTCGAGGACGGCGCGCCAGGACAGCATCCCGAGCAGCAGCCCGCCGACGTTCGTCAGGACGGACACCGCCAGCAGCGCCAGGAACCGGCCGTCCGCCATCCGGGCCACCAGGGACCAGGCCTCGTTCCGGGCCACCGCGACCAGGCCGATCACGCTGGCCACGAGGAGGGCGACGGTCAGCAGCCGGCGCCGGCCGGGCCGGATGCGGTGGGCGGCCGGGCCCCCGACCAGGCCCCCGGACGGATCGTTCCCGGACGGGTCCCTCCCGGACGGATCGTTCCCGGACGGGTCCCTCCCGGACGGATCGTTCCCGGACGGGTCCCTCCCGGACGGATCGTTCCCGGACGGGTCCTTCCCGGGTGCGTCGGTCATGAGGCCGCGAACCGCGGCCGCCGGAAGTCCCGGTCGGTGACCGCCCGGAGCGCGCCGCGGGCGACACCGGCCAACAGCGCGGTGTGCAGCAGGAAGTGGTAGCCGACGAAGCGCGGGTAGTAGGTGGCCCCCTGGTCCTTGACCACGAACCGGGCCAGCCCCGGGTCCGCCACCGCGAACCAGGCCAGGCCCAGCGCCGGGAGCACGGCCGCCTTCGGGGTCACCAGCACGAGCGGCAGGCTCCCCCAGGTGGCCGCGGCCGCCAGGAGGCCCGGCATCCGGTTCGCCTTGATCGCCCCCGGGCGGAACCGGTGGGCGCCGGCGAACGCCACCAGCAGCTGCGAACGGCGGTACTGCTCCGACAGCATGGAGCCCAGCCGCTCCTCGTCGTCGTGGCGGCCCGTGACGGAGGCGGTGAGCAGGATCGGGTACTTCTCCGCGAGCCGCTCGCTGTACTCCACGTCCTCCGACTCCCGCAGGGTCTCGTTGAGCGGCCCGATCTCCTCGAACACCGCCCGCGGCATCGCGCACATGGCGAAGAAGACGGTCTTGACCCGGCCGGTGGCCCGTCGGCGCCAGTAGTGCTCGTGCAGGACGCGGTAGCGCTCGACCTGCCCGTCGTCGAACAGCGCCCGCTTGTCCACGACCCCGTGCACGCAGCCGAGGTCGGGCTGCTCCCGCAGCAGCGCCACGGCGTTGGCGATCGCGTCCGGGGCCAGCGCGATGTCGGAGTCCAGGAAGAACAGGATGTCGCCGGTGCTCTCCGCCACCCCCCGGTTGCGGGCGACGGACACGCCGCCGTTCTGCTGCGGGATCAGCTTCACCGGGTAGCCCCGCACGATCTCCGGGGAGCGGTCGGTGCTGCCGTCGTCGACCACCAGCACCTCGTGCACGGGGTGGGTCTGGGCCAGCACCGATTCGACGACCGCGGCGATCGTCTTCTCGTAGTTGTAGTTGGGGATGATCACCGACACCGTGGGGTGGGCGTCAGCCATGGGTTCCTCCCGAAGTCGGCCTGGAGATCCAGGCGTCCTGGCGTAGATGGTCGGACGTGCCCTGGGGGCTGCTCAGGGAGTACCGGTAGGTCTTGGCGCCGTGCGCGGTGAACGCCCAGTCGAAGCGCCACCAGTCGTGCCAGCTGCCGGCGTCCCAGGACATCGGCAGGATCGTGTCGCCGGCGTCGGCCGCGTCGTGGGTGAGGCCGCGCAGCTCGTTGAGGTCGCCCATGCCGGCGTTGGTGTTGAAGTCACCGGCGATGAACAGCGGGCCGGGGTTGGCCCGGACGTCCGCCGCCAGACCGTCGAACTGCTGCTTGCGCTCGCGCTGGCGGCGGTGCACGTCCCCGGGGAAGTCCTGCGGGGGCATCCCGTACGCGACCGGGACGAGCATGTGGACGTTGTAGACCGAGAGCACCGAGCCGTCGACCGCGAGGTCGGTGCGCAGGACCTTGGCCCCGGCGAAGGCGTGCGACCAGTCGGCGTCCCCGCTCGCCCGCAGCTCCCGGTCCGGGCCGACCGGCGGCTGCGCGACGATCGGGAACCTGGACAGCGTCACCAACTCCCCCCGGGTGGCCAGGTGGTAGCCCGGGAACTCGCGCTTCAGGCGGGCGGTGTCGTCCACCTCCCTGGCACCGTCCGCGCCGGCCGCGTCGTCCCAGTGCAGGTACTCCTGGAGGAGGTACACGTCCGCGTTCTGGGCCTTGAGGTAGGCGTAGAAGCGGTCGGGGTCGACGTCGGAGCCCCAGTACTCGGTGTTCTGCGCGACGATGTGCAGCGCCCCGGCCGGCACCGTCCGGTCGGCGGCGACCGCGGCCAGGGTCAGGCCCGACTGGTCGAGCCCGACGACGAGCGAGAGCACGCCCATCGCGGCCGACCAGCGGACCCTGCTGCGGCTGCGGCGCAGCCGGACGGCCAGCACGGCCGCCAGCACCAGGAGCGGGACGCCGAGCAGGACCGGCGGCGGCGCCGCCCCCGGCACCACCCAGAACCACGCCCGCCCGGTCAGCGCCTCCTGCAACAGGCAGAAGAGCAGCCACCCGGCGCTGGCCGCGGTCAGCAGCCGTACCGGCCAGGTGGCGGCCGGGCTGGTGGCGGCCGGGCTGGTGGCACCCGGGGCAGTGGCGGCCGGGCCGGTGCGCGGCCGGAGGAACCGCGGCCGCGTCACCATGACTCCACCGCCAGCAGGACGGCGAAACCGGTCAGCCAGAGGCCACCGACCACGAGCATGATCCGATCCGTGAAGAGGGTCCGGGCCGGCTCGCCGCCGCCCTCGCTGACCAGCAGGATCTGCAGGTAGCGGGCGATGGCGAAGACCGCCAGGGGGGTGGAGAGCAGGATGCGCAGCTGTCGCATGCCGCCGTCGGCGGCGTCGTTCTGCAGGAAGGACACGTAGGCGAGCACGGTCACCGACGCGGCGAAGGTGACCATGCTGTTGAGGAAGGGGACGGAGTAGGCGCGCAGGACCGGCCGGTGCAGTTCGGACGGTCCGGTCTGGGCCGAGGTCATCTCGTGCCGGCGCTTGCCGAACCCGATCAGGATGCAGACCGAGAAGACGCAGAGCAGGAACCACGAGGAGATCGAGACCGAGGCGGCCATCGCCCCGGCGCAGACCCTCAGCACGAAGCCGGTCGCGATGACGAAGACGTCGACCACCGAGATGTGCTTGAGGACGAAGCTGTAGCAGATGTTGGTGACGGCGTAGGCGAGCACGGGGACGGCGGCGGAGCCCTCGGCCACGGAGCCCGCCAGCAGCGCGAGGTACAGCAGGACGGCCAGCACGACGGCGGCGGGGACGGGGACGGCCCCGGAGGCGATCGGGCGGTGGCGCTTGACCGGGTGCCGGCGGTCCCGCTCCCGGTCGGCGAGGTCGTTGACGACGTAGGTGGCCGAGGACGCGACGATGAAGAGCACCAGGACGGACAGCGCGCTGCCGACCGTCCGCCACGGCGTGGTGCGGGCCTCCAGCAGGGGCAGCACCAGGACGACCGCGTTCTTCGACCACTGGTACGGCCGGACCAGCCGCAGCAGGCCGCGCACCAGCGAGCCCGGCCCCGGTTCGCCCGGGAGTTCGCCGGGCGGGGGCCCGGCGCCTCCGTCGGGTGGATGGGAGGGCGGACCGACGATGCCCTTCCGGTACTGGCTCGTAGTACTCAATTCCGTTCCCTTCGCTGTCAGAAGAAGACCTTGACCGTGCGCAGGGCGCCTTCACGCCAGCGGTCGGAGTGGGTCCGGCCGGTGGTGCCGGCCACCGCGGACCGGTTCGCGCGGTACCAGGTGAAGCTGCGCTCGATGGCGGTGGCATTGGTGTGGCGGGGGGTGAACCCGAGCACCTCGCGGGCGCGGGAGATGTCCACGCAGGAGTCCCGGGTGAGCTTCTGGACGAGCCGCCCGTAGACCGGGGAGAGCTTGAGGGCCGCCAGGGTCCGCAGCGCCGCCTTCGCGGGGGCGAGCGGCAGCGGGACGACCCGTTTGCCGTGGCCGGCGAGGTCCAGGACCACCTGGCAGTCCTCGCGGAACGAGCCGTACTCGGCCGCGCCGACGTTGAACTCGCGGTTGATCCGCTCGGCGGGCATGGTCAGCATCGCGACGACCAGGTCGACCAGGTCGTCGACGTCCAGCATCTGGTTGAGCGTGCCGCCCCCGCCGAGCACCGGGAAGCCCCGGCCGTCGAGCGCCCAGTCGAAGAGCATCGCGAAGACGCCCAGCCGGCCCGGCCCGATGAAGGTCTTGGGGCGCAGGACGGGAACGCACATGCCCTGGCGGCGGAAGTCGGCGCAGATCTCCTCGGCCGCGATCTTCGCGGCGTTGTACGGGTCGACCGGGACGAGCGGGTGGGACTCCGGGGTCGGGGTCCGGTCCGGGATCCCGTACACCGCGGTGGACGAGATGTGCAGGACCCGGTCGACCCCGGCCCGCCGGGCGGCGTCGAGGACGGTGCGGGTGCCGTCGACGTCCACCGAGCGGATCTCCGCCGCCGGGTGGCTGGGCAGTGCGGCGGCGCCGTGGACGACCACGTCGGCCTCGGCGGCCAGGCGGCCGAGCAGGGTGCGGTCCCGGACGTCCCCGACCACCGCCTGCACGGACGGCAGGGCGGAGAGGTCGGGCGGCAGCGGCCGGCGGTCGAGCGCGACGACCCGGTGCCCGGGTGAGGACCCGAGCCGCCGGACGAGCGCGCTGCCGAGGAAGCCGGCCGCGCCGGTGAGCAGGAGGTGTTGGGGGCGAACAGCAGTCATGGGTGTCCTGCCAGCGGCTCAGACGGTCGGGGAGTGGGCGGACAGCGGGCGCTGCCGGTACAGCAGGCGGAACCGTCGGCTGCAGAGCCACTGGCCCGCTCCGACCGCGGCACCCGCCGCCACGGCGGCGCCCGCCAGGAAGTGCAGGGCGGTGTAGCCCACCGCCGTCCTGACGCCGCGTTCGTCGACCAGGAAGGCGTGGAAGCCGCGGTCGGCCAGCACCGCGCCGGCCGCCAGCAGCGCCGTGGGCAGCAGGGTCCACGCGGACAGCAGGGCCAGCGGGAGCGAGGCCACCGCGCCGGCGGCGGCGAGCGCGGCGAAGGCGCGCTCGCGGGTCTCGAATCCGCGCATGAAGCCCCGGTGGTCCACGTAGAGCGGTACGCGCAGGCGCGCCCGGCGGAACAACTTGCGGACCAGGCCGGATAGTTGCTCCTCGTCGTTGTGGCGTCCCACCACCTCGGCGCTGAGCTCGATCCGGTGCCCGGCCGAGAGCCGGACCCCGAAGTCGATCTCCTCGGTCTGGCGCAACGCGGGGTTGAGGCCGCCGGCCTCCAGGAACAGCGACCGGCGGATGGCCGCCAGGGCGGAGAACCACGGGGTGACGGTGCCCTCGGAGCTGATCCGCCAGTAGTAGGACTGGAGGATCCGGTAGTCGCCGACCCAAGTGGTCGGCAGCAGCGGGTACTTGTCGGTGATTCCGCAGACCGATCCGACCGCCGGGTCGGCGGCCAGCTGCTCCACCGCCCGGGCGACCGAGGTCGGCGAGAGGCCGACGTCGGCGTCCAGGAAGAAGAGGATCTCGCCGCGGGCCTCCAGGGCGCCGCGGTTGCGGGTCTCGGCCGGGCCGGCGTTCCGCTCCTGGCGGACCAGCCGGCACGGGTGCCGCTCGGCCACCTCGGCCGATCCGTCGGTGCTGGCGTCGTCGACGACGACGATCTCCAGGTTGGGGTAGGTCTGGGCGGCCACCGCCGCCAGGCAGGCGGGCAGCGTGCGGGCGTCGTTGTAGAGCGGGATGACGACCGATACCAGGGGAAGGCTCATGTTCGGTCCTGTTCAGGCTGCGGGGATCCGGGCCAAGTCCGGGGCGTCGTCGCCCTCGGCCACTCGCGCCTCGCTGATGATCTTGCGGTCGTCGCTGGTCAGGCAGCGCCCGGTGGCCAGGTCGAACTCCCAGTCGTGCAGTCGGCAGGTGAGGATGCCGTCCCGGTGGGATCCGAACCGGACCAGGTCCGCCTTGAGGTGCGGACAGAGCCGCTGGACGACGTAGTCGCCGGCCCGGGCGCGGTCCTCGGTCTGGCTCAACTCCGCGTAGTAGCCCTCGACGTAGGACATCCGCTCGGTCGAGAGGGAGGCGAAGAAGGTCGTCACGAACTCGTTGAACGGCCCCTTCCTGGCGGCCTTGAACCGGCAGGACAGGAACAGCTCGTTCGCCCAGTCCGGGCAGCGCTCGGCGACCAGCCGCTCGACCAGCGGCCGGGGCAGCTCAAAGCGGTAGCGGCACTCCTCGCCCGCCCAGCGCGCCACCCGGCGGTCCAGGAAGTCGAAGACGATCTGCTCGCCGGCCCCCGGTTCGTCGTCGACCACGTCGACCACGTCGACCAGGATCCGGCCGTTGATGCCGGTGCAGGTGTGGTCGGCGTGCCGGAGCAGCGGCTCCACCCACTCCTGGAGGCTGTGCAGCAGATCGGTGCGTCCGGTCGGCCAGCTCTCCCGCTCGGCCCGGATCTGGCCGGCCCGGCGCTCCCGGTAGTCGAGCAGGTAGCCGCGTCGGTCGTCGCGGATCCGGGCGATCGTCCGGTCGTCGACCTGCCGCAGCTCCAGGCCGCGATCGGGGCCGAGCTCGGCCACGGTTCCGGGCAGCAGCAGGTGGGCGTTGGACACCCCGCGCTCCCGCAGGAAGTCGAGGAAGACCCACTGGTCGGGGAAGATGTTGGACTCGTCCCTGTCCAGGTCGTTGAGGTGGAACAGGTCCTCGTCGAGGAAGCACGGCGGGCCGGCGAACGGGAAGACGTGCTCGGCCCGGTACTGCTCGATGTAGTTCAGCGCGCGGATCATGCCGTTGCGGCGCTTGCGGCGGCCGATGGTCTGCTTCATCCGGGCGGGGAAGTCGTAGACCATCGGGTACCAGAGCGCCCCGGAGTACTGCAGGAAGTGGCCGGCGAGCGGGCCGAAGGCCGCGATGCGGCTGTCCTCGACCGGCCGGGCGTCGTTCTGGTTGAGGATCCGGGTGCCGTTGTCGTCGATCAGGATCGCCGAGTCGCCGATCGGGCCGTCGGTCGGCGAGGTGAGCGCGTTGATCATCACCTGGACCGAGCCGTCCAGCCGGGTCGGTTCGAGGTCCCGGGTCTGGACGAAGTGGCGGAACCCGAGGTCCTCCATGGCCGTTCGGAGGTCCCGGACCGGGTAGTCCGGCAGCAGCACCACGGTGTCCTTGGACATCCGCGTCCGCAGCCACTCGGCGTCGAAGTGGTCGTGGTGGAGGTGGGAGACGTAGAGGTACTCCGCGGTGTGGAGTTGAGCCGAGTCCAGCGCCTCGTTGTCCGGGAAGGGGAACCAGGAGCCGAAGAAGGCGGGGTTGAACCAGGGGTCGCACAGGATGCGGCCGGCACCGGTCTCCACGAGCAGACCGGCGTGGCCGACGGATGTGATGCGCATGAGTCTCCAAGTGACGGTCCGCTGACATCAGGAGGGAGCGGCCTGCGGGCCTGGCGGTCGGCCGAGCACGTTGAAGTCCGCGATGACGAACCCGGCGAGCGCCGGCGAGTCACCGAGGAGCCGAAGGGCGATGGCGAGGGCCCGGCCGGCGGCGTCGATCAGATCGCAGCCGGCGAGGTACAGCGTCAGCCGGACGGCCCGGACGGCCACGTGGACGTGGAGGTGTTCGACACCGTCCTCGGGCGACAGCAGGCGGTCGAGCGCCTCGGCCACCGCCCGGGCGGTCGGGCGGGGGGCCTCCGGCGGCTCCGCCGGGGCGGCCAGCAGGACACAGGCGAGGTGAACGGGAAGTCCCGGGCGGGTGGCTCGGCGTCCGGCCGGGTCAGCCCCAGGAGAATCCGTCGCCCAGCGCGGCGGAGACCGCGGGGGGCGACGCCTGGACGGAGGCCCCGGCCGCTCGGCCGGGGACCGGGGAGCCGCCGGCCGGCGCGACGGCCGGCGCGAGGAATCCGGTCGTCGCGCGGGGGGCGAAGGTGCGGGAGCGCGCGGAAATGGGCATGAGGACGACCTCGGGAAGTGTGGGTGTGAGTGCGGGCCGCGTTCGCATCGCGGCCTCGGGCGGGCTCAACAGTCACACACGGCCCCGGCCTGGTTCAGTGAACAGCCCTGGCACCAACCGCCTGGCCGGTTCGGGCCAGCGCGGGAGGTCCGGGCACCCCCGGGAGAAGCTGGGGGATTGCTCAGATTGGCAGGTTCCGGTCAGACGGAAGGTGCCAGCGGCCGCCTCCGGCCCCGTCCCGACATGTGGGACGGGGCGGCGCGGAGAGGTCGGGCCGGGCCGGGCCGGGGCGGGCGGGGCCGGAGCGGGCGGGCTCAGCCCGCCGGCTGGACGGCCGGCTCGGCAGCCTCGACCTCGGCTGCGGCCGCGTCCTCGGCCGGGCCCGCCGCCGGACCGGGCTTGCGGCCGTCCCGCATCAGCACCAGGGTCAGCCCCGCGGCCGCCAGGACGGAGATCCCGCCCGCCGTGAAGGTGACGGAGGCCGCGGTGTTGAACGCGTCGCGGGCGGCGGCGGCCAGTCCGCCGTCCCCGGTGCTCGCGGCGAGGGCGAGCGCGTCGGTGATCGCGTGCTTCCCGGCGGTGGGCGCGTCGGTGGGCATCGCACCGGTGTAGGTGCTGGACAGGACGGTGCCGAGGATGGCCACGCCCAGCGCGGAACCGGACTGCTGGATGGTGTCGTTGAGCGCGGAGCCGACGCCGGCGTGCTCGCCGGGGATGGCCCCCATCAGCGCGTTGGACGCGGCCGGCATCCCGAGGCCGGAGCCGACGCCCAGCACCAGCATGGCCAGGGCGACCTTGACGAAGCCGTCGCCGACCGAGAGCGTGGCCAGCAGCCCGAACCCGGCCGCGATGACCAGCATGCCGGCCGAGGTCATCACCCGCGGGGCGACCTTCTTGCCGAGCACGGCGCCGACCGCGTTGAACACCAGCGAGGCGACGGCCAGCGGGATGAACGCCAGGCCGGTGTCGGTGGGCGAGAACTTCAGCACGAACTGCAGGTACTGGGTGAGGACCAGCATCAGGCCGCCGGTGGCGAAGGTCAGCAGGACGAGCGAGAAGCTGGCGCCGGTGAACACCCGGTTGCGGAACAGCCCGAGCGGGACCATCGGCGAGTCGGTCCGGACCTGGCGGACGGCGAACCCGCCCAGCGCGAGCACCCCGACGGCGAGCGTGCCGAGTGTGCCGGGGCTGGTGATGCCGTCCCGGGGCAGCACGATGATCGACCAGACCAGCGCGGTCATCCCGGCCATCGAGAGCACCATGCCGGGCAGGTCGGGCCGGCGCCACGGCCCCTTGGACTCCGGCATCAGCAGGACCGCCGCGACGATGGCGACCGCCGCGACCGGCACGTTGAGCAGGAAGACCGCGCCCCACCAGAAGTGCGCGATCAGCGCACCGCCCAGCACCGGCCCGCCGACCAGGCCGATCATGGCCACCGCGCTCCACGCGGCGATCGCCTTGGGCCGTTCCTCGTCGTCGAAGACGGTGATCAGGATGGAGAGCGTGCTCGGCATGACCAGGGCTCCGCCCACGCCCATCAGCACGCGTCCGGCGATGAGTTGGCCGGGGCTGTCGGCAACGGCCGCGACCAGGGAGGCGGCGCCGAACAGCACCAGCCCGATGATCATCACCTTCCGCCGGCCGAACCGGTCGGAGAGGCTGCCCGAGGTGAGCAGCAGCCCGGCGAAGACCAGGATGTACGAGTCGATGATCCACTGGATGTCCTGGGCTCCGGCCTTGAGGTCCTCCGCGATCGGCGGGATGGACACCGTGAGCACCATGTTGTCGACCACCAGCACCAGGCTGCTGAGACAGAGCACGACCAGGATGAGCCAGCGACGCGGATGACGGTCCACCGCGATCCCCCTTCGAAGTGAGTGCGCCGGCCGCAGCCGGGCGGAAGTCGTCGCGGGCACGCCGCACCCCGTCCCCACCGGGTGCGGCGCGCTCCGCTCCGCACACTGTACGGAGACCGCACACTGTTCGCAACGCCGAACAGTGTGCGGTTCGGCTTATGCTGAACGGAACAGCCGAGCCGAGCACAGGCGGGCGAAGACCGAGAGGAGGGCCGGATGACGGCCAGGTCGAAGGGCGTGCCCGGGGCACCGTGGAGCCGCCCCGAGCGCCCCCGGCGCGAGCAGCCCGCGCTCAGCCGGACCCAGATCGTCGCGGAGGCCCTCGCCATCCTGGACGGCGACGGCATCGAGGCCCTGAGCATGCGCAAGCTCGGCGCCCGCCTCAACGCCGGCGCCACCTCGATGTACACCCACGTCGCCAACAAGGACGAGCTGCTCGCCCTGGTCGTCGACGAGGTGTTCGGCGAGATCCGGATCCTGGCGACCACCGACGCGGACCCGGCGGACTGGCGCACCACCATCGCCGAGTGCGCGGAGGGCGTCCGCCAGGTCGTCCTGCGCCACCCGTGGATGGTGTCGGTGATCGGCGACCTGGGGCTCGTCTACTTCGGGCCCAACTGGATGCGCCTCTCCGAGGCGATCCTCACCTTCCTGGAAGCGGCCGGCTTCACCCTGGTGGAGGCCAACGACGCGATGGGGGCCCTGTTCGGCTACGTCATCGGGACGGCCAGCGCGGAGGCCTCCTGGCTGAGCGCGCTGGCCCGGCAGGGCTGGGACGAGCAGGGCCGGATGGACGAACTCGTGCCCGCCGTCATCGAGGCATCCCGGGACTTCCCGCGCCTGCACCGCCTCTACACCACCGAGGTCCCCGGGGCGACCGACGGCGACCGCGACAGCAGCTTCACCAACGGCGTCCGGCTGATCCTGGCTGGCATCGAGGCCACCCGACAGGACCTGCCCGGCAGTTGACGACGCGTCATGTCATGCTCAGCGCCTGGACCTCGGCGTAGCCCGGCACCGGACCGACCGCGCCACCCGCACCGACGGCCGCCGCCGTGGCCACCGCCGCCGCCAGCGCGGAGCGGTACAGCAGCGAGCCGAGGCTGACCCGGGCCACCCCCAGCGCGGCAAGCTCGGCGAAGCCCGGGCCGGTCGGCGTCCAGAGGACGTTGAGCGGGGCGGCCAGCCGCTCGACCAGCGCCACGATGGCGGCCGGATCGGCCAGCCCCGGGACGAACACGCCGTCCGCGCCCGCCTGTTGGTAGGCCTCCAGGCGGCGGACCGTCTCCGGCCCGGGGTCGTGGCGCCCGGCCCAGCAGGTGTCGGTACGGGCGTTCACGAAGAGCTCCGGCGCGGCCGCCTTCACCGCCGCGATCTTCGCCGCATGGACGGCGGACGGCACCAGGGTGCCGTCCGCCCGGCCGTCCTCCAGGTTGATGCCGACCACCCCGGCCTGCGCCAACTCGACGACCAGGGCGGCGACTTCCTCAGGATCATCGCTGAACCCGGACTCGGCGTCCACGCTGAGCAGGAACCCGCCGCGGCCCAGCCGGCGGGCCAGCCGCACGGTCTCCGCGCGGGTGGCGGCCGCGCCGTCGGGCAGGCCGGCGGCGGCCGCCACGCCCAGGCTGGTGGTGCCGATCGCGGCGTAGCCCTCGGCGGCGAGGGCCACCGCCGAGGCGTGGTCCCAGGCGTTCGGCAGCAGCAGCGGGCGGCCGGGGCGGTGGTGCAGGGCGGCGAAGGGGGTCATCGGGTCACCTCCGGGGAGTGGTCGCCGACGGCGTCCGCGCAGAGCGCGGACCCGACGACGGGGTGGACGGGTCGGCGCAAGCTCCGGCCGGTGCCCGGCGAGTCGTCCGGGGCGGCGGTCACCTCGCCGCAGCGGGAGAACACCGTGGGATCGCTCATACCGGCCATCCTGGCTCCGGCTCGTTTCGGTCCGGGCCGAACCGTGCCGCCCCCGACCGCCACACCTCGCGCCGCCGACGTTTCGGCCCGCGCCGAACCGTGCCGGGGCGACCATGGAGGCATGTCGCTCGCCGCCTTCGCCGCCCTGCTCGCCGACCCCACCCGCGCCGCGTTCTGCACCGCGCTGCTGGACGGCCGCGCCTGGACGGCCGGCGAGCTGGCCCGGCACGCGGGCGTCGCGCCGTCCACGGCCAGCGAACACCTGTCGCGGCTGATCGCCGGCGGGCTGCTGGCCGAGGAGCGGCAGGGGCGGCACCGGTACGTCCGGCTGGCCACCCCGGGGGTCGCCACCCTGATCGAGGACCTCACCGCCTTCGCCGACCAGGGCGACCGGCCCACCCCGCACGGCCTGCGCGAGGCCACCCGGCAGAGCGCCGAGGCCCGCGCCCGCACCTGCTACGACCACCTGGCCGGCCGCCTCGGCGTGGCCGTCGCTGACGCGCTGCTCGCCCGCGGCCTGCTCACCGACGACGCCGGGCTCGCCGTCACCGGGCGCGGCCGGGCCTGGCTGGCCGCGCAGGCGATCGAGCTGCCCGAGCGGGCGGGCCGCCGGGGCGGGCGCCCGGTGGTGCGCAACTGCCTGGACTGGACGGAGCGCCGCAGCCATCTCGGCGGGGCGCTGGGCGCGGCGCTCTGCCGGACGGCGCTGGACCGGTCCTGGGTGGAGCGGATCGGCTCCGGCCGGGCCCTGCGGGTCACCCCGGACGGCGACCGCGCACTGCGCGAGCTGCTCGGCGTCGAACTCTGACCGATCGGGCCGCGCGGGTGCGCCGTGGGACGGTCCGCCCGCCGGTCAGCGCAGGCCCGCCACCCCGGCGGCCGGGGCCGCGCCGGCCAGCGGCGGGCGCAGCGAGGCCGTGCCCAGGCCGGTCGGGCCGACCGGGAAGGCGGCGGGTACAGCGGCCACCGGCAGTTCCCCGACCGACCCCGCCTTGAGCTCCCGCTCCGCGCCGAAGTGCCGCAGCAGGTCCTCCTCGCGGTACCGGCGGCAGTCCCGGTGCCAGCGCAGGATGCCCGCGAGCCAGTTCTCCAGCTCCCCCACGTACCCGTCCAGCAGCTCCCGCGCGTCCGCCCCCAGCGCGAAGTCGTCGTACAGGACGGGGAGTTCCTTCTCCGCGACGTGCTGGAACTGGTCCAGCCGGGAGTGCATCAGGTCGTCGACGATCCGGACCGCCGACGGGTAGTCGCAGTTGAAGAAGTTCTGCACCACCAGGACGGCGTTGTGCACCTCGCCCTCGTACTCGACCTCCTTCTGGTACGAGAACAGGTCGTTCATCATGCACGCGTAGTCCGCGGCCGAGTTCTCCAGCGAGCGCATCGAGCCGTGCTCGTACACCCCGGGCGGCACGACCTGCCCGTGGGCGAGCCGACACAGGCTCATGGTGAGGTCGGAGCCGAAGGTGGCGCGGCGCATCTCCAGGTAGTCCACCGGGTCCGGGATCCGGTTCTGCACCTGGTTGTCGAGCTCCCAGATCCAGCTCGCGGTCATGTCCTCGACGGTCTGGCGGAACTTCCGCCGGGCGTCGGCCGTCATCGGACCGGCGGTGCGCTCCCAGATGTCGGCGAGGCCGCGTTCCAGGGCGTTGGCGGGCTCGGGCGCGGGGCTGCCGTCCACCGGCATGAACAGCGGGAGCCGCTCGTTGGCGAGCTTGGCGCCGGCCAGGTCGCGAGTGCGGCCGAAGACCACCGGGTAGTAGTCGTCGGCCCAGGTGCCCCAGGCCAACCAGGCGGAGGAGATGTCGAGTTGGTCGGCGGTGGCGTCCGGGTGGATGCCGGCCGCGCAGAGCGGGAGGTCGTAGTCCCGCATGGACTCGGCGTCCCAGATGCCGGATCCGGGGATGCCGGGCTGCTCCGCCAGCAGGCCCATCCGCTCGGCCCACTCGATCACCCGGTCCCGCGCGCCGTCCAGGTGCGGGCTCAGCGCGGCCCCGAACGGCAGCTTGAACTCGGGCAGTTGGGACGGCCCGACGGCCTGGTACGGCACGTGGCTGTGCGACCGGGCCCGCCGGACGGCCGGTCCGACGCCGCCGGTGCCGCCGCCGGTGCCGACACCGCCCGAGCCGGCCGGGCCGGCCGCACCGCCCATCGCCCCGCTGCGCAGGATGTCCAGCGCCGAGGTGCCCACCCCACCGATCGCGAACGGGTCCCACCAGTTGCCGGCGCCGGGCAGCGCGCCGCCCGTTCCCGCCGCGACGCCGCCACCGCCCGAACCGGCCGCCGAACCACCGCCGTTCATGTACCGGCTGGAGCGCATGTGCCACTCGTGGCCGCCCGACTGCCAGTCCTGGAGGCCCTTGACGTACGCCAGCACCCGGGCACGGCCCTCGGGGGCGAGCCCGGTCTCGGCGAACAGCACGGGCAGTTCGGTGAACACGGTGTTCTCGAACTGCTGGAGCCGCGAGGTGAGCAGGTCGTTGACCGTCTCGGCGGCCTCCTGGGTGGAGCACTCCAGGAACTTCTCCAGCACCAGGATGCCGTTGCTCAGTTCGCCCTCGTCCTCCACCTCCCGCTGGTAGGAGAAGATGTCGTTGCGCAGGTGCACGCCGTCGGAGAAGGCGTCCATCAGCACCCGCAGCGCGCGCGAGCCGGAGACCTCCTTCGGGACCTCGGCGCCGGCCGCGTACTCGACCAGTTGGGCGGACCAGGGCGCGCCGCCCACCTTGCGGCGCATCTCGATGTACTCGACCGGGTTGGAGACCCGGCCGGCGTTGATGTTGGCGAGCTCCCAGAGCGACTCGTTGAGCAGGTTGCGGGTGCTCTCGGCGAAGCGGGCCCGCCAGTCCTCGCCCATCGCCGGCACGGTGCGCCGCCACAGGTCGGCCAGGCCCGCCTCGACCGGGTTCTCGGGCTCCGGCATCGGGGTGGCCGGGTCGGCCGGCATGAACAGCGACAGCCGGTCGAGGTGCGCCTTGCCGGCCTCGCGGTCGTTGGTGCGCTTGTACATGTCGAGGAAGTGGTCGTCGAAGAAGAAGACCCACACGTACCAGTCGGTGACCAGTGAGAGCACCTCGGCGGAGGCGTCGGGGTGGGTGTAGGCGCAGAGCAGGCCGTAGTCATGGGCATCCAGGTCGGCTTGGTCCCAGATGCCGGAACCCTCCAGCATGCCCATCTCCCGGGCCCAGACGGTGGAATGGGCCCGGGCCTCGTCCAGATGGGGGTTGAGGCGTGCCGGGTGCGGCACGTAGAAGGACGGCAGTTCGAACGGCTGGGTCACGGCGGGCGGGCCTTTCTGGACGCGTCGATTGGACCAAGAATGACCCGCCGGCAGGGTGCCGCACCGGCGCAACGGGAACAGTCATACAAGATGACTCACTTGCTCGAACCCGCGCCCGGACTTCCGCCCGCATGGGCACCGGAGCGGATCGCACGTACGGACCGGCCTCGGCCCCCCTGACCCACCCCCGAACACACAGCCGGGCAGGCCGGTGGCGGCAGGGCGAGCACCAGTGCCGGTGCGGGCAAAAAGTAGTCCGCCGATTCCCTCGACCACCGGAGCGGACACCCACGGCAACCGCTCCGCCAACGAACAAACCAGGCACGCCAAGGCCTGGAACTCCAAGACTTCCCCTGCTACGGGCGTGTTGACCGCCTCCGCCCCCGCCCGTCCACCAGACTGGGCGCCGACCCGACGTCAACTCCGAGGAGGGCAAGCCCATGAACGTCACCGTCCGGCTCGCACAGCAGCCCGAGGCCGACGAACTGCTCGGACGGAGTGCGCTGGCCGCGCTCGTCGGCATGCTGCTGGACCAACAGGTGCCGATGGAATGGGCGTTCACCGGTCCGCTGACCATCGCCCAGCGGCTCGGACGGGAGGACCTGGACGCCCGGGAGATCGCCGTGTACAACCCGGAGGAGTTCGTCGCCCTCCTGTCCTCGAAGCCCGCCGTGCACCGCTACCCGGCCGCGATGGCCAAACGGGTCCAGCAGCTCTGCCAGTTCCTGGTGGCGCAGTACGACGGCGACGCCGCCGCGCTGTGGAAGGACACCCGCACCGGCAAGGAACTGCTCAGCCGCCTCAACGCCCTGCCCGGTTTCGGCAAGCAGAAGTCGCAGATCTTCCTGGCCCTGCTCGGCAAGCAGTACGGCGTGCGGCCGGAGGGCTGGCGCGAGGCGGCCGGCGCGTACGGCGAGGAGGGCGCGCACCGCTCGGTCGCCGACATCACCGGACCGGAATCCCTCGACCTGGTCCGGGAGTTCAAGCAGGAGATGAAGCGCGCCGCGAAGGAGGCCAAGTCCGCGGCGAAGACCACCACCCGGACGACCGCCGTGAGTGCGGCCGGGGCGCGCTGAGAACCGATCGCCCCGACCGGCCCCGCCGGGAGCCGGGTGTACGCCGAGGGCCCCGGTCGCGCGGCGCGACCGGGGCCCTCGGCTGCGGCCGTCAGGCCAGGACGGGCTCCCGCTCCTCCGCCGCGTCCGCCGTCTCCGCCGCACCCGCGCCGCCCGGCGCGACCGCCTTGCGCCGCGGCAGCGCGAACATCAGCAGGAACACCACCAGCAGCGCCCCCGCGACCCACCACATCGCGTGGACGAACGCCCCGCCGAACGCGGTGCCCATCGCCTCCGGCGCGACCACGTCGTCCATCGCCCCGAAGAAGGCGACCGACACCAGCGCGAGCCCGAGCGCGTTCCCCATCTGCTGGACGGTGTTGATCAGCCCCGACGCCGAACCGGCGTGCGCGCGCGGCACCTCCGCCAGGATCGCGTCGGTGATCGGCGCGACGATCAGGCCCATCCCCAGGCCCATCACCACCAGCGGCAGCGCCATCTGCCAGGGCGCGATCGCCGTGCCGTACCGGTCCGCCTCCCAGATGTACGTCAGCACGCCCGCCGCCATCACCAGCGCGCCCGTCTGGAGCACCCGGCGCCCGAACCGGGGCACCAGCTTCTGCACGGACAGCCCGGCCGCGGCCGAGACGGCGAGCGAGAACGGGATGCCGGTGGACCCGGCCTTGAGCGGGCTCCAGCCGAGGCCCATCTGCATGTACAGCGTCCAGACCAGGAAGAAGATCCCGCAGACCACGCCGAAGGCCAGCTGCACCCCGATGCCGGCCGCGAAGCTCTTCACCCGGAACAGCGACAGCTCGACCAGCGGCGAGCCGTCCCGCCGCGTCTTGGCCTTCTCGTACGCCACGAACAACGCGAACACCGCCAGGCTGCCGACCATCGACAGGTAACCCCAGAGCGGCCAGCCGGCCTCCCGCCCGTGCGTCAGCGGGTAGATCAGCATCAGCAGGCCGACGCTCGCCAGCGCCACCCCGACCAGGTCCAGCTTGAGCGCCCGCTCGGCCTTCGACTCGTCGATGAAGCGCCGCCCGAGCAGCATCCCGACGATGCCGACCGGCAGGTTGATCAGGAAGATCGGGCGCCAGGCCAGGCCGAACAGGTCCCACTCGGTGAGCAGTGCGCCGATCAGCGGCCCGGAGACGGCGCCCAGCCCGACCACCGCGCCGAACATGCCGAACACCTTGCCGCGCTCCTCCGCCGGGAAGGTCGCGTGGATGATCGACAGCACCTGCGGCACCATCATGGCCGCCGTGCCGCCCTGCAGCACCCGCATCGCGACCAGCATCTCGGGTCCGGAGGCCAGGCCGCACAGCGCCGACGCCACGGTGAACCCGCCGATGCCGATCAGGAACAGCCGCTTGCGGCCGTAGATGTCGCCCAGCCGGCCGCCGGTGATCAGCCCGATCGCGAAGGCCAGCGCGTAGCCACCGGTGACCCACTGGATGGCGCTGAAGGAGGCGCCGGTGTCCTCCTGGATGCTGGGGATGGCGATGTTGACGATGGTGACGTCCACCAGGTCCATGAAGGAGGCGACCATCACGATCGCCAGCGCGATCCACCTCCGCCGGTCCGCGTCCGCGGTCTTCATTCGGTACTCCTCGCTCGTCCTGCTCGCACTGCTAGCACTGCTCGTCCCATGCGTCCCACTCGTCCTGCTCGTCGGCACATCCGCGAGACTACGGGGCATGTAGGTCAGATCCTGTCCCAGTCGTCCGGCATCCTGGACGGCATGACGGACACCCCCGCACGGCTGCTGAACCTGCTGTCCCTCCTGCAGACCCCGCGCGAGTGGCCCGGCAGCGAGCTGGCCGAGCGGCTCGGCGTCAGCCCCCGGACGATCCGGCGCGACATCGACCGGCTGCGCGACCTCGGCTACCCGGTGCAGGCCACCATGGGCGCGGTCGGCGGCTACCGGCTGGTCGCGGGGACGGCGATGCCGCCGCTGCTGCTGGACGACGAGGAGGCCGTCGCCATCGCGGTCGGGCTGCGGGCGGCGGCCGGGCACGCGGTGGTCGGCATCGAGGAGGCCTCGGTCCGTGCCCTCGGCAAACTGCTCCAGGTGCTGCCGGGCCGCCTGCGGCACCGGGTGGGCGCGCTCAACGCCGCCACCGTGCCGCTGCTCACCGGCGACGGCCCGACCGTCGACCCGGACGACCTCACCGTGCTCGCCGGCGCCGTCACCAACCGGGAGCGGCTGCGCTTCGCCTACCGGGCCGGCGACGGCGCCGAGACCAGGCGCAACGTCGAACCCGAACGGCTGGTCTCGGCCGGCCGCCGCTGGTACCTGGTGGGTTACGACCTGGACCGGGACGACTGGCGGCTCTTCCGCGTCGACCGGCTCAGCGAACCCCGGGCCACCGGCGCCCACTTCACCCCGCGCCCGCTCCCGGCCGAGGACGCCGCCGCGTACGTGGCGGGCAAGCTGCGCCGCCAGTCACCGGCCCGCGCCGTGGTCGCCACCGTGCACGCCCCGGCCGCGAACGTCCGGCGGCACTTCGCCCGGGGCGACTCCGAGATCGAGCCGATCGACGAGCACAGCTGCCGGCTGCGCTCCCGCACGGACTCCCTGGAGTGGACGGCGGTGCGGCTGCTGACGCTGGACTGCGAGTTCGAGGTGCACGAGCCGCCGGAGCTGATCACCCACCTGCGCACCCTGGCCGCCCGCGCCGACCGGGCCACGGGCGCGGCCGGTTAGACGTCGACCCGGTACCAGCCGTCCCCCGCACGGAACCACAGCGCGCCGTCCCGGCCGTGCGCCCGCTCCTGGTCGAGCGCGCCGGGCACGCTCAGCTGCCGGCGCCGGGTCTGCTTCCACTTCTTGCCGATCAGCTGGTGCCAGGTCAACTCGCCTCCGCTGGACAGGAAGACGCCCTGCCCACGGTGGATCGCGAAGCCGACCGGCAGCCGGACCGGGCACGGCACGGTGGTCGACGGCCCGTCGACCGCGTCGATCCGGGTGAGGTGGCTGGCCGACGGGCTCGGGTACCAGGCCAGCCAGGCGCTCCGCCCGTCGGTCGCGCCGGCCAGGCCCTCCAGCGGTTGGGACGGCAGCTTCTCCGGGCTCCACACCACCCGGCCCTTGCTGTCGGCGGCCCGCAGCCCGGAGACCGCCATCGGGTGGTCGCCGTAGATGCCCTCGTCCCCGTACGCCATCCAGATCCGGCCGTCCCGGTCGGTCACCAGCACCTGGACGTCGTCGCCGAGCGCGAGCTCCCGTTCGAGCGTCCCGTCCGCGCCGTACACGGCCGCGTTGGGCAGCCACTCCTCCCCGTCCTGCTCGGCCCGGTACCCGGCCAGCAGCACCCGGCCGCCCGGCAGCAGCCCGAGGTGGTCGGGCAAGCAGGAGACGCCGGACAGCGGCACCCGCCACTCCCCCTGCGGGGCGGCCACGACCACCTCGCCGTCGAACGGCAGCCGGACCGGCGGCCAGGATCCGGCCGGCGCCAGGTACTGCTCCGGCACCACCAGGACGGCCGGTTCCCCGGCCGGCCCGACCGTCCAGGCCACGGCCCGGCGGCCGGCCGACCGGTCCTCCTCGGACAGCCGCCAGACCTCGACCGGATCGTGGCCCACCGCGCTCAGACCCCGTACTCGGCGGTGAGCAGCGCCCGCCCCAGCGTGTGGAAGGTCAGGTGGAAGCCGATCTGGGCCGCCGGGGTGTCGGCGGAGACGTCCAGCTTCTCGACGTCCAGGGCGTGCACCGCGAAGACGTACCGGTGCGGGGTGCCGGGCGGCGGGGCGGCCCCGTCGTACCGGTGGCCGGGGAAGTCGTTGCGGCCGTGGAAGGAGGCCGCGCCGGGCAGGTCCTCGTCCGAGGAGCCGGCGCCGCGCGGCAGTTCGACGGTGTCGGCGGGCAGGTCGAGGGCGAGCCAGTGCCACCAGCCGGAGCCGGTGGGCGCGTCCGGGTCGTAGCAGGTGACGGCGACGCCCCGGGTGCCCTCGGGCAGGCCCGACCAGGCCAGCTGCGGCGAGAGGTTGCCCCCGGCGTGGCTGAACTCCCGGGCCAGCGTGCCGCCGTCGGTGACGTCCTGGCTGGTCAGCGGGAAGGACGGCACCTGCGGCAGGAAGTCGTACGGCAGCGGCGGGCGAGCGCTCATGGGGTGGTCACCTCTCAACGGGCCGTGGACGGCCCAGGGCTGAAGGACGCTGAAGGACACGGTCCGACTGACACGGTTCACTGTAGTGGGGGTGCCCGTCCGATCCGGCCGCCTCCGAGCCGGCCGTCCCCTTGTCCGGGCCCGGCCCGTTCAAACCGTTCAAACCGCCAGGTATAGACCAATCCGGCCCCTGCGGCTAGCGTGGGCAGCGCACCCGCCCCCAGCTCCGGAGCCGCGCCGTGGAGTCGTCCGTCCTCGCCTTCGCCACCGACCTGCTCGACGAGGGCGCCGACACCTTCTTCGGCAACCTCACCGACCGCGCCGGGGTCGGCGGCGTCACCCTCGCCTCGGTCTACCACGAGGCCCGGGACGTCTTCCCGCACAACCCCCGCCGGGTGATCCGCTACCTGGAGCCGGGCGCGGCGTACTTCCGCCCCGATCCGGCCCGCTGGCGGGGCCGCCGGCTCGCGCCCGTCCCCTCCACCGCGATCGGCGACCGCGACCCCTTCGCCGAGGCCGCCGCCGAGACCCGTCGCCGAGGGCTGAAGCTGCACGCCTGGACGGTGTTCTGCCACAACGACCGGCTCGGCTTCGCCCACCCCGACTGCGCCCCGGCCAACGCCTTCGGCGACCGCCACCTCACCGAGCTCTGCCCGGCCGACCCGGAGGTCCGGGAGTACGCGCGGACCCTGGTCACCGAGCTGGCCCGGTACGGCGTGGACGCGATCCGGGCCGAGTCCCTGCACTTCCACGGGCTGCGCCACGGCTACCACCACGAGCGCTACTTCGAGGAGCTGGGCGCGACCGCCGAGGCGCTGCTCGGCATCTGCTTCTGCACGCACTGCCGCGCCGCCGCCACCCGCGCGGGCGTCCCGGCGGAGGAGGTCGCGGAGGCCGTCCGCACCGAGCTGCGCCGCCGGCTGGCCGACGAGGCGGCCGCCGCCGAGCCCGCCGACCTGAGCGCGCTCGCGGACGGCGCCCTGGCCGCCTACCTGGACGCCGCCACCACCACCGTCACCACGCTGGCCGCCGAACTGGCCGAGGAGGCCCGGCGCCACGGCATGCGGCTGAGCTTCATGGACGGCGCAGGCCCGGGCAAGGGCTGGCTGTCCGGCATCGACCTGCCCGCGCTCGCCGAGGCGGCCGACCAGATCGAGACGCTCGGCTACGCGAAGACCCCGGAGGCCGTCCGGGAGAAGATCGCCGCGTTCGCCCTGCACGGCGTCCGCCCGCAGGACATGGCGGTGATCCTGCGCCCGATGGCCTCGGACTGCGACGGCCCGGAGAACCTCGCCGCCAAGATCGCCACCCTGCGCGAACTGGGCGTCCCCGAGGTCGAGTTCTACAACTACGGCCTGATGCGGCTGTCCTCGCTGGACCGGATCGGCGCCGCCCTGGCCGGCTGAACGCCGACGGACCGGCCCCGCTAGCGCCGCCGCTTGGACGTCCCGAACAGGCTGCGCGAGATCTCCTGCCCGAGCTGCTTCCCGGCCGAACGCGCCAGGGACTTCACCGTCGGGTTGCTGAGCAGCGAGCCGAGCAGCCCGCCCGCCCCCTTCGGCTCCTCCCGCCGCGGGGCGGGCTCCCGCTCCTTCGGCGCCCCGGCCGGTACGGCGGCCTCCGGCCGGGCCGCCCGCGCCGCCAGCTTCTCGTACGCCGACTCCCGGTCGATCGCGTCCCGGTAGCGCGCCGTCAGCGGCGAGGCGTCGACGACGGCCCGCAGCGCGCCCGCCTCGATCGGCCCCATCAGGGACTGCGGCGCCCGCAGCCGGGTGGCCGCGACCGGCGTCGGCGCGCCCTTCTCGGAGAGCACGGTCACCACGGCCTCGCCGGTGCCGAGCGAGGTGAGCACCGCGCCGAGGTCGTAGGAGGAGCGCGGGAAGGTCGAGACGGTGGCCTTGAGCGCCTTGGCGTCGTCCGGGGTGAAGGCGCGCAGCGCGTGCTGCACCCGGTTGCCCAACTGCGCGAGCACGTCGGCCGGGACGTCGCGCGGGGTCTGGGTGACGAAGAAGATGCCCACGGCCTTCGAGCGGATCAGCCGGACGGTCTGGGTGATGGCCTCCAGGAAGGCCTTGGAGGCGCCCTTGAACAGCAGGTGCGCCTCGTCGAAGAAGAACACCAGCTTGGGCTTGTCCAGGTCGCCGACCTCGGGCAGTTCCTGGTAGAGGTCGGCGAGCAGCCACATCAGGAAGGTGGAGAACAGCCGCGGCCGGTCCTGGACGGCGGGCAGTTCCAGCACCGAGACGACGCCCCGGCCGTCCGGGGCGGTCCGCAGCAGTTCGGCCGTGTCGAACTCGGGCTCGCCGAAGAACGCCCCGGCGCCCTCGTTCTCCAGCACGGTGAGCGCGCGCAGGATCACCCCGGCGGTGGCCGACGAGAGGCCGCCGATGGTCCTCAGCTCCTCCTTGCCCTCGGGCGAGGCGAGGAAGGCGATGACGGCGGTGAGGTCCTTGAGGTCGTACAGCTCCAGGCCCTTGGTGTCGGCGTAGTGGAACACCAGGCTGAGCGAGGACTCCTGGGTCTCGTTCAGGTCGAGCACCTTGGCGAGCAGCAGCGGCCCGAAGCTGGTGACGGTGGCGCGGATCGGGATCCCGGCGCCCTGGCCGCCGAGCGAGTAGAACTCGACCGGGCAGCCCCGCGGGGTCCACTGCTGCCCGACCTCGGCCGCGCGGGCGGCGGTGCGCTCGCTCGGCGCGCCGGGCGCGGCGACGCCGGAGACGTCCCCCTTGACGTCGGCGAGGAACACCGGCACGCCCTGGGCGGAGAGCTGTTCGGCGATCAGCTGGAGGGTCTTGGTCTTGCCGGTGCCGGTGGCGCCGGCGACCAGCCCGTGCCGGTTGAGCACGCCGAGCGGGATGCGCACCTGGGCGTCCGGGTAGGCGGTGCCGTCCAGCAGCACCGCGCCGAGGTCGAGGGCGGGCCCGGTGAAGGCGTACCCGTCGGCGATCTCCCGGACGGCCGGCGGGGTGAGGGCGGAGGACATCGGGGCACTCTCCTGGGCGGGGCGGGAGGCTGGGCGGGCCCGGAACCCGGTCCCGGGCAGTCCGTGGCCCGATCGGAACCGGGCGATGTTCGCGACATTTCCCATCAAACAGCCGCAATCGTCCTCCCGCAGCTCACACCCGAGCGCGTGGCGGCGTCGCGGCGGCTGCGCCATCCGCCGCCCAAACGGTAGGCTTTCCGTGTGATCTTCAAGCGCATCGGCAATGGGCGGCCGTACCCGGATCACGGCCGGACGAGCACCCGCCAGTGGGCTGACGTCGCCCCACGCCCGGTGCGGCTCGACCAGCTGGTGACCACCAAGGGGCAACTGGACCTCGAAACCCTGCTCGCCGAGGACTCGACCTTCTACGGGGACCTCTTCGCCCACGTGGTGAAGTGGCGTGGCGACCTCTACCTGGAGGACGGCCTGCACCGGGCCGTGCGGGCCGCGTTGCAGCAGCGCCAGGTGCTGCACGCCCGGGTCCTCGAAATGGAGTGACGATCCCTCTGCACGGGCTCCCGGACCGCCCCCTCGCCAGTCGGCGGAGGGCGGTCCGCGCGTACCCGAGTACCTCCTTTCGGGTACCGGCGTACTCCAGATGATGATCATTTAGTACCTTCCCGACCGGACGGCACTACGCTGCTGACTACGGCCGCGACCAGGGGATCCACCCGCACCACGGGATCCACCCGCACCAGCCGATCCGTCATCCCGACCCCGCCCTGGCACGAGGGGGAGACAAACCGTGAGCATGTTGACTCCCCAAGGCCTCAAGGGGAAGCAGTACCGCGTCACCGGCACCGCCTATCCACGACTCGGCCGGCCCCCGAGGAAGAGCCGCAAGGTGATCGCCGGGCTCGCGGCCCTGCTCGCCCTGGCCCTGATCGGCCTCGGCGGCGTGCAGCTCTACGACATCTTCAGCGGGAAGAACAAGAACTCCTCCGCCCAGGCCTGCGCGACCCCGTCGGGCAAGCCGCTGGCCGCCCCCACCGCGGGCGCCACGCCCGGCGCGCCCGCCGCCTCCGGTGCCCCCGCCGCCCAGGGCGACCCGCACGCGATCCCGCAGCCGTCCGGCGTCACGGTGAACGTCTACAACGCCACCACCAAGGGCGGCCTGGCCGGCCGGACCGCCGAGGAGCTCAAGAAGCGCGGCTTCACGATCGGCAAGGTCGGCAACGCCCCGGCCGAACTGGACAAGAAGGTGCCCGGCACCGCCCAGGTGATCGCCGGCCCGGCCGGCGCCGGCGCCGCCACCCTGCTCAGCTCGCAGATCGCCGGGGCCACCGCCACCGCCGACGCCCGCGCCGACGGCACCGTGGACTTCGTGATCGGCGACAGCTACAACGCCCTGCTGGACGAGACCCAGGCGGCCGCCGCCCTGGCCCTCGCGACCAAGCCGACCCCCGCCCCGACCGCCACCGGCAGCTGCTGAGGCTGGTCGTCCCGCGCAACAGGAGAGCCCCCCGGCACCGCGCCGGGGGGCTCTCGTCCGTTCGGGGGATCCGCTCAGCCGGCGGTGCCGTACAGGCGGTCGCCCGCATCGCCGAGGCCGGGCACGATGTAGCCGTTCTCGTTGAGCCGCTCGTCCAGGGCGGCGGTGACCACGGTGACCGGCAAGCCGGCCAGCTCGCGCTTCATCACCTCGACGCCCTCGGGCGCGGCCAGCAGGACCACGGCGGTGACGTCGGTGGCGCCGCGCTCGATCAGCATCTTGATCGCCGCGACGAGGGTGCCGCCAGTGGCCAGCATCGGGTCGAGCACGTAGACCTGGCGGCCGGAGAGGTCGTCCGGCATCCGGGTGGCGTAGGTGGAGGCCTCCAGGGTCTCCTCGTTGCGCACCATGCCGAGGAAGCCCACCTCGGCGGTCGGCAGCAGCCGGGTCATCCCGTCCAGCATGCCGAGACCGGCGCGCAGGATCGGCACGACCAGCGGGCGGGGGTAGCTGAGGCGGGTGCCGAGCGTGACCGCCACGGGGGTGGTGATCTCCACCTCGTCGGTGCGGACGTCCCGGGTGGCCTCGTAGGCGAGGAGGGTCACCAGCTCGTCGGTCAGGCGACGGAAGGTCGGCGAGTCGGTGCGCTCGTCGCGCAGGGTGGAGAGCTTGTGGGCCACCAGGGGGTGGTCGACGACGTGGAGACGCATGTGTCGAGGTTAGCCCGGGTCTGCACGCCTGTACGACTCGCCGCGTGGCGGCCGCGCCGTCGGCGGGGTTCACCGCGCCGTGACGCGCCGTGACGCCCCGCGAATGTCCGGACGGAAGCGCCTCCTGTGGTATCAACCGGGCTGATCTGGGAATGTCACGTCTTATGACGAGCAACCCGAACGCCGGGGACGGCTCGGCGGACGAGCCCGCAGGCCGGTCGGGCGATCGCCCCGGCCCGCCGCAGGACCCCCCGGAGACCGAGGCGGACCGCCGCAAGCGGCGGGCCGTCTTCCTCCGCGAGCTCACCGAGGCCCGCGAGCTCCGGGAGCGGGTCCAGCCCCGACGGACCAAGGAACGGCGGATGCGCGAGGCCATGCGGATGCGAACCTTCCGGATCTGACAAGGATCCGAAGCGGTTCCGGCGCGGCTCCCCCCGCAGCCCCGCGGACCGGCCGGCCCGGATCCAACGGGCCCCGGGCGCCGCCGGCGCTTCACCGGCCGCCGGCCAGCCCTTCCGACACGACCTGCAAAGACGCGCTGCCGAACACCCCCCGCAAGGGCGGGCTTTCTGTCACGATTCCGATGGGACGGTCCGAACGAGCGGACCGCCTCTGGCGCGGGGGCGGCCAGATTTTCGCGTTGCCCGAGCGCGCCGACAGCCGAGACCGAGATCTTGGGAGTGTCCCTGGTGGCGTACTTCGCTGCAGTGCTTGCTCGCACCGAGGACGGGTGGGATGTGAGCGAGACGGAGCTCGACGACGTCGAAACCCTCGCCGACCTGACCGACCTGGCCCGCGACTCCACGCAGGACGACGACAGCGTCCTGATCTTCATCGAACAGGAGGACGCCTGGTTCGCCATCGTCCGGGTGGACGGCGAGGAGGACCCGCGGATCTTCGTGTCCGACGGCGCCGCCGCCGCCCGCAGCTCCTACGGCTCCGTCCTCACCGACGAACTGGTCGACCAGGCCGGTGAGAGCGAGTTCGGCGACCTGGACCACCTGGTCGTCGAGCTGGAGGAGAACGAGGAGGCGGAGGAGCAGGACGAGGACGCCCGCGCCGGCGTCCCGGTCGGCCCGCTCGGCGACGCCCACCTGCTCACCGAGTTCGGCCTCGCCGCCGAGGAGCTGCTCGCCCTCAGCGGCGAGGGCGCCGTCCCGGGCGACGCCCTGGAGGAGATCGCCGAGGCCCTCGGCTGCGGCGAGGTCCTGGAGGCGGTCCGGTAGCGGTCGGTGACCAGGCCGGTGCCCGCCGCCGGATACCCGACACTGGATGCCATGCAGTCCGCATCCGCCCCGCAGGCCGTCCCCCGCATCGCCCCCCTGTCCGCCCCCGTCCGCCCCGACCCGGTCCGCGACCGCTGGGCGGCGCCGATGCGCCTCGCCATCGCCGAGGCCGCCCTGGCGCCGGCCACCGGGGACGTCCCGGTCGGGGCGCTCGTCCTGGGCCCGGACGGCGAGGTGATCGGACGCGGCCACAACGAGCGCGAGGCGGTCGGCGACCCGACCGCGCACGCCGAGGTGGTCGCGATCCGGCAGGCGGCTCAGCGGCTCGGGGAGTGGCGGCTCAGCGGCTGCACCCTGATCGTCACCCTGGAGCCCTGCACGATGTGCGCCGGCGCCCTCGTGCTGTCCCGGATCGACCGAGTGGTCTACGGCGCCCTCGACGAGAAGGCCGGCGCGGCCGGCTCGCTCTTCGACGTGATGCGCGACCGCCGGCTCAACCACCGCCCCGAGGTGGTCTGGGGCGTCCTCGCCGACGAGTGCGGCGAGCAGCTGCGCGAGTTCTTCGAGTCCCACCGCTGACTTCCGGTGCCGACTTCCGGTGCCGACTCCCCCGCCGGCCGCCCGGCCATATGGATTTCGTGACCGCGCCACCCGTCCGGTAGAGTTCCCCTCGGTAGCGTGTCCGAGCGGCCAAAGGAGCACGCCTCGAAAGCGTGTGTGGGGGCAACTCCACCGTGGGTTCGAATCCCACCGCTACCGCTGGAAAGCCCGAGGGCCCGTCCGATCCGGACGGGCCCTCGGCGTTTCCGCGCACCCTCGAACGCGAAAAGGGCTCCGTACTCCGGGCTGATGACCACCAACGCCCGGAGGGTACGGAGCCTGGAAAGGGGGAGCGGCTCGGGGGGACTGACCGCTCCCCCGGCGGAGTCCCACAACCGGCGCCGCGTCGGGGGGAAGCCGCGGCGCCCGGTCCCACAGCGGGGAACTCCGGATCCACGCACCGGGGATTCCTGCCAGATCCTCGGTACGTCTTCCATCCTGCCGCCCGGGCCCCTTCCGGGCACCCGGAGAAAGGCCCCACTCCCGGGGACCTTCGTCCCGCCCGGCGAACGCGTCGCACACTTGATAGCCCGTCCGGTGGATAAGCTGCTTCCGCAGGGCCGCTCGGGGACCCGGATGGCGGCGGCCCACAGCAGGGAGGAAGGTACTCGATGGCGCAGGCGAAAAAGATCGGCATGGTCCTCCTGCTCATCTTCGTCCTCTACTCGATCATCAGCTCGCCGGCCCGCTCCGCCCAGCTCGTCCAACTGGGCTTCGAGGGCATCTCGAACGCGGCCAAGGCGGTCGGCACCTTCATGACCGGACTGATCAAATGACCCGTCCCGTCACGTAGGGCCCGTTCTGCCGCCCCGGCGCACCGGCTACGGTGGGCGGGACCCTCTGTCCCCGTCCGCGAGGAGCGGCAATCGTGATCCGGCACCTGGTCCTGTTCAAGCTCAACGACGGCGTCGGCAAGGACGACGAGCGCGCGCTCGCCGGCGCCAAGGCGTTCGCCGAGCTGGGTTCACTGATCCCCGAGCTGCGCGAGTGGGAGTGCGGCTGGAACACCACCGAGCGGGACATCGCCCACGACTACGCGATCAACAGCCTGGTCGAGGACCGCGACGCCCTGCAGGCGTACCTGACCCACCCGGCCCATCAGGCCGCGGCCGGTCAGTGGCGCGAATTCGCCACCTGGGTGATCGCCGACATCGAGGTCTGACCCCCGAGGCAGCCGAGGCCCGTCCCCCGGACGGCCCGCCGCGCCCCGTCCGGCCACCGGACGGGGCACCTTGCTCCGTCCCGGAACGATCCTTGCGGCACCTGGACGGGAGGCCCGGTGAAGCCCCCATGCCGCACCAACACACCTCCATCGGGTGCTTGCCCGACCTGCGCCCGCCTTGTGATGCTATGACCGGTTTTGCCGGACATGGCGAGGTGGTGAACCAGCCGCGACACCCGATCCGCAGGGCCCTTCGTTATCGACTGAGGGAGGGGTGACGTGTCCGACGAGGTACTGGCGGCGATCATCAGCCCGGCCGGCGAACTCCGCCCGGACAGCCTGCGCGGCCCCGGCGGCCGCCCCGCGATGGACGTCCGGACGCTGACCCGGGTGCTGTTCGAACGGCTCGCGGAGCTTCCCCCGGGCGCCCCCGAGCGGGAGCGGGTCCGAGCCGCCCTGATCGAGGTGAACATCCCGCTGGTCCGCTACGCGGCCACCCGCTTCCGCAGCCGCAGCGAGCCGATGGAGGACGTCGTCCAGGTCGGCACCATCGGTCTGATCAACGCGATCGACCGCTTCGACCCCACCCGCGGCGTCCAGTTCCCCACCTACGCGCTGCCGACCATCCTCGGCGAGATCAAGCGCTACTTCCGGGACAACGTCCGCACCATGCACGTCCCGCGCCGGCTCCAGGAGCTGTGGGTCCAGGTCAGCGGCGCGATGGAGGAGCTGACGGTGCTGCACGGCCGGGCCCCCAAGGTGCCGGAGATCGCCGCCAGCCTGCGGATCCCCGAGGAGGACGTCCGGGCCTGCCTGGACGCCGGGCGGGCCTACAACGCGGCCTCGCTGGAGGCGGCGCAGGAGCACGAGGGCGGGCTCGCCCTGCTCGACCGGCTCGGCTACGAGGACTCCGCGCTGGCCGAGGTCGAGCACCGGGACATGGTCCGCCACCTGCTGGTCCAGCTGCCCGAGCGGGAGCGGCGGATCGTGATGCTGCGGTTCTTCGCCAACCTGACCCAGTCGCAGATCAGCACCGAGCTGGGGATGTCCCAGATGCACGTCTCACGGCTGCTCTCACGCATTCTGACGAGGCTTCGGACCGGCAACTCCTGGGAAGACTGAGATTGCAGCGCGTTACCCCCGCGTGACATCTTGCGACGTTCGGGTTTGCCGTGGACCGTGTTCCGGTATGGAGGGGGAGGGCCCCCGCCGGGAACCTCCGTGCGACGGCCCCCGTTCAACTGTCAGTCACAAGGGGGTGGGCGCATGTCCGGAGAGCTGGGCACTGCGGAGATCCACGCTGGTCAGGCCAACGGTACGGCGGTCGCCGAGGACCGGATCCCGCTCCAGCGGGTCCCGGCCGCCGCGCCGCCCGGCCCCGAGACGCCGCCCGGCTCCGGGCTGGACACCCGGACGTTGTCCCGCTCGCTGTTCCTGCGGCTGGCCGCCCTGGAACCGGGCAGCGCGGAGCACACGTACGTTCGCGACACCCTGATCGAGCTCAACCTGCCGCTGGTCCGGTACGCCTCGGCGCGCTTCCGCAGCCGCAACGAGCCGATGGAGGACATCGTCCAGGTCGGCACCATCGGCCTGATCAAGGCGATCGACCGCTTCGACCCCGAGCGCGGGGTGGAGTTCCCCACCTTCGCGATGCCCACCGTGGTGGGCGAGATCAAGCGTTTCTTCCGGGACACCAGCTGGTCGGTCCGGGTGCCCCGGCGGCTGCAGGAGCTGCGGCTGGCGCTCACCAAAGCCGGTGACGAGCTGTCGCAACGGCTGGACCGCTCCCCCACCGTCGCCGAGCTGGCCGTCTGCCTGGGGGTCAGCGAGGAGGACGTGGTCGAGGGCCTCGCGGTGGGCAACGCGTACACCGCCAGCTCGCTCGACTCCAGCCCCAGCGAGGAGGACGGCGACGGGCCGCTGGCCGAGCGGCTCGGCTACGAGGACCTCGCGCTGGAGGGCGTCGAGTACCGGGAGTCGCTGAAGCCGCTGCTGGCCAGGCTGCCGCCGCGCGAGCGCCGGATCATCATGCTGCGGTTCTTCGGCAACCTCACCCAGTCGCAGATCGGCGAGGAGATCGGCATCTCCCAGATGCACGTCTCCCGGTTGCTCACCAGGACGCTGACCCAGCTCCGTGAGGGCCTGATCAGCGAGGGCTGATCAGGCCGCGGGAGGCCGCCCGTCGCCGTCCAGCAGGTTGGCCCGCAGGCCGGCCAGGACGGCGTCGTCCAGCCCGAGGCCGTCCCGCCAGAACGCGTCGAACCCGGACCAGCCGGCGCCGACCTCCTCGAAGGCCACTGCCAGGTAGCCCGGGTCGGCCCGGAACACCGGCAGCAGCAGTCGCGGCTCGCGCATCAGGCCGCGGGTGCCGAAGTCGTCCATCACCCGGCCCACCACCGCGGCGGAGCGCTCGTTGGTGAGCAGGTAGTCGGCGAGGACGGTCTCGCGGTCGACGCCGAGAGCGGTCAGCACGAGGGCGGCGGCCCAGCCGGTGCGGTCCTTTCCGGCCGAACAGTGGAACAGCAGCGGCGGCCCGTCCGGGGCGGCCAGCAGCCGCAGCAGGGTGGCGAAGCGCTGCCGGGCCACCGGGTCGGTGACGAACCAGCGGTAGAGGCCGGTCATCATGGCGGCCGCCCGGCCGTCGCCGAGCAGGGCGTGCTGCTGCTGCGGGCTGCGGTCGGCGAGGGCGTCCCGGAGTGTGCCGTAGATGTCGAAGTCCGTTGCGAGCAAGGGGAGATGGTGCAGGGTGACGCCATCCGGCGGGGCCGCCTCGACGGTCACCGCGGTGGCCGCCGTGACTGCCGTGACTGCGGCGGCCGCGAAGTCGGCGACGGGGAGACCGGGCAGCCGGTCCGGGCCGGCCTCGCGGACCTCGTCGAGGCTGCGGAGGTCGACCACCCGGCGCAGACCGAGCGCGCGCAGCGGGCCGAAGTCGTCGGCGGTGACATGGTTCAGGCCATCACTGCGCAGGGCCACACCGCACCGCAGCACCCGCCCGTCGGCCGTCCGGTAGCCGCCGAGATCGCGGGCGTTGACCGCACCGCTCAGTCCGAGACTGCGCCCGACCAGCGCCGTTCCGACCGGCTCCGGCGCCGCTTTCCGCCCGCCCCCGATTGCACCGGACTCGGTCCGCTGATCGGCCACGCGAGCACCTCCATTGCATATTCGGACTGTCACATGGCACAGCGGTGCCTGATATTGCATGAACCTGCCCAAGGGGTCGGCAAGATGTGCAAGAGTGTCATGCGCGACGACGACAGTGTAGGCGTCCGGGTGGTCCGCCCAAGCCGCACGGGCGGTAACCAGGTGTAGCTCTCAGCTTCCGCTTTTTCATTCTCAATTCATTATTTGCATGGCCGGTCCGGTTCCGGTCACAATCGGCGCCTTCATGGCTTCGCCATGAACGTTGGTAACAGGTTCGCTGCACTCTCGCCCAATTGGTCCCTCGCAGAGGCCCCCCTCGACCAGGATGGGCGCCGGGCAGCCTGCTGCCCGCGAACAGCTACAGGGCAGGCGAACGCTGAGCAGCGAGGCGTCTACCCAAGGGGAGGATCACCATGGGTCGAGCGACCCGAAGAGTTGCCGCGTGCGCGGCGGCAGTTCTGCTGGCCAGCGGCCTGCAGACCACCCTGGCCCACGGCGCCACGCCGCCCAGGATCGACCTCACCATCCTGGTCATCGACGACGGGGGCCCGTCGGTAGCGGCGATCACCGCCGAACTCAAGAACCAGGGCACCCCGTACAAGGTCGTCAACCTCAACGACACCAACCGTCCCGTCATCAACTCCGCTTTCCTCAGCGACACGGTGAACGGCCAGCCCCGCGGGAAGTACCAGGGCATCGTCCTGCCCAACGAAAACCCCTTCCCCAACAGTGCGGCCGAGATGACGGCCATCGCCGGCTACGAAGCCGCATTCGGAATCCGGCAGATCGACGCGTACACGTTCGCCAGTCCCGCGGTGGGGCTGAACTACGCCGTGAATCCCGGTTACTACGGCACGCTGGACGGATTCCAGGGCGCCACCACCACGGCCGGCACTTCGGGCCCGTTCGGGTACCTGAAGGGCAGCGTGCCCTTCGAGGACAACGATCCGACCGTCAGCGAGAGTTACGGATACCTGGCCACGCCGCTGGCCACCCTGCCGGCCGGCGCCTCGTTCGTTCCGCTGGTCGACGCCGCGATCCCGAGCACCACCTCGCGCGGTTCGCTGGTCGGCGAGTACACCCACGACGGCCGCAAGGAACTGGTCGTCACGTTCGTCTACAACCAGTACCAGCAGCAGTACCGCCTGCTGGCCCGCGGCATGGTCGACTGGATAACCCAGGGCGTCCACCTCGGCTACGACCGCAACTACTTCGCGGCCCACGTGGACGACGTCTTCCTGGCCGACGACCGCTGGGACACCGTGCTCAAGTGCACCCCCGGCGACGTCACCTGCCCGCCCGGCACCCCGGACACGGCCAACCCGATCCGGATGACGCCGGACGACGCCCAGCACCTCAAGCAGTGGCAGACGGCCAACAACTTCACCCTGGACATGGTGTTCAACGGTGGCGGCAGCGAGGACTGGAAGGCCGACCACCAGACCGCGGTGGACCCCACGGCCAACCAGATGATCGCCGACCAGAACAACTACCGCTGGGTCAACCACACCTACACCCACCCGTACCTGGGCTGCGTCCAGGACGTCACCGTCGTGCCGTGGATCTGCACCAAGGACTCCTCTGGCAAGGCGGTCTGGACCGACCAGAGCACCATCTCCGGCCAGATCAAGGACAACTTCGACTGGGCCGCCAAGAACGGCCTGAAGGTCGACCCGCAGGCCCTGGTCACCGGCGAGCACTCCGGTCTGCTGACCGCCCCGCAGGAGACCAGCGACAACCCGAACCTGGCCCCGGCACTGGCCGCCAACGGCATCAAGTTCACCGGCAGCGACGCCTCCCGCGAGCCCGCCCAGCGGGCCGTCGGCTCGTCCACGCTGACCGTGCCCCGCTACCCGATGAACGTCTTCTACAACGCCGGCACGGCGAAGGAGGAGGCCGACGAGTACAACTGGATCTACACCAGCAAGGCCAACGGCGGCAGCGGCGTCTGTGAGAACAACGCCAACTCCACCTGCCTGTCGAAGCCGCTGGACGTCAACACCGGATTCCAGTCGTACATCGTGCCGTTGGAGGCCCGGATCGACCTCGGGCACGTGCTGAGCAACGACCCGCGGCCGCACTTCATCCACCAGTCGAACCTGTCCGAGGACCGGATCCTCTACCCGGTGCTGGAGAAGATCCTCGGCACCTACCGGTCGCTGCACGCCGACAACACCCCGATCGTGAACCTCGGCGAGCGCGAGATCGGCCTGGAGTTCCAGCGCCGCGCGGCCTGGAACTCGGCCGTCTCCTCCGGCCAGGTCACCGCCTACCGGGTCGGCGACACCGTCACGGTCAACGCTCCGGCCGGTGTTCAGGTCCAGGCCACCATGCCGACCGGAACTTCTCAGAAGCTGGTCATCGGATCGACCGCCTTCGGTTCGTCCTACGCCGGTACGCTCTCCGGTTGGGTGTCCCCGGGCACCCTGCAGAGCAGCGTCTCCCTGCAGCTCGCCTCGGCCGGCACGCCGGCCGCCCCGGCCGCCGTCGCCCCCGGCGTCGCGGCCAAGTCCGTCCCGGCCCCGGCCCCGGCGGACAAGAAGGTCGTCCCGCAGGGCGTCGCCACTCCCGTCCCGGTGGGCCCGAGCGACACCGGTCGCACCAGCGCCCCGACCCTGGTCCCCGGTAGCGGAACCCCGGTGCCCGGCAAGGACGTCGCCACCAACGGCAACGGCGGCACCGCCGCGGCCGCCAAGAGCGGTAAGGCCACCGGGGGGGCGGCCTCGCTCGGCACCAGTACCACCGGACGCTCCGGCAACCGGTAACCCGCAGCACCCGATGGCGGGGCCGGGCCGGTCGCCCGGTCCGGCCCTGCCTCGGGTCCCGTTCCGGCCACCCAGGCCGGACACCGACGCAAGGAACAGGAGGGGGGACAGGAGATGCGCGTCACCCTGCTCACCGAGGGGACGTATCCGCACCAGCACGGCGGCGTGAGTGTCTGGTGCGACCAGCTCGTTCAAGGCATGCCGGACGTCGACTTCGACGTCATCGCCGTCACTGGTACCGGCCAGGAACCGCTGGCCTGGGAGCTGCCCGCCAACGTACGGTCGGTCACGACCGCACCGCTGTGGGGCCCGGCCTCCGAAGCCGGACCGCCCCACGGCAAGGAGATGCGGCGCTTCCTCAACGCGTACGAGCGCTTCCTCCACTCCATCCTCGATCCGGTCTACACCACCCACTTCGGCACCGAGCTGTACGGCTTCGCCGACCTCGCCCGGCGCGGGCTGCTCAGCCCGGCGCTGCGCAGCGAGCGCGCCCTGCGCACCCTCCAGCACGTCTGGACCCGGGACTACCTGCCCACGGCCGTCTCCCGGCCCACCATGCACGACGCCCTGAACGCCACCGACCTGCTGGAGCACGCCCTGCGGCCGCTCTCGGTCGAACCGCCCACCGACGGCGTCGCGCACGCCGCCAGCGGCGGGCTGGCCACCCTGCCGGGGCTGATCGCCGCCCAGCAGTACGGCGTACCGTTTCTGCTCACCGAGCACGGCATCTACCTGCGCGAGCGCTACCTCGGCTACCGCACCGGCCCGTACCGCTGGCCGGTCAAGGCGCTGCTGCTCGGCTTCTACCGGATGCTGGCCGAGGAGAGCTACCGGCAGGCCGCGCTGGTCACCCCCGGCAACCGGTACAACCGGCGCTGGGAGGAGCGCGGCGGCACGCCGTCCGCCCACATCCGCACCGTCTACAACGGCGTGGACCCGGCGGCCTTCCCGCCCGCCGGGCCCGAACCCGAGACGCCGACCCTCAGCTGGGCCGGCCGGGTCGACCCGATCAAGGACCTGGAGACGCTGATCCGGGCCTTCGCCATCGTCCACCGTGAGATCCCCGAGGCGCGGCTGCGGCTCTTCGGCGGAACCCCCAAGGGCGGCGAGGCCTACCGGGACGGCTGCATAGCCCTGGCCGCCGAACTCGGCATCGCCGACTCGGTGGCCTTCGAGGGCCGCGTCGCCGACATCACCGACGCGTACGCGGCGGGCAACGTGGTCATGCTCTCCAGCATCAGCGAGGGCTTCCCGTTCACCCTGATCGAGGCGATGTCCTGCGGCCGCGCGACCGTCTCGACCGACGTCGGCGGCGTCCGCGAAGCCGTCGGCGACACCGGACTCGTCGTCCCGCCCCGCGAACCCGAACCGATGGCGGCCGCCGCGATCGAGCTGCTGCGCGACGCCGAGCGGCGCGCCCGACTGGGCGAACAGGCCCGGCTGCGAGTCATCGAACAGTTCACGCTCCGCCAGAACATCGACGGCTTCCGGGGCATCTACACCGAACTCCTCGGCACCGCCCGCTGGATGCCGGACGGCGTGGTGGCCGTCACCGACCAGACCCCCACCCCCGACTGGGACCAACAGCTGGCCGCCGCCCAGCCCCAGCCGAGCGAGGTGGGCGCGTGAACGAACGAACGATCGACAGGTGCGTGTACCGCGAAGCGGCCGCCGAGCGCAGCGAGGTGGGCACGTGAACGAGCGGAGCGAGCGAACCATCGACAGGTGCGTGTACCGCGAAGCGGCCGCCGAGCGCAGCGAGGTGGGCGCATGAGTGGTCCCCTGCGGCTCGTGCCGGACGAGGGCGGCTCCGAGCGGACGATGCAGCTGCGCACCCTGCCGCTCAAGCGCCGCCGCCCCGGCCTGCCGGCCCAGTCCGAGCCCGAGCCCGAGGAGCAGCTCGACCTCTCCGCGGACCCGTTGGACGAGCTCGCCGAGCGGCTGCACGACATCTGCGCCGATGCCGTCCACCCGTACGAGATCGCCGCGTTCCTGGAGTCCGACGGCCTCTCCGACGAGCAGGCCGCCCTGCTGTACGGCCGCCCCGACTCGTTCACCCTCGCCGAGGAGCTGTTCGAGAAGGTCGAGCGGCGCTACCCCGGCCCGAGCTCCGAGTTCGCCAACCCGTGGCGGGCCGACCCCTGGCGCTGCGTCGTGCGCGGCCTGGTGTTCGCCCTGCCCGGGCTCGGCTACCTACTCGGCGCCAACCTGTTCGCGGCCACCCGGATGCGGTTCGGCCTGCCCTCCGGCATGCTCGCGCTGTCCGTCGCGACGCTGGTCAGCTGGGGCTTCAACCAGGCGCTGGCGCACCGCTCGTACCGCTGGCTCGGTCGGCTGCGGCGCCGCGAGGCCGCGATCTGCCTGGCCGTCGGGGCGCCGCTGGGCGCGCTGGTCGCGTCCGCCGCCGCGTACGTGGTCGGCGGGCCGCTGGGCGCGCTCTGCTTCGCGGCCGGGCAGTCGCTGTACCTGGGCGCGGCCACCGCCCTGCTGGTGCTCGGACGGGAGAAGTTCCTGCTGCTGGCGCTGGCTCCGGCCTCGGTAGGCGCGGGCGTGGTGCTGGCCACGGACGTCCCGCCGGTGGTGCGGACGGTCGTGCTGCTCGTCTCGCTGGTGCTGGCGGTCGGCCTGGCCGCCCGGGAGCTGCTGTTCTGCATCCGCGGCGGCGAGAAGGAGTCCGTCGAGCTGAGGCTGCCGATCCGCCAGGAGGTCCCGCACCTGCTGTTCGGCCTGGCCTGCGGCACCCTCACGCTGATCGCCGGTCTCGGCGAGACCATCCACCAGGCGGTGCGGACCGGTGCCGCGCACGGGGCGAACGCCACCCCGACCGGGCCGGCCATGATCGCGCTGACGCTCAGTCTCGGCCTCGCCGAGTGGCTGCTCTTCCGCTACCGGGCGATGGCCGTGGCCGCGCTGCGCACCAGTCACACCAGCGGGCAGTTCACCCGCCGCACCGGCGGGATCCTGCTCGGCTGCCTGTTCATCTACCTCACCACCGTGGCCGCGCTGGACGCCGCCGCGACCGTGCTGTGGCCCGGCGCCCCCGCGCTCGGTGTGCCGCAGCTCGGCGCGATGCTGCTCCTCGGCGGCTCGCTCTGGCTGGCGCTGCTGCTGAACGCCTTCGGGTTCAGCTGGAGCACCGCCCTCATCTGTCTGGCCGCCGCGGGTGCCGAGAGCGCCGGGCTGCTGACCGGTGCGGATCCGATCGTCCTGCAGCTGACCGGCTGCGGGGCGGCCGCCTTGCTCCTCACCGCCATCGCCGGGCCTGCGCTCGGCCGCACCACCCAGCACCGCTGAACACCGAATACAGAAATCACGCACGCCCAATTCGCGTGCACCGCTCCACCTGCTCCACCTGCTCCACCTGCTCCACCCGCTCCACCCGCTCCACCCGCTCCACCTGAACGCGCTTCACCCGAACACGCTTCACCACACAGCTGAACCACCACCGGCCGGTCGCCACCGGGAGTCCGGCCGTTCCCAAAAATCGAGAGAGCGAATCACGCATGAGCAGCGTCGCGGTCACCGGAGCCGAGGGCTTCATCGGTTCCCACCTCGTCGAGTCCCTGGTCGCCGACGGGCACCAGGTCCGGGCGATGGTCCAGTACAACTCCTTCTCGTCCTTCGGCTGGCTGGAGACCCTACCCAAGGAGGTGCTGGACTCGGTCGAGATCGTCCTCGGCGACGTCCGGGACCCGGGTTCGGTCAACGGCCTGGTCAAGGGCACCGAGGCGGTCTACCACCTGGCCGCCCTGATCGCGATCCCGTACTCCTACCGGGCCCCGCACTCGTACGTCGACACCAACGTCACCGGCACCCTGAACGTGCTGGAGGCGGTGCGCCACCAGGAGATCCCGCGTCTGGTGCACACCTCCACCAGCGAGACGTACGGCACCGCGCAGACCGTGCCGATCACCGAGGACCACCCGATCAACACCCAGTCCCCGTACGCCGCCTCCAAGGCCGGCGGGGACCGGCTGGCCGACAGCTACCACGCCAGCTTCGAGACCCCGGTCGTCACCCTGCGCCCGTTCAACACCTTCGGCCCGCGCCAGTCGATGCGTGCCGTCATCCCGACCGTGATCGCCCAGGTCGCCGCCGGAGAGACCGAGATCACCCTCGGCGACCTGCGCCCGACCCGCGACTTCATGTTCGTCAAGGACACCGCGCACGCGTTCCGCACGGTCGGCACCGCTCCCGCCGAGACCGTGGTCGGCAAGACCTTCAACGCCGGCACCGGCGGCGAGATCTCGGTCGGCGACCTGGTCTCCCTGGTCGGCAAGCTGATGGGCGTCGACCTCCTGGTGAAGGAGGACGAGCAGCGCATCCGTCCGGCCAACTCCGAGGTCATGCGCCTGGTCGCGGACGCCACCCGGCTGCGCGAGGCCACCGGCTGGGCCCCCGGGTTCACCCTGGAGCAGGGCCTGGAGCAGACCATCGAGTTCTTCCGCGACCCGGCCAACCTGGCCCGCTACAAGACCGACATCTACAACGTCTGACTGCCGTAGAGATCAATGCCCGTCCTGGTAACCAAGGTTCGTGTCCTGCACATCCTTTCCGTGGGGGAAACACCATGCATGCAGTGATCCTGGCCGGCGGTAAGGGCGTCCGACTCCGCCCGTACACCACCGCGCTTCCCAAGCCGCTCGTCCCGATCGGCGACCAGCACGCGATCCTGGAGATCGTGATGCGCCAGCTCGCCGCCGCGGGCTTCACGACCGTCACCCTGGCCATCGGCCACCTCGGCCACATCATCCGCGCGTACGTCGGCAACGGCTCCCAGTGGGGGCTGCGGGTCGGCTACGCCGTCGAGGACAGCCCGCTCGGCACCATGGGCCCGCTGCTCACCATGCAGGACCGCCTGCCGGAGCACTTCCTGGTGATGAACGGCGACATCCTCACCGACCTGGACTTCGCCGGGGTGCTCAAGCACCACGAGACGTCCGGGGCGCCGCTCACCATCGCCACCTACGCCCGCCAGGTGAAGATCGACTTCGGCGTGCTGACCGCCGAGTCCGGCAGCATCACCGGCTTCCAGGAGAAGCCGAGCATCGACTACCGCGTCTCGATGGGCGTGTACGGCGTCTCCCGTTCGGCACTCGCCAAGTACACCCCCGGCCTGCCGCTGGGCTTCGACGAGCTGGTGCTGGACCTGCTCGCCGCCAAGACCCCGCCCGCCGCGTACGACTTCGGCGGCTACTGGCTGGACATCGGCCGCCCGGACGACTACGACCGGGCGAACGCCGAGTTCTCCTCCATCCGACCGGTACTGATGCCCTTCGAGTCGGCCGGCGCCGGCCAGAGCGTGGCGGAGCTGCCGATCCCGGCCGCCCGCACCGCCCCGGACGACACGGCCTCGATCGGCACCGCGCCGGACGACACCGCCGAGGCGCCCGCCGCCGTAGGCGCCCAGAGCGACGGACGGGCCGCGTGAGAATCCTGCTCCTCGGCGGCGACGGCTTCCTCGGCCGTCACGCCACCGCCGTCCTGCGGTCACTGCCCGGTGCCACCGTGCTGACCGCGGGCCGGCGGCCCGCCCACGACCTCCGGCTGGACCTGGCCACCGCCCAGGCCGGCCCGCTCGGCGAGGAACTGGCCGCGCTGGCACCCGACGTGGTGGTCAACTTCGCCGGCGCGGTGGCCGGCAGCGCGGTCAAGCTCGCCGAGGTGAACGCGCGCGGCCCGGCCGTGCTCTGCGAGGCGCTGCAACTCGGCGTCCCGAAGGCCCGGCTGGTGCACATCGGTTCGGCCGGCGAGTACGGCGTCTGTCCGGCGGGCAGCTCGCTGTCCGAGGACTACGACGCCCGCCCGGTCGGCGTGTACGGCGCGACCAAGCTGGCCGGCTCCCTCGCGGTGGCCGGCTCGACGCTGGACGCCGTGGTCCTGCGGGTGTTCAACCCGGTCGGCCCGGGGGCACCGGCGGGCTCGCTGCCCGGCCGGCTGGCCGCCGAGCTGCTCCGGGTGGCGCCCGAGGGCGCCGACGGCGTGATCACGGTCGGCGACCTCTCCGCCTACCGCGACTTCGTCGACGCCCGGGACATCGCCCGCGCGGTCGGCCTGGCCGCCGCCGCGGACCGTCCGCTCCCCCGGGTGCTCAACCTCGCCTCCGGGCAGGCCCGGCAGGTCCGGGCGATCGCGGACGGGCTGGTCGCCGCGGCCGGCTTCACCGGCCGGATCGACGAGAGCGGGGCGGGCTCCGAGCGCTCGGCCGCGGTCTCCTGGCAGCAGGCCGACGTGTCGGCCGCCGCCCGGGAGCTCGGCTGGCACCCGGAGACGGACCTCGCCGACACCCTGCGCGACCTGTGGCTCAGCACCGCCGAGCCCGCGTCCCCACCGGTCGTCGCATGACCGGCGGGATCATCCCCGACGGCCGCCTGCTGGTGCCGCTGTACGTCCACCCCGCGGTGGACCCGGCGGCCTGGCAGGCGGTCGCCGCCGCCGACCCGGGCCGGATCGCCGCCGTCGTGCTCAACCTCGCCGACGGGCCTGGCGAGAACCCGGACAACGTCTTCGCCGAGGCGGCCGACCGACTCCGCGCGGCCGGACTGCCGTTGGTCGGCTACGCCGACACCGACTACGGCCGCCGACCGCACGCGGCGGTGGTCGCCGACATCCTGACGTACCGTCAACGCCACGGCATCACCGGCGTCTACCTCGACCAGGTGGCCACCCACCCGGGCGCGCTCGCGCACTACCGGCGGCTGGCCACGGCCGCGCGCGCGGCCGGCTGCGGCACCGTGGTCTTCGGCCACGGCGAGCACCCGGACCCGGGGTACGCCGAAGTCGGCCTGGCCGACCTGCTGGTCACCTTCGAGGGCGACTGGGACACGTACCGCGCGATGACGCTCCCGCTGTGGACCGGCCGCCACGCGGCCTCCCGCTTCTGCCACCTGGTGTACGACGTCCCGGCCGAACACGCCGAGGACGCCACCGCGCTGATCACCGCCCGCCGGGCCGGCGTCGGCTGCGCCGTACCGGGCGCCGGGGAGAACCCCTGGTGCACCCTTCCCTACGGCCTGACCGCCGCTGAACTGACCTGACCTGATCCGGAGTTCGACTACCGTGAACCGCCGTACCCGGCTCCTGCCGGCCGCCATCACCATCGCCGCCGCCCTGCTGGCGACCTCGTGCAGCAGCTCAGGCTCGGACGACGACAACTCCTCGGCCGACGGCTCCCCGAGCAGCCCGCCCGCGGCCACCGCCCCGACCACCCCGGACGGCAGCACCGCCCCGGGCACCCCGTCGGGCACCGGCACCACGCCCGCCGCCCCCGGCACGCCCAGCGCCCCCGGCTCGCCCACCGCGCCCGGCGCCACCACGCCCCCGGGCGCCACCACCGCCCCGGGCACCCCCGGCGGCACCACCCCCCCGCCGCCGTCCGGAGCTCGCTGGCAGCCCGCCCCGGGCCTCGCCTGGCAGTGGCAGCTCGGCGGCACCGTCGACCAGTCCGTGGACGTCCCGGTCTACGACATCGACGGCTTCGAGAACGACGCCTCGGTGGTGGCCGCGCTGCACGCCAAGGGCCGCAAGGTGATCTGCTACATCAACGCCGGCTCCTGGGAGAACTTCCGCCCCGACTCCGCCGCCTTCGCCAAGTCCCTCCAGGGCTCCGACACCGGCTGGAAGGGCGAGAAGTGGTTCGACATCCGCAAGCTCGACCAGCTCAAGCCGCTGATGGCGGCCCGCTTCGACATGTGCAAGAGCAAGGGCTTCGACGCCATCGAGCCGGACACCATCGAGGCCTACAACCAGAACAGCGGTTTCCCGCTCACCCCTGACGACCAGGTCAAGTACAACCGCATGCTGGCCCAGCTCGCGCACGAGCGCGGCCTGGCCATCGGCCTGAAGAACGACCTCGACCAGATCCCGGCGCTGCTGCCGGACTTCGACTTCGCGGTCAACGAGGAGTGCTCGCAGTTCGACGAGTGCGACCGGGTCGCACCGTTCGTCAAGGCGGGCAAGGCGGTGTTCCACGTCGAGTACAAGCTCGGCACGGACCAGTTCTGCGCCAAGGCCAAGTCACTCGGCTTCAGTTCGATGCAGAAGAAACTCGACCTGAACGCCTGGCGCAAGCCCTGCTGAGCGCCGGCGCACCGGGTTCCGTCGCGCGGGTGACCCTCGTCCGGGTCACCCGCGCGAGGATCACTTGACCGCCAGCCAGATGACGCCGCCCAACACGGCCAGCACGATGACGGCGACCAGCGCGATCACGCCGGTGCGGTTGCCGCCACCGCTGCTGCTGCTGCTGCTGCGGCCGTAGGTGGAGACGGAGCCCGGCGCCTGCGGGGCCGCCGGAGTCTCGTCGACGAACGCCCGGAACATCTGGGTGCTGCCGGCGGGGTCGTAGTCGTTGTCAGCCATGGCACGGACTCTAACGAATCCGCCCACCTCACGGACACCCCGGACCCCTCCCACACCGCCCCACCACCCGGTCGTGCAACGGTGATACGACATCCTCGTGAAGTCCGCCCGACACGCGGAATGCCGCCCGGCGCGATCCGGTTGAATCCGACCATGACCGGAAACCACAGCGACGCCCCGGGCCGGGTCCGCCTCGGCGCCTCCGACCTGTCCGTCTTCCCGCTCTCCCTCGGCGGCAACGTCTTCGGCTGGACGGCCGACGAGCAGCAGTCCTTCGCCGTCCTGGACGCCTACGCGGCGGCCGGCGGCAACTTCGTCGACACCGCCGACGTCTACTCGGCCTGGGCCCCGGGCAACACCGGCGGCGAGTCCGAGACCGTCCTCGGCAACTGGCTGCGCAGCCGCGGCAACCGCGACGACGTCGTGATCGCCACCAAGGTCGGCATGCACCCCGAGGCCGGCGGTCTGAGCGCGGCCAACATCAAGACCGCGGCCGAGGGTTCGCTGCGCCGCCTGGGCGTCGAGCGGATCGACCTGTACTACACCCACCGGGACGACGACACCCCGGTCGAGGAGTTCGTCACCGCGCTGGACGAGCTGGTCCGCGAGGGCAAGGTCGCCGCGGTCGGCGCCTCCAACATCGGCGCCGAGCGGCTGGCCGAGGCACTGGCCTTCGCCGACCGCGAGGGCCTGGCCAAGTACGTCGCCGTCCAGCCGCACTACAACCTGGTCTCGCGCGGCACCTTCGAGGGCCCGCTGGCCGACGTGGTCGCCGCGCACGGCCTCGCCACCGTCCCGTACTACGCGCTCGCCTCCGGTTTCCTCACCGGCAAGTACCGCCCCGGCGGCCCCGGCGTCGACAGCGCCCGCTCCGAGGGCGCCGCCCGCTACCTGGACGACCCGCGCGGCCCGAAGGTGCTGGAGGCCCTGGACGCCGTCGCCGGGGAGCACGGCGTCGCCCCCGCCACGGTCGCCCTCGCCTGGCTGGCCGGACGGCCGACGGTCGCCGCCCCCATCGCCAGCGCCCGGACCGTCGAGCAGCTCCCGCCCCTGCTGGCCGCCACCACGCTCCGCCTCACCCCCGAACAGACCGCCCTCCTCGACACCGCCTCCGCCTGACCCCGCCCCACCCCGCAGGCTGCGAACCCACCCCCCACCCGGGCCCCGTTCGCAGCCTGCACCCGTCCCCGGCCGACCCCGCCCGGCTGAAACCACCGGCCGCAGCGATCGGCCTTGGCCCACGAACGACCAAGCACAGGGCAGGACTTCAGCAGGTGCGGGCGGTAACACCGACGGGGTGACCGTCGGCCCGGCCGATCCGAGGGCCCGCGCCGGCAGCGTCGACGCAATCCAGGCGGATTTCCGGACGGTCGGCGAATCCGCCCGGGAGAAGACCGCCAACGCGTGTGGCTCACCGACCGATCGGCAGATCGGGCCCGAACTGCGCACCCCGTTCCATCCGCGGGGACGGCCAGGTGGCGGTGCTGGGAAACACCCTCCACGACATCGCCGAGCGAGTGCGCACGACCGCCGGACCGCCGACCGCTACCCGGCGACGGAGGACGCGGTCAGGCACCCCCGCGAGGCTTCGGGCCCCCGACAGCACACCCGCTGTCGAGGGCCCGATGCGCTCCGGGACTACGGCCGCCCGAAGTGGGTCGGGTAGTAGCCCGAGTTGAGGGTGGAGACCCGGACCGTCTTGCCGGGCCTGGGCGCCTCGACGAACTTGCCGCCACCCAGGTAGATCCCCACGTGGTGGATCCCCGAGGCCCGGCCGCTGTCCGACCAGAACACCAGGTCACCACGGCGCAGCTGCCCCGCGCTGATCGGCGTCGTGGCCGCGTACTGGTCGTCGGCCACCCGCGGCAGGCTGATCCCGCTGCGCCGGTAGGCCTGCTGGACCAGCCCCGAGCAGTCGTAGCCGGACGGGCCGTTGCCGCCCCAGACGTACGGCTTGCCCAGCTGGGCGAGCGCGTAGTCGATGGCCGACTCCAGGCTGCCGGAGGCCGATGCCTGGTCCGCGGACGGCGTGGCCGTGGGCCGGGCGGGAGCGGGGTCCGCGCCGCCGCCGGACTGGCCGGTGCGGCTGAGGTAGACGTCGTAGTGGCTGGTCCACCGCCACTCGCCGCCGCTGTTCTTGAACCAGTACTTCGACCCGTCCCAGCCCTGGCGCAGTCCGGAGGAGGAGCCCGAGCCGTTGGACACGGCAGCCGCCTTGCCACTGGCACCGCTGGAGCTGCCGGATCCGCCCGAGCCGCCCGAGCCGCCGGACTGGCCGGTGCGGCTGAGGTAGACGTCGTAGTGGCTGGTCCACCGCCACTCGCCGGCGCCGTTCTTGAACCAGTACTTCGACCCGTCCCAGCCCTGCTTCCCGGCCGCGGCGTGCGCGGACCCGGCACCGGCCGTCAGGCCGACCACGCCGGCGCCCGCCAGCACGGTGGTGGCCAGGCAGGTACTGCGCACGGCGCGGTGTATTCGGCTACCGCCGGCCGCCGTCGCGGGGCTGGCGGTGCGCGGCCGGGCCGCGCAGTTCGGGCAGCCGCAGCCCGCGATCGCGGGGATGCTGCCGGTGCTCTCCTCGAAGCCGATCAGGCCCCGGTCGAGGGCGGCGTCGAAATCGGCGTCGAGGTCGAGGCCGGGATCGGCGTACGCGCCGGTGGCTATCCTCATGCGGGTCGTCCTTCCTTCCGCCCGGCCCGTGCGGCCGGGGGCGCTACCGAGGCGGCCACTCCGGCCGGGGCGACGAAGGCGACCAGCAGCTGCTCCATCAGCGCGCTGCGGGCGGCCTCGTCCAGTTCGTGGGCGGTGGCCCGCTCCAGGCGCCGGACGGCGAGCGCCGCCGCCTCGACCGCGTCGTCCACCAGCACCGTCCGCAGGCCCGCGTCCAGGTCGGCCAGCCGGCGGCGGCGCATCGACTCGGCGACCTCGGGCGCGTAGTCCAGCGCCAGCGGCTGCGCCGAGTACACCTCCAGGCCCGCCGGGGCGGCCTCGGCGGCCAGCGCCCTGGTCAGCTCGTCGGCGAACCACTGCCCGTCGCGCAGCGCGGGCCCGGGCCCCGCGTTGCTGTCGCACGGCAGGATGGACGCGGTACGGGTGAGCACCGCCTGGACCTGCTCGCGCAGGTAGCTCTCGTGGTCCTCGATCGCCAGCAGCGCCCGCGCGGTGTCCTTGACCCGCCAGACGATCAGCAGCCGGACGACGATCGGCGTGCCGGTCCGGTCGACCACCTTGACCGGCTCGCTGCGCCAGTGCCGCAGCCGCACGTCCACCCGGCGCCGACGCAGCAGCGGGTTGACCCAGACCAGGCCGGTGCGGCGGACGGTGCCCCGGTAGCGGCCCCAGCGGGTCAGCACCCGGGTCTCGCCGCCCGCGTTGGCCAGCAGGCCGGCGAGCGCGACCACCATGAGCAGGCCGACCGCGCTGGCCGCGGCGACCGACTTGGCGTCCACCTCGGCCTGGCCGCTCGCCTGCGCGGCGGCGCTGCGCAGGTCGGGCAGCGCGTCCCAGTACGGGATGACGCCGTCGCGCAGCAGCATCAGCAGCACGCCGGCCACTCCGACCAGCACCACCAGCAGGGCGATCCAGCCCGGCAGGGCGGTGGCGCCGTGCTCGCGCACCGCCTGGTCGGCGCGCGGGGGGCGGCGGGAGGTGGTGGCCGTGGGGACGCCCGCCGGGGTGGGCTCCGGGATCTCCACGGTCTCCGGGGCGACCGCCTCCAGCGGATCGCACAGGTCGGCGGAGGCGCCGGTGGCCGGGCCGGGGACGACGACCAACGGAGTGGTCGCCGGGCCGCCGTCGACCGGGCCGAGCGGCTTGGCCGTCTTGACGGCCGTGGTCTTGGCCAGCGGGCTGGCGCCGGAGGCGGAACGTTCCGGCAAGGCCGGTGGGAGCGCCTTGGGCAGATTGTCGGGTCGCTGCGAAGAATCGCGGGTGACGTCCATGCACGGATCCTCGGGGTCGGTGTGTCGCGCAACGGGCGGCCCGGATCTGACGGGCAGTGCCAGAGTCAGGCTAAGTTCATACGTCATCAAATGCGACATTTAAGGTGAGGTGTGTCGACATTTGCTGACGAATCGTCCGAAGCCGACCTGACGCGCAGGCACATGAACGGATGGTCGGGATGGTTCAGCGCAGGTCAGCGCCGCCGGGCGCCGTCACCACGGGCGAACACCCGGCGGGTGATCAGCCCGATCCCGGTGAGCACCAGCAGGCCACCGGCGACCCCGCCGCGCCAGCCGCTCGCGGCGGACCGCGCGGCCGCCGCCTGCGAAGCCTCCGCGGCCGCCCCCACGGGCGGCGCGCTCGACGGCGCCGGCAGCGGCCCGGCACCCTCCTCGGCGGACGCGAGCGGCTCGGCCGCCGCCGGTGTCGATGGCGGCGTCGATGACGGCGTCGATGACGGTGACGGTGTCGACGCCGCGACGCCGACGGCCGTCCGGGACGGACTGGCGCTCAGGGATGGAACGGCACGGGGAGTCGGAGGGACGGAGACGGTCGGGACGGCAGAGGTGGTGGGGACGGTGGGGGCGGTCGGGGTGACTGAGGTCGCGGGGGGAGCGGACACCGGCACGGACGGCACGGCCACCGCCGCCTGCGGCCGGTCGACCGCCGGAACGGCGATCGGCAGTAGCCCCGTCGGCACCGGCGCGAGCACGGACGCATCAGGTGCCGCCGCCACAGCCGGGGCTGACGACGCGACGACCGCTCCCGAAGGCGTGGACACGGGCGCGGGCGACGTCGCGGGACGGGACGGTTCGGCGAAGGCGGAGACGGAGACGGAGACGGACGCCACCGGCGCGGACGCACCGGCCGAGGGCGCCACCGGCACCGCCACGCTCGGGCTCGGCACGGTCGGGACCGACGCCGACACCGACGCCGACGGACTCGGCACGGCCGGCACCGAGACCGCAGGGCTGGGCCGCACGGGAACCGGCACCGCAGAGCTCGGCACCCCCGGAGTCGGCGCCACCGGACTCGGCACCACCGGACTCGGCACCACCGGACTCGCCACCGCCGAGACCGAACCCGAAGCCGAAGCCGAAGCCGACACCGACGGGCTCGGCGCCGCCGCCCCCGCAGCCGCCGCGACCCGCACCGGCACCGCGTCCGCCGCCGCCCCGTTCCCCGCCAGGTCGGTCGCCGTGACGACCAGCCACTGCTGCCCGTCCGTCAGATCCCGGTTGGCGGTGCAGGTCCAGCTGCCGTCGAGGGCCGCCGTCGCCCCGCACAGCACCATCCGCTCGCCCGAGGCCGAAGCCGGCCCCGAGGCCGCCGAGCCGCCGGCCCGCGCCGTGACCAGCACCTTCGAGCCCGGCTCGGCCCGCCCGGTGAACTTCGGCCGGCTGCCCGGCAGGGTCTCCCCGGCGGCGGGCGAGCCGAGCACCGGCTTGTCCGGCGGGACGGTGTCGACGACCAGCGCGATCGCCTGCCCGGCCGTCCGGTTCCCGGCCGCGTCGACCGCGACGGGGGTGAGCAGGTGGCGCCCGTCCGCCAGGTTCTCGACCGGCAGGCAGGACCACTGGCCGTCCGCCCGGACGGCGCTGCGGCACAGTTCGGCGACCTGGTCGGTGACCGAGACGGTGCTGCCCGCCTCGCCGGTGCCGGTGAGCTGGATCCCCGGGTCGTTGGTGTACTCCGGAAGGGTGAGGACGGGCGCGGCGGGCGGCGCCGTCTTCACGGTGACCCGGACGGCCTCGCCGCGCAGGACCACGCCGCCGCCGGTGATCTCGACCGGGGTGAGGGCGTGCGGGCCCGCGCTGAGCGCGTCACCGGGCCGGCAGGACCAGTCGCCGCCGCGCTCGACCCGGGCCCGGCAGGCCGTGGCGTCGCCGTCCCGGATCTCCACCGAGGCGCCGGCGACCGCTCCGTCGCCGTGGATCCGCGGGCGGGCCTCGGCGAGGACGGCGCCGTCGACGGGTTCGGCGATCTCGGGCCGGGCGGCGCCGACGGCCAGTTTGATCCGCTGGTCGGTGACCTGCCCGGAGTCGGCGAAGCCACCGGAGGAGACGAGTTGGCTGGCGTCACGGGCGATCCGCAACCGGGCCCAGGTGTCGCCCGAGGCGGCGCCGGACGGGACGGTCCATTCCAGGGTCGCGGTGTCGGCTCCGGCCGGGATCTCGGTCTGCACCCGCTCGGCGGGGTCGAAGCGCCCGTTGTGGTCGAAGTCGACCCAACCGGCCAGGGTCGCGGGCTGGTCGTCGACCGCCACCGGGACGGTGAGCCGGTAGTAGCGGCCGATCGCGGCCTCGGTCGGGAAGCTGATCGACGGGTCGGCGCCCTGGTACTCGCCGCGGCCGGGCTGGAGCCTGGGCGGCAGCGGGCTCGCGAAGACGCTGCGCCGGCCGGCCCCGTGGTCGAGTTGAACCAGCGGCCGGCCCGCCGACCGGTCGGCCGCGCCCGGGTCGGCGGCGGACCGGGATCGGGTGCGGTGCGCCGAGTCGGCGGCGTCCGCGCCGAGGAACAGGTCGGAGACCACGTGCGAGGCGTTGCCGTAGTCCTGCGGGGCGGTACCGAGGTCCTCGTCGACGGTGACGGTGTAGGCCTGGCGCAGGACGGGCGGTGCGGTGGTGCCGCCGGCCCGGGCGGTGGAGCGCTGCTCGACCCGGAAGACCGCGGTGCGCACGGTCCCGGCGAGTTCCAGGGTGCCCTCGGCGGCGGAGCCGGCCGCGCCGTCGGAGCCGCCGTCGGCGCCGACGGGCGCGAGGGTGTTGGCGTCGACCGTCCAGCCGGGCCAGTCGGTGCGGTTGACCAGGGTGGGGGCGGCGGGCGAGCCGCCGGTGAGGGTCAGCCGGGCCGCGGTGCTGGTGGTGCCGGTTTTCCCGGTGGCGAGCGCGGCCAGTCCGCTGAGGTGCAGCCGGGGGTTCCGGACCGGTCGGGAGAAGGTGAGCCGGAGCGTTCCGACGGTGCGCCAGGATCCGTCCGCCTGCGGGCGGTTCTCGGTGACGCCGAAGGTCTGTGCGGGGTCTCCGGGGTGAACTCCGTCCGCGTACGGTCCCGCCGCACGCCCCCCTCCGGTGCGGTCGGCCAGTTCGCCGGCCGCGGCGGTCACCTCGGTGCCCGGGGTGGCGGCGAATTCGAGCTGGGCGGAGAGGCCGGAGGGCAGGACCGCCCGGTGTTCCCCCGACCAGGCGTCAGGGGACTGCTGGGCCACCGAGAGCGGGGCGTTCCAGCCGGTCAGCAGCCCGGCCACGAGGACGGCCAGGGCGGCGGCCGCGCGGGGAAACTGTCGGCTCATCCGGCTCTCCTTCGCGGTCGGCTGCCGGGGTGCCGGGCAGTCTGGGCACAAGATCTGACAAAAAGGAATCACGATCCTGAACCGGTCATACTGCGACACCTGCACTTATGGCCGGGTCCCACCCGTTTGGCAGTCATTCAAGCGGCAGGACGAGATATACCCGAAACAGATGCATTTCATCCATTAGGCCGCAATCCAGAACGGACCCGACACCCGGCGCCCGACACCCCCGTCCGGGCCCGGGCCCGGAAACGGGAGAAGCCCCCGGCCGATGGCCGGGGGCTTCTCCCTGGTGCGCTCAGCAGGATTCGAACCTGCAACCTCTTGATCCGTAGTCAAGTGCTCTATCCGTTGAGCTATGAGCGCAAGGAACGGGCGAACCCGATCTTGCGGAGTTTGGTGCGCTCAGCAGGATTCGAACCTGCAACCTCTTGATCCGTAGTCAAGTGCTCTATCCGTTGAGCTATGAGCGCTCGCCCTGCTGAACGGTGCCAGCGGGGCGGTGCGGGGACAACATTACATGACCTGCGACGCGGGGCGAAATCGGTTGCTCCCCGCCCCCGGGCGACCCCCTGGAGATCCCTCGGGGCCCACCTCGCCCGGGGATGCGGAAAGCCCCGCCGACAAGATCGTCGACGGGGCTCTCCGACTGGCGGAGGCTGAGGGATTTGAACCCTCGATGGGCGGTAAAACCCAAACCGCATTAGCAGTGCGGCGCCATAGACCGGACTAGGCGAAGCCTCCTCCACAGGGACCACGCCCGCGTGAGCGGACCCGTTCCGTGTGCCTGAGATGATGCCACAACCGTGGGGCTCGGCACCAACCACCGCCCACGTTACTAGGCGGGTCGACCCCGCCGCAAAGAAGAATGAGATACTGCCGTCTCCGGAGGAGCTGCCCTGAGCCGAGGAGACCTGTCGACGTGAGCAGCAGGCCGATCCGAGGCGCTGCTCGCCTCGCCGCCATACTCGACGCCCTGCCCGACGCGCTGCTGCTGGTGAACAGCAACGGCACCGTCGTGGACGCCAACAGCGCAGCCGTCCAGGCGCTCCAGGCGCCCGGCACCTCGCTGGTCGGCATGGGAGTGCTGGACCTCCTACCCGAGTTCGACCCCAGCCGGATCCCCGGCTCGATGCGCCCGGCCGCCCGCGACGGCGACGAGCCCGACCGCCCGGTCCGGATGACCGCCCGGCGCACCGACGGCACCAGCTTCCCGGTCGAGGTCTCCGGCAACGACTTCCCCGACGACGGCACCGGCGAGGGCCGCGGCTACGGGCTCGCCCCGTACGACGCGTACCGCGAGCGGTCCCGCCCGTCCTCCGCGAGCGACCTGCTCCTGCTGCTGGTCCGTGACCTCTCCAGCCGGCTCGGTGTCGAGGCCGAGCTGCGCCGCCAGCACAAGCAGACCGAGATGATCCTGCGCGCCGCCGCCGAGGGCGTGCTCGGGGTCGACCTCGAAGGCCGCTGCGTGCTGGTCAACCCGGCCGCCGCGCACATCCTGGAGTACCGGGCGAGCGAGCTGGGCGGGCGCGAACTGCACCCGCTGATCCAGCACTCCCGGGCCGACGGCACCCCGCTGGCGCTGGAGGAGTCCGCACTGCTGGACACCCTGACCTCCGGGCGCAAGCACCGGGTGCGCGGCACCGTGCTGTGGCGCAAGGACGGCCGCCCGGTCACCGTCGACCTCACCACCGCCCCGGTGCGGGACGGCGACCAGTTGGTCGGCGCGGTGATGACCTTCACCGACCGCAGCCGCGAACTCGCCCTGGTCGCCCGCAACGAGCACCTCACCGCCGTCCTGGAGAGCGAACTCGGCGGCGCACTGACCGCGCTGAACCAGCGGCTGGACGCGCTCGCCGCCGACCCGGCCGGGCAGCTGTGGCCGGAGGCCAACTGGACGCTGCGCCGGCTCGCCGACGAGTGCCGCCGGTACGGCCGGCTGATCGACGGCGTGCTCGCGCACCAGCGCTCCGAGGCCGGCGAGACCGCCCCGGCGGACGGCAGGGACGCGAAGGAGACCAAGGACGGCAAGGACGGCGGCAAGCCCACCGAGCCGCGGGTGCCGGTCGCCCTGGACAAGGTGGTCCGCCGGGCCGTCGAGGAGGCCGGTGAGCTGGTCGGCCCGGGCCGGGTGCGGTTCTCGGTGCACGCCGCCGCCGTCGAGGTGATCGCCGACGAAGGCCGGCTCGCCCAGGCGCTGGCCCACCTGGTCGCCGACGTCAGCGGCATCGGCCTCGCCCTGGACGCCCCGACCGCCCCCTCCCCCGGCCTGGCCGCCCCCGGGGCGCCCGCCGCGCTGCCCTCCGGCGGCGAGCCGCCGACCGTCGTCCTGGCCGCCGCCCAGCGCGGCGAGGTCGCCCGGGTCGAGATCCGCGGCCCCGGCCTCGGCGGCAGCCCCGTCCACCTGCCGATAGCCCGCGCGGTGGTCGAGCGCCACGGTGGCGTGCTCCAGCCGCACGAGCTGCCCGGCAAGGCCGGCACCACGTACGTCGTCGAGCTGCCGCTGGACCCGGCCGCCGCGAAGGCCGCCGCCGAGCGCGCGGCCGCCGAGGGCCGCTCCGACCGGCCCAAGGAGGGCGACAGCGCCGTCCTGCCCGACCTCCCGGGCATCCCGCAGTTGCCCAGCAGCGGCGAGACCCCCGAGCCCGGCGCCGACGGCGGCGAGCAGCCCGACCGCGAGCCCCCGGCCGCGGCGGCGGAGCAGCCCGCCGAGGAACCCGCCGCCGAACGGCGCGGCCGCCGCGGCCGCCCCGCCGCCGAGGAACCCGCACCCCCGGCCCGGGCCACCCCCGAGCCGCCGCCGGCCGCGGGGCCGAACGCCACCGCACCGGCCGCCGACCAGTGGCCGAACGCCCCCGCCCGGATCGAGCGGGCCGTCCCCGAGCAGTGGAACGGCACCGGCAACGACCCCGCGTACGGCCGCCAGGGCCTGGCCGGTCCGGACGGCGCGCAGCGCGACCCCTGGGGCACGGACGACGGCCGCTCCGGCCCGGCCTACGCCGTCCCCGTCGAGGGCGAGCGCCCGCAGCGGAACCGGACCGGCGGGCGCGAACCGCTCGCGCTCGGCCCCGGCCCCAGCGGCGCCCCCGCCGACGGCACCCCGGCGGGCGGTACGCCCACCACCGAAGGCGCCCCGGCCGCCGACGGCGGCGAGACCAAGCCCCGCCGGCGCCGCGCCCTGCCCGCCACCGAGGACTCCTCCGGCGGCTTCGCCCTGCCCGGCGCCACCGACACCCCGGTGTACCCCGGCCTGGAGCACTCCCTGCCGGCCGGCCCGGCACCCGCTCAGCCCGAGCCCGCCGCCCCGCCGACCGGCCGACGTCGCCGCCTGGCCGTGCCGCCCGGCCCCGGCCAGGAGGCCCCGGTCGGACCGTCCGGCCAGACCGCGCCGGAGGACCGGCCCGCACCGGGCGGCCCCGCCGCGCTGCCGCCCGCCCGCCCGGCGCTGCCCGCCGCCGAGGAGCCGTCCGGCCCGCGCCCGGTCGGCACCGGCCTCGCCGAACTCGCCCCGCCGCGCCCGCTCGGCGGTTCGCCGACGCCCGCCGCCGGACCGCAGCCGCCCGTCCCGGCCGAGGCCAGGACCGCCCCGCGCCCGATGGCCGAACTGCCCGCCGCCGTCGGCGACCGGGCCGCCAGCGAGCAGCCGCCGGCCATGGCCGGCCCGACCGGTGAGGACAGCGGCGCCCGTCGGCTGCTGGTCTGGCCCGAGCCCGATCCGGCCACCCGGCAGGCCCTCCAGGAGCGCGGCTACCGCCCGGTGATCGTCCGCTCCCGCGAGGAGGTGGACGCCCAGGTCGCCGGCTTCCCCGCGGCGCTCTTCGTCGACCCGCTGACCAGCCCGATCACCCGCACCGCGCTGCAGTCGCTGCGCACGGCCGCGCTCAACAGCCGCGTCCCGGTGCTGGTCACCGCCGGCCTCGGCCAGGCCACCCGGGACGCCGCGTACGGCGCCGACCCGGCCGTGCTGCTGCGCGCCCTCGCGCCGCGCGACGGCGAGCACCACGCCCCGCGCGTCCTGCTGGTCGAGGGCGACCCGGACATCGCCGCCGCCATGATCAGCAGCCTGGAGCGGCGCGGCATGCACGTCGAGCACGCGGTGGACGAGAACGACGCCGTCGCCCGGGCCAGCAGCGTGCAGCCCAACCTGGTGGTGATGGACCTGCTCCAGATCCGCCGCCGCCGGGTCGGCCTGCTGGACTGGCTCCGCGCCAACGACCGGCTGCACCGCACCCCGCTGGTGGTCTACACCTCGGTGGACCTCGACCCGCGCGAACTGCCCCGGCTGCGCACCGGCGAGACGGTGCTGTTCCTCGCCGAGCGCTCGACCAGCGCGGACGTCCAGTCCCGGATCGTCGACCTGCTCGGGCGGATCGGCGCGATGGGCGAGGCGGGCGTCGCCGCGGCGGGCTGAGCACGTTCGAGGGCCGGCCACCCCGCTGGGACGGGGTGGCCGGCCCTCGCCGGTCAGGCGGGCGGCTACTCCTTGCCGAGCACCGTCACGTCCAGCTCGTCCGCCGCGTAGCCGGCCCGGATCACCTTCTTGTCGAACTTGCCGACCGAGGTCTTCGGCACCGACTCGACGATCGACCAGCGCTCCGGCAGCTGCCAGGAGGCGATCCGCTCGGCCAGGAAGGCCCGCAGCTCCCTCAGCCCGACCGTGGCGCCCGGGCGCAGCACGACCGTGGCCAGCGGACGCTCGCCCCACTTCTCGTCCGGGACGGCGACCACGGCGGCCTCGGCCACCTCGGGGTGGGCCATCAGCTGGTTCTCCAGTTCGACCGAGGAGATCCACTCGCCGCCGGACTTGATCACGTCCTTGGCCCGGTCGGTGAGGGTCAGGTAGCCGTCGGCGGTGATGGTGCCGACATCGCCGGTGCGCAGCCAGCCGTCCTCGGAGAACTTGTCGTCCGGGCGGACCGGATCCTGCCCGGCACCGCCGTAGTAGGCGGCGGCGATCCACGGGCCGCGCACCTCCAGTTCGCCCGCCGCGACGCCGTCGTGCGGCATCCGCTCACCGGACGGGCCGACCAGCCGGGCCTCGACGGAGGCCGGGAAGACGCCCTGGGTGACCCGGTACGGCCACTCCTCCTCCGGGGTGAGGCCGCCGGGCGGCTGGGCGAAGGAGCCGAGCGGCGAGGTCTCGGTCATGCCCCAGGCGTGCAGCACGCGGATGCCGTGGCGCTCCTCGAAGCCCTTCATCAGCGAGGGCGGGCAGGCGCTGCCGCCGATGACCACCATGCGCAGGCTGGAGGTGTCGTAGTCGCCGGCGTCGAGCTCGTCCAGCAGGCCGCTCCAGATGGTCGGGACGGCGGCGCCGACGGTGGGCCGGACGGCGGCGATCATCTCGGCCATCGGCTTCGGCTGGAGGAAACGATCCGGCATGAGCAGGTTGGCGCCGGACATGAAGGCGGCGTGCGGGATGCCCCAGGCGTTCACGTGGAACATCGGGACCACCGGCAGCGCGGTGTCGCGCGGGGTGAAGGCGAAGTTGTCGCCGGTGTTGACCTGGAGGCAGTGCAGGTACACCGAGCGGTGGCTGTAGAGCACGCCCTTCGGGTCCCCGGTGGTGCCGGAGGTGTAGCAGAGCACGGCGGCCTGGCGCTCGTCGAGGTCGCTCCGCCACGGGTAGGCGGTGGGCCGGCCGGCGATCAGTTCCTCGTAGTCGTGCACGGTGCCCGGGAAGCCGGCCAGCAGCGAGCGGTCGCCGGGGCCGTTCACCACGATGTGCCTGAGCGTCGGGGCGAGGTCCGGCAGGACGGCGGCGAGCAGCGGGAGCACGCTGCCGTCCACGATCACCGCGTGGTCGGCGGCGTGGTCGACGATGAACGACAGCTGGTGGGCGGGCAGCCGCAGGTTGAGCGTGTGCAGCACGGCCCCCATCGCGGGGACGGCGAGGTACGCCTCCAAGTGGACGGCGTTGTTCCACATCAGGGTCGCGACCCGGTCGTCCCCGGTCACCCCCAGTTCGTCGCGGAGCGCGTGGGCGAGCTGCGCGGCCCGCGCCCCCACCTCGGCGTACGTCCGCACGACCGGCCCGGTGCCGTCCCAGGTGGTGACGGTGGACCGGCCGTGGATGGTGGACCCGTGCTCCAGAATCCGGGCGACGGTGAGCGGGACGTCCTGCATCGTGCTGAACACGGGTCCTCCTTGACCTGGCGGCACTGGCGGCTGCGCCTGCGGCACCTACCGGGCGGTAATGCGCGCGGACGTGCCCGATTGTGCCGCCCCGCCCCGCCCGCTGTCAGCATGCCGACCCCGTTGCCCGGATCACGGATCGGCGACGTGTCAGCCGGCGGTCGGGCCGTCGACGTGGTTGCGGTCGATGGTGAGGGTGGCGCCGCCGTAGGTCTCCTCGACGTTGCCGCGGTACTGGTGGACGCGCTGGTGGTAGCCCCAGAGGTCGGAGCCGAGGGCGCCGGAATCGGCGGTGTCGGCCCGGTCGTCCCAGCGGGCGTACCAGAGGGCGTCGGGCAGCGGGAAGCTGCCGGCCCGGGCGGCGGCGGCCAGGTCGGCGATGCCGGAGTCGAGGCTGGAGTAGAAGCCGGCGCGGTAGCCGGCGGCGTGCAGGGCCTGGGTCCAACCGACGGCGAAGTCGACCACGGCCTGGCCGCAGGCGGGGTCGCGCATCGGGTAGGCCTCGACGTCGAGGTAGATCGGGCCGCCCTTGCCGAATCCGAGCGAGCCCATCGCCTGGACGGCTTCGGCGGCCTCGTCCCGGCCCTGCTGCACCGCGTGGGCGGGGTCGATCCGGCGCGGCTTGTGGCCGAGTTCGCTGCACGGCGCCTGGAGCCCGACGTGGGCCGGCAGGAAGCGCCAGCCCAGTGCGCGGGCCTGGCTCACCCACTCGGCGGTGAGCCGGGGCTGGCCGCAGCCGCGCTGGGCGCCGCTGACGTAGATGCCGAGCGCGCCGTACGGGGAGGTGCCGCGCCAGGCCCGCAGGGTGTCGAGGGGCGGCGCGGTGCAGGCGTCGAAGGCGGGGCCGGTGAAGTCGTCGTGGATCCTCGGCGGGCCGAACCGGTCGGGCAGGGTGAGGGCCCGGATCCGGGGGAGGGCGACGGCGGCGGTGGCCTCGGCGCTCACGCCCGTCCCGTCGGTGGCCAGCAGGAGCACGAGGGAGGCGGCGAGCAGGGCCGCGGGGCGGAGATAGCGCACCCGCCCTTGATACTGACGGACCATCGGATGAACGCGGCAACCACGCCGCGCGCCCCGGGCGAGCCCACCCATTCGGACGCACCCGTCCGCATCCGTCCCGATAATTGTAACGAGCTTGCCCGTTCATCACTCCTTACGGCAAACTCGCCCGTATGCCCAGCTCCCCTCCCAGCGAAACCATCGCCCCGACGCCGGCCGCCGCCGTCGCCGAGGCGCTTGCCATGCCGCCCGCCCCCCAGGGCGAGCCCGCCGGCGAGCGGGGCAGCTGGCGACGAGGCGGGGCGCCCGGCTCCACAGCACCGCCCGACGCGCCCCCCGGCCGGACCACCAGCCGGTTCCCGAAGGTCCTGCGGCGCCCGGAGAGGATCCCGGCGCCGCTTCTCTGTCTGACCGCGATGTTCCTGGTGCAGACCGGGATCGCCCTGTCCAAGCCGCTGTTCGGCCCGCTCGGGGTCAGCGGCACCACCTTCCTGCGACTGGGCTTCGCGGCGGTCATCCTGCTCGCCGTCACCCGGCCCCGACTGCGCGACAAGCGCCCGCGCGACCTCGCCGCGGCGGCCCTGCTGGGCGTGGCCTCGGCCGGGATGACCTTCCTGTTCGCCGGGGCGATCGACCGGCTGCCGATGGGCACCGCCGCGACCATCGAGTTCCTCGGCCCGCTCGCGGTCGCCCTGGTCTTCGCCCGACGTGCCAGCCACCTGCTCTGGGCGCTGCTCGCCGCCGGCGGCGTCGTCCTGCTGACCCTGCTCGGCGAGGGCGGCGACGGGGGCGGGCTCGACCCGGTCGGCCTGCTCTACGCCTTCGGGGCGGCCGCCTGCTACGCCGCGTACATCCTGTTCACCGACAAGGTCGGCGCCGCCTTCCAGGGCTTCCAGGGCCTGGCGGTGTCGATGACGGTCGGCGCGCTCGCCCTGGCGCCGTTCGGGCTCGGCCAGGCCTGGGACGGGCTGACCGCGCCCGGCGCCTCGCCGCTGACGCTGCTGGCCGCGGTGGCCGGGGTGTCGCTGCTGCTGCCGGTGATCCCGTACGCGCTGGAGATGACCGCGCTGCGGCGGATGCCGCAGCGGGTGTTCAGCGTGCTGGTCAGCCTGGAGCCGGCGGTCAGCGCGCTGGTCGGCCTGGTGGTGCTCGGCCAGTTGCTGGGCGTGCCGCAGCTGGCCGGGATCGGCTGCGTGGTGGCGGCCAGCGTGGGTGCCACGCTGACCGGGCGGCGGTAGGTCCCACGACGGCGGGGCCCTACCGGGCCCGGCGGGCCGTTGGGTTGTTGGGTTGTTGGGTTGTTGGACCCGGCGGACCGTCAGGCCGTTACGGCCACAGCAGGGTGCGCGACCACTCCGGGGTCCGGACCGGGCCGGTGCGGGTGTAGCGCAGCCGGACGTGCCGGCGCTGCGCGTCGCCCTGCCAGTACTCCACCTCGTGCGCCCACAGGGTGTAGACCGCGTGCCCGGCCGCGACCGCGTCCGGAGTGGCCTCCAGCCGACGGCGGGCGACGGCGACGGCCTCGTCGTACTCGGTGAGCGAGGCCATCGGCTCGCTCTGCCGCCCGACCAGCGCGCCGACCCGGGCGTCCGGGGAGCGGGTGGCGAACTCGGCGGCGGCGACCAGGTCGGCGGCCCGCTCGACGGTGCCGCGGACCCGTACCTGGCGGCCCAGCTGGGGCCAGTAGACGGTCAACGCGGCGGCCGGGTGGTCGGCGAGCTGGCGGCCCTTGGGGCTGTCGGCGGCGGCGGAGAAGACCCAGCCGGTGCCGGCCGCGTCGACGTCGCGCAGCACCAGCACCCGGGCGTCCGGCAGGCCGTCCGCGTCGACCGTGGAGAGGGTGACCACCTGCGGGTCCGGCACGCCGGCGGCCAGCGCGGTGGCGAGCCAGTCCACGAACAGCGGGCCGGGCTCGGCGGGCGCGGCCTCGGCGTCGAAGGTCGGCAGCGGGCGGGCCATCGGCGGGCGGCCGAGCAACAGCTCGGGCACGGACTTCGGCTCGGGCCGGTGCTCGGCCGGCTCCCGGCGGGCGTCCGGTCCGGGTCGCGGATCCGGCTCCGGTGCAGGCCAGGCCTCGCCCGGGCCGCTCAGGCCCTCCTCCTCCGCCGCCATCGCGCGCCCTCTCTTCCGTTGCCGCGGTCGCCGCCCCGGCCGGGCCGTCCTTCCCGGGCCCGGGCACGCGGTGCGCTGTCGGAGCGCAACCGTACCGCCGAGCACCGACGGCTCCGGGCGCGGGCCCTCGCTGGACGCGTTCGGGCCGCCCGGGCGGGCCTCGGCCGGCTGGCCCGTACGGTCTCCGGGCGGTCGGTGCCGAGGGCCGCGACGTCGCGGGCGGACACAGGCGGGGGCGGGGGCGGAGGCCGGCGGGGAGTTCGCGCCCGGCTCCGGACGCACTCGTGGGCGGTGCCGATGGCGGCACCGCCCACGAGGCCGGTTTCGCGGCGACCCTTTCCGCTGGCCGGTCATGCGCTGTTCTGATCCGCGCCCGGGCGGGAATCCCGCCCGGAGACTGGTTCGAGCCCCTCCGCGGGCGCTCAGCCCACCCGCGGCCGCCCACCTCCGGCGCCCCCGCCGTCGGTGGTGCCCGATCGGATCAGTGGAAGATCGGGGCGAACACCACGTTGATGTTCTTGTTGGACTGCCCGGCCAGGATGGCGCCCGAGTTGTCCTTCACCGCGAGGGTGTTGTTCTGGTTCGAGGCGCCGGCGCCGGTGGCGGTCTGCTGGGTGGAGACGTAGTTGCCGTCGACCCCGCCGAAGACGTTGCCCGTGCCGACGTTGGACACCACGCCGGCGTTGGACCCGGCGGCGGCGCCCGCGCCGTTGTCGGCGGCCGCGGCACCGGCGCCGGCCAGCAGCAGGCCGGCCGCGAGCGGGGCGGCGAGCAGGAGTCCGGCCACCCGGCGGGTGTGGATGCGAGCCATGAGAGCCTCCAAGAAGCTGTAAATCGTGCAATTGTCGAGCAGGGGTGCGGGAGTTCGCCGGCCAGACGAACACCTGCAGGCTGCGACGCCGAGAGACAGACTTCCGCAACAAATCGACAAAGCACTAGTCGGCGGAGCCGTTTTCGCCCGTTAGCGTGATATCCACCCGGGCTGCGCATAACGGACCGAAAAGCGGACAGTGCGCCGACACGCCCCCACTGAGCTGGGACTTTGCCCCAACGGCGACCCTCTAGAGGCCGCTTCAGGCAGGGCGCTTCGCCATCACGCGAACTACCAGGCGCACCACCCCAGCGCAGGGAACCCAAGAACGCGCCCCCGAAAAGTTCGGCCAGCCTTCCATGTCGACTTTTCCAGCTATTCCCAGACCATCGGAAAGTCGTACCGGAATATCGAGGAAATAAAATCAGACCATCTTGCCCGGGTTCAGGATTCCCAGCGGATCGAAGACCGCCTTCAGCTGCCGCTGCAGGTCCAACGCCACCGGGCCCAGCTCGCGCGCCAACCAGTCCCGCTTGAGCAGCCCCACCCCGTGCTCCCCGGTGATCGTGCCGCCCAGTTCCAGCCCCAGCGCCATGATCTCGTCGAAGGAGCGCTGCGCCCGCGCCGCCTGTTCCTCGTCCGAGCCGTCGAAGATCACGATCGGATGGGCGTTGCCGTCCCCGGCGTGGCTGACCACCCCGATGGTCAGCGCGTACCGCTCGGCGATCACCGCCACGCCGTTCAGCATCTCGGCCAGCCGGGAGCGCGGCACCGCCACGTCGTCGATCATCGTGGTGCCCAGCCGGTCCAGCGCGGGCAGCGCCAGCCGCCGGGCCTCCAGCAGCAGCCGCGACTCCGCCTCGTCCTCGGCCGGCACCACCTCGGTCGCCCCTGCGGCCCGGCAGAGCTCCGCCACCCGCGCCAGTCCGGCCTCCCGGTCCGGCCCGTCGAAGGCCACCAGCAGCAGCGCCTGGGTCGACTCCGGCAGCCCCATCCGCCCCAGCTCGTTGACCGCCCGCACGCTGACCGCGTCCATCAGCTCCATCAGCGACGGGGTCAGGCCGCGCGCCATCACCTCGCAGACGGCCGCGCCCGCCGCGTCCGCGCTCGGGAACTCCGCCGCCAGCGCCAGCTGCGGCGCCGGTGCGGGCCGCAGCGCGAGCACCGCCCGGACCACCACGCCCAGCGTGCCCTCCGAACCGACCAGCAACCGGGTCAGGTCGTACCCGGCCACGCCCTTGGCCGTCCGGCGCCCGGTGGACAGCAGCCGCCCGTCGGCCAGCACCACGTCCAGACCGAGCACGTACTCGCTGGTGACGCCGTACTTCACGCAGCAGAGCCCGCCCGCGCCGGTGCCGATGTTGCCGCCGATCGTGCAGAACTCCCAGCTGGACGGGTCCGGCGGGTAGGACAAGCCCAACTCCTCGGCGGCCCGGGATAGTTCGGCGTTCACCACGCCGGGCTCGACCACCGCGATCCGGTTCACCGGGTCGAGCTCCAGGATCCGGTTCAACTTCACCATCGACAGCACGATGCAGCCGTCCACGGCGTTCGCCGCCCCCGACAGCCCGGTCCGCGCCCCCTGCGGCACCACCGGCACCCGCAGGGCGGTGGCGGTGCGCAGCACGTGCTGCACCTGCTCGACCGTCTCCGGGAACACCACCACGGCAGGCGTGCCGGCGGCGCAGAACCCGGCCATGTCATGGCGGTAGGCGGCGGTCACGTCCGGATCCACCACCACCGCCCCGGCCGGAAGGCCCCGCGCCAGTCGGTCCGTCAGGTCACCCATCGCCGCCTCCACTCGCCACCCGCCGCCTCCACCGCACTCTGCCCGCCCGCCGGAGGCCGGGCAAGTGGGCCTCCGGCGGGATCCACGGGGCGCGCCCTACCGGCGGACCACCGGCTCCTGGAACTCCGTGACCCACCGCGCCGGGTCGTCCGGGCACTCCAGGTAGAGCTCCCGGGCGTAGCCGGCCGAACGGTAGCCGCTCGCGTCGATGAAGCGGGCCAGCTCCTGGAAGCTCCCCATCGCCTCGTCCATCGAGCCGCGGTGCACGACCGTCGCCGCCTGCTCGATCGGCGGCAGGTCGAGCACCTCGAAGTCGTACCGGCCCGGCTCCACCGCCGGCCCGACCGGGACGGCCACCCGAATCAGCACCGTGCCGTCGCCCTCCGGCACGTCCTCGTACCGGGCGACGGACGGGCCCGCCTCGGCGATCCCGGCCTCGGCCAACCGCCGGCACAGCTCCGCGAACAGCGGGCCGATCACCGGCCCGATGTCCTCGGGCTGGTAACTCGCGGCCACAGCGGTCAGTTCGGCCACCCGGACGGACGGCACCCGCTTCACCACGACGTCGTGTGCGGACATGCTCCCCTCGCTCTCGATCGTCCGGAGCCTCGCCTCCACCCGGGTCAGCCGCTGCTCGTCCGCGGCGATCGCCTCGGCGAGTTGGGCCCGGCGCAGCCGCAGCATCCCGCGCAGCTCGGCCGCGTCCACCTGCTCGTCCAGGACGGCCCGCACCTGCTGCAGCGTGAAGCCGAGCTCCTTGAGCGCGATCACCCGGTTGAGCCGGGCGAGTTGGGCCGCCTCGTAGGACCGGTACCCGCTGACCGGGTCCACCCTGGCGGGCCGCAGCAGCCCGATCGCGTCGTAGTGGCGCAGCATCCGCACCGACACCCGGCCGTGGCTGGCGAAGTCTCCGATGTTCAACATGGTGCCCCCACTCCACCCCCTGCCACCGTGTCAGGGTCAACCCCCGCCCGCCGCAAACACCGAGGGCGGGTGCCGAGTGATCTCGGCACCCGCCCTGAGCAGGTGGTTCTCCAACCAGCGGAGAGCGTGGGATTCGAACCCACGGTGACGGGTCACGCCACGACAGTTTTCAAGACTGTTCCCTTAGGCCGCTCGGGCAGCTCTCCAGGCGGAGGTCAGCCTAACGGGTCCGGCGGGATTCGGTGCACACCGTTTCGTGCGGGTGAGGGTCAGCTGTCGCCGTCCCGCTGGCCGAGGGTGACCTTGGTGTTGAGCTGCTGGCCGTTGCGGGTGTACTCGACGTCGACGGTCTCGCCGGGCTTGTGCGTCCAGATCCGGCTGACCAGGGCGGGGCCGTTGTCGATCGGGACTCCGCCGAGCTTGGTGATGACGTCGCCCGGCTTGAGGCCGGCCTTGTCGGCGGCGCCGCCGGGGGTGACGGCCGGCTGGCCCTGGATGTCGCGGGTCTGGATCTGCGCGCCGTCGCCCTTGTAGTCGTCGTTGCGCAGCACGTCGAGCTTGGCGTAGACCGGCTTGCCGGTCTTGATCAGGGTGTCGGCGACCCACTTGGCCTGGTTGATCGGGATGGCGAAGCCGAGGCCGATGCTGCCGGCCCGGCCGTTGGCGGAGGCGTTGGACTGGATCGCCGAGTTGATGCCGATCACCGCGCCGCTGGAGTCGAGCAGCGGGCCGCCGGAGTTGCCGGGGTTGATCGAGGCGTCGGTCTGCAGGGCGTTCATGTAGGAGGCCTGGCCGCCGGTCTCGTCGCCGGAGGCGACCGGGCGGTCCTTGGCGCTGACGATGCCGCTGGTGACGGTGGACTCCAGGCCGTACGGCGCACCGATCGCGACGGTGGCGTCGCCGACGTTGACCTTGTCGGAGTCGGCCAGCGGAAGCGGGGCCAACTTGCTCTTCGGCGGGTTGTCGATCTTGATCACGGCGACGTCGTAGCCCTCGGCGTGGCCCAGGACGGAGGCGTTGTAGGAGCTGCCGTCGGCGAACTTGACGGTCAGTTTGCCACCGTTGAGGGTCGGCGCGACCACGTGGTTGTTGGTGAGGATGTGGCCCTCGGTGTCGAAGACGAAGCCGGTGCCGGTGCCCGACTCGCCGTTGCCCTGCGCCTTGATGGTGACGACGCTGGGCAGCGCCTTCTGCGCGATGCCGGCGATCGAGCCGGGGGCGGGTTCGTTCTTCTGGGTGTTGCTGGCCTGGACGGTGGTGCTGCGGTGGTCGTCGGCGCTGTTGGTGCTGTCGTTGCGGTCCGCGACGGTGACGCCGAGCGCACCGCCGGCCACGCCGGCGACCAGCGCGACGGCGGCGATCAGGGCGACCAGGCCGCCGCGCTTCTTGCGCGGGCCGCCGGGGCCGCCGGGGTAGTCGGCCGGGTAGCCGAGCGGTCCGGCCGGGCCGCCCGGGTAACCCGCGCCGCCGCCGGTGGCGTCGTGGGCGGCGCCCCAGCCGCCGAGCGGCTGGCCGGCGCCGAACGGGTGGTGGCCGGGCGCCGGGTGCGCGGCGGGCACGCCGGGGGCGGCCGGGGTGCCGTACGGGTCGTGCGCGCCGGCGGCGGGGACGCCGTGGGCCGGGGTGGCGTACGGGTTGGCACCCGGCGGCAGGGCCGGGCTCTCGACACCGGGCGCGACGGGCGCGACGGGCGCCGCCGGCGCGGCCGGGATCGGTGGGGCGGGCGGCAGAACCGGCGGCGGCGCGTCGATGTAGCCGGTGGCGGCTTCGACGGGGGCGGCGGGCGCGTCGGCGACGGGCGCGGCCGGAACCTGCGGGGCCGCCTCCGGCGCGGGGACCTTGGTGAAGGCCACGGTGGGCTTGTGCCCGCCCTCGGCCGGGACGCCGTCGGCCAGCGCGGCCCCGGCGGCCGGCGCGGCCCCGGCGGCCGACGCGGCCCCGGGCTCGGGCTCGGGGACCCGGCCGAAGGCCAGTGTCGGCTGGTGCCCGCCAGAGGCGTGGCCGTCAGAAGCGGGAACAGCCGCCGCCGGGCCGCCCGAGGGCTGCTCCCCCTGCGGCCCGGTGGGCCCAACCTCGCGCTCGGTGCTCACGGACGACCTCCATAGCTGACAGAACCAAGGACCATAGTTTTTCGTACTGACGATTCGATTGCCGTAAGGACCCCTCTGAATAACTCATAAGAATCCTTAGCCGCCGCCGACAGCCGGACCGAAGACCGGGCTGTCCGGCACCGACGACCAGGCCGACGACCAGGCCGACGACCAGGCCGACGACCGGAGGCTCCCCCACCTCGGCCGGGTGTCCCGCGATGCGGGCCGCACACCCCGTGGCCTTGGCGTTCACCCCCGGGCCGGTTAGCCTGTCGCTCACAACTGACACGCGGGAGCTTGGACCATCCAGGCTGAGAGTGCGCTGGTCGACCGTACGCCACGGGATCGTGGGCGGACCGTCGAGGGGGCGCAGACCGCCGGAACCTGTCCGGGTAATGCCGGCGTAGGGAGTATCGGCCATGCCGCCTGCTTCGCCATCCTCTTCTTCGGACGCGCCCGCGTCCAAGGGTTTCCCCGAACCGTCCACGACCGCTCACGGCGGTGACGGCGGTGACGGCGGCCACGCGGGTCGCCCCGCCGCACCAGCCGCCGTCCTGGACCGCCCGGAGCGCGCCGAGGCGCCGCTCGTGCTGGACACCGAGCCGCCGCGCACGCTGCGCTTCCGGGACCACTTCGCGCTCTGGATGAACCTGGGCGTCAGCCTGATCGGCTTCTCCACCGCCGCGACCGTGCTCGGGGCCAAGGGCAGCGAGCTGTCGCTGGCCGCCGCGGTGACCGCGATCGTGGCCGGCACCGTGGTCGGCACCGCGATGCTCGGCGTGGCCGCGCTGATCGGGGCCCGTACCGGCGCGCCCGCGATGGCGAACCTGCGCGGGCTGTTCGGCACCCGGCTGTCGTACGTCCCGACCGTGCTGAACATCGTCCAGTGCGTCGGCTGGGGCGTGTTCGAGCTGCTGACGATCGCGGCGGGCGCGCAGACCGTCGCCCACACCGACGGCTACCGCTGGCTGTTCGTGCTCCTGGCGGGCGCGCTGACCACCGCGCTGACCATCTGGCCGCTGGGCTCGATCGCGGTGCTGCGCCGCTTCGTGGCCGGTGCGGTCGCCGTCGCGATGGTGTACTTCACCGTCCAGTTGGGCCGCCAGGGGGTGCCCGACCCGGGCGCCGGCAACTGGCACGGCTTCCTGGGCGCCACCGACGCGATGATCGCGGTGTCGATCTCCTTCGTCCCGCTGGCCGCCGACTACACCCGGCACTCGCGCACCCCGCGCTCGGCGTTCTGGGGCAGCTTCTCCGGCTACACGATCGCCCAGGTCTGGTGCTACGTGCTCGGCCTGATGGCCCTGCTGCAGTCCGACGGCGACCCGAACAAGATCTTCGGCTCCTTCCTCGGCGTCTGGGCCGGCTGGCTGTTCCTGCTGGTGCTGGTGCTGCGCGAGACGGACCAGTCCTTCGCCAACGTGTACTCGACCGCGATGTCGGTGCAGAACCTGCTGCCGAAGGTGGACCGCCGGGTGCTGACCGGCGGGATCGGCCTGCTGATCACCGTGCTGGCGCTGCAGATCGACAAGTTCACCGACACCTACACCAACTTCCTCGGCCTGATCGGCTCGGTCTTCGTGCCGCTGCTGGCGGTGCTGGCGGTGGACTACTTCTTCGGCGCCGGCCGGCACGGCTGGAACCTCTCCGCCGACGCGCCCTCACGCCGCCTGATGCTGCTGCCGTGGGTGCTCGGCTTCGCGGTCTACCAGTTCATCGCGCCGACCCCGGTGGCCGGCTGGTGGACGGACTTCTGGACCTCCGCCCAGAACGCCCTGCACTTCACCCCGCAGGAGTGGACGTCCGCCTCGCTGTTCGCCTTCCTGGTGCCGGCCCTGGTCACCTGGGCGCTCACCCCGCTGACCCGCAGGGCCGCGCGGAGCTGATCGACCGGCACCGAAGACGGCCCCGCAGGTTGGGGCCGTCTTCGCCTCCGCGTCACTTCGGCCGCCTATCGTGGGGCCCGTGACCAGCCCAGACCTGCCCTCGACGGCGGCGCGCAGCACGCCGACCGTCCAGGTGATCGCCCACCGCGGTTCCTCGCACGCCCTGCCCGAGCACACCCTGGCGGCGTACCGGCGCGCGCTCGACGAGGGCGCGGACGCGGTCGAGTGCGACGTCCGGCTGACCGCCGACGGCGAGCTGGTCTGCGTGCACGACCGCCGGATCGGCCGGGTCTCCAACGGCCAGGGCACCGTCTCGGCGATGACGCTCGCCGAGCTGGAGGCGTACGACTTCGGAGCCTGGAAGACCGGCCGCCCCAGCACCGATCCCGAGCTGCGCGGCGTGCTGCGGCTGGAGCGGCTGCTGGAACTGGTGGTGGACTGCGGCCGCCCGGTGGACCTGGCGATCGAGACCAAGCACCCGGTGCGCTACCGCGGCCGGGTGGAGGCCGAACTGCTGCGGACGCTCGAACGCTTCAAGATCGGTGCGAGCCGGGAGGGCGAGCGCCCCGCGGCCCGGATCATGAGCTTCTCCTCGGTGGCGCTGAACCGGGTGGCCGCCTCGGCACCGGAGTACCGGCGGGTGTTCCTGTTCGAACGGACCCTGCCGCTGCTCGGCCGGCTGCGCCCGGGCTCCCCGCTGCCGGGCGGGGCGCGGATCGCCGGGCCGGGCATCGACCTGGTGCGGGCCCGCCCGCAGCTGGTGACGCGGCTGCGCGAGCTGGGGCACGAGGTGCACGTGTGGACCGTGGACGAACCGGCCGACGTGGAGCTGTGCCTGGAGCTCGGGGTGTCCGCGATCATCACCAACCGGCCCGCAGAGGTGCTGGCGCAGCTCGGTCGGTGATCCGCCGCCGGGCGGTGGGCCGCCCGCACAACCTTCCGCAAAGCCCGGACTCAACCTGATCGTTCTGGTCGGCAGTCAAACCTTCCGGGCCCGTTATTGCCGGAATTCATGCACCGGTGCGACGGAGGGTGAGCACGGAATGACCTCAGGTCCACCCTCGGTCGCAATCGCTTGAAATGTCCTCGCGGGATCGTCCGGTGGTCGTTTCCGACGCATTACCAAGGGGCATCTCTCCCTCGGCATACGCTGAAGGAGGTCCGGGGGTGGCGTTGATGGTGGCGCGTGAAGTGCCGACTTCATCGACCATGGCAGTGCCGCACGGCCCAGCGAGTGTCGGGGTCGCACGGCGCCGACTGCGTCGAGATCTCGGCGACCGGGAGATACCGGAACCGGTCATTGATGATGCCGTATTGATCCTTTCCGAACTGCTGAGCAACGCCTGTCGGTACGCCCGTCCGCTCGGCCCGCTGCGGGCCCTGGGGCGCGGTGCCCGTGCCGAGGTGGTGGACCAGTTGCTGGTCGGCGTCCCCTCCGGGACGCACCCCGCCCCGGGCGGCCGGGAGCGCGACGAACACGGGAGCGGAACGGACGGCGGCGTGCTGGTCCGCTGGCAGATGCACGCCGACGGCGTGCTCACCCTGGAGGTCACCGACGGCGGCGCGACCACCCGGCCGCTGCCCGCCAGCCCCTCGCTGACCTCGCGCGGCGGCCGCGGCCTGAGCATCGTCGACCAGCTGGCCAGCGACTGGGGCGTGCGCGACGCGCCCGGCGAGGTGACGGTCTGGGCGGCGCTGCCCGCCCGTGCCCGGCACGCCCGGCGCACCGGTGGTGACGCCCGCAGCGCCTGAGCCGACGCGCGCTCCCCACCCGTCCGCCCCGCGCGTGCCCGCGCGCCGGGGGAACGTCAGTAGGCTGCCCGGAGCAAAGGACCACCGTTCCCGGGAGAGCCGCACCATGGGCAAGAAGGCCGCCAAGAAGGCGCCGCAGCGTCAGTCCACCACCGCCGTCGCGGGCGAGGTCCCCGTGGTGGGGGCCCGCGAGAACTGCCCCTGCGGTTCGGGCCGCCGGTACAAGGCGTGTCACGGCCGGGAGGCCTCGCACGCGGTGCAGGAGCTGGTGCACCGCCCGTTCGAGGGCCTGTCGGGCGAGGCCGACTGGGTCGCGCTGCGCGAGCTGGTGCCCGCCGCCACGGTGCCGCTGACGCTGGCCGCCGGGGTGGCCGAGGGCGCCAACGGCGAGGTCCCGTCGGTGACCCTGGCCACCGTGCTGCCGCTGGCCTGGCCGGCCCTGCGCCGCCAGGACGGCTCGATCCTGCTCGGCCTGCAGACCCAGTCCGCCTCCGGCGACCTCAGCCGCGACCTCGCGGACGCCCTGGAGCTGGCGCTGGCCACCGAGCCGGGCAACCCGGTGCCGTCCCGCCGGACCGAGGCGGGCGGGCGCCGGCTCCAGGACCTGCTGGACGTCACCGCCGCGTTCACGCCCGCCGTGCACACCGGCTTCGAGTTCTGGCTGGAGGACGCCGAGACCGCCACCGGCGAGGTCGCCGCCTCCCTGGAGCGCGCCAACGCCTCGGCCATCCCGACCGAGAAGCTGGCGAGCGTCGACGCCGCCTACTGGTGCGGCACCCCCGACAAGAACCACCTGCGCTGGGTGATGACCGTGCCCGAGGAGCGGCTGCTGGACGCGCTGGCCCGGCTCAGCGCCGCCGACCAGTCCTCGCTCGGCCCGGACACCCGCCTGGTCGGCTCGTTCCGCGCGCACGGCCTGACCGTCCCGGTCTGGGACCTCCCGCTCGCCATGACCGCCGCCGACTGCGAGAAGCCGGCGGCCGAGTTCGCCGAGCGGCTGGCCGCGGTGCTCGCCGACGAGACCCCGCTGACCGCCGAGGAGCGGCGCGCCCGCGCGAACCTGGTGAACCGTCAGGTCACCTTGAACTAAAGCGCGCGGGATCCGGGTGATACGCGTCACATTGTCGCCATGGAGCCGCAATTTCCGGGCGTGCAGGGCGTCTTGGAAATTGGCGCGGGCGCGGATCCTTGTTACTGTCTAAAGAGTCCGGTCGCTGGTGCATCCCCCGTCGCCAGCGGCCGGATCTTTTGTTTTCCGCAAGGCCCCGACGAGCGGCCCGGGAACGGACCGGCGGATCAGTACGCCGAGCGACCGCTGTCCAACCGGACCGTCGCCTCCACCAACTCGCCCAGCAACGGCCCGACCTGCGGCAGCCACACCCCGCCGTCGGCGTCCGGGCGCGGGGCCAGCACCCAGCGCACCCGGCCGGCCGCGCCGCCGGGCGGCAGCGGCAGGAAGCCGTCCGCCCCGTGGTAGCGCAACGAGCCCGGAACCCAAGGGAGTTGAGCGAGCATCTCGCCGAGCGCGTCCAGCGAGTACGGGGCCACCAGCAGCGCGTACCGGCCCGGCATCGCCAGCACCGGACCGAGCGGCAGCCGCAGCGCGCCCAGGTGGACCAGCGCCCGGGCGCCGGCCGCCGCCGGCAGGCTGACCGCCGAGACCACCGAGCCGGTGGCGGCCAGCACCGGGGCGTCCGGGCTCTGCCGCTCCCACCACCAGCGCACCATCCGGGCGTCCGTGGTGGCGGCCAGCAACGACGGGTCGTGCGGGTGCGCGCCCGGCACGGCGCAGTCCTGGTCGCCGCAGGAGCAGTGGCCGCCGCGCAGGACGGCCCCCGGCACCACGGGCCAGCGGTGGTCGACGGCGGCCGTCAGGGCCGCGGCGAGGCGATCCGGGCGCTGACGTGCGACGTCGTCCTGGACGGGGCCGTGGGCAGTGGCGGGCGGACACGGATCTTTCGGGTTCTCACGCATGGCGCTCGTTCCTTTCCCTGACCGCTCGGTTCGCTCCGGCCCGTCGGCACCGCCGGGACTCGTCACGCGGACCCGCGGCGACACGGCCCCGGCGGCGCGAGGGGGGGCGGACGGCATGGCGGGCGGCGCGGCGACGACGTGGATCACGGTGTGGAGCACGACATGAGAAGGGCCGCGCACTGAAACAGCCCCTGGAACGAGAATCCCGTATGCGACCGGATGGACGCCGCCCGGGCGCGCTTGGTTCCACCGTACGAGTGAGAGACTTCCGGCCAGCCCGGGCCCCGGGCGGCGCGGGCATACGATCCGGACGGCCGCCGGGTCCGTCCCCTCCGTTCTGCCCGCTCCCGGTCCCCTCCATGCCTCCCGACCGGACCGGCGCGCGCACGAACCGTGCGCGCCCTCCGACCGGGTCTTGCGGATGTGGAACCGGCCACCGCGTCGTCCTGGATCTGGACATGCCCCAAATGGCCTGTGTAGAAGTGGTGGCATTGCTGTCGATCAATGACGAGTAGTAGCGAATCGAGGCGAAACGCGCCCTTTGGCCGTCATCGCTCCACACCGGCCGTACCTGGGGGTTCCGCATGGCACGTAGCACCGCGTCAGGAGTGGCGGCATGACCGAGTCCCACCCGTCGTCGTCGACACCCTCCGAGCCGGGCGAGCCCGGCAGCGCCGGCGGGCTCACCGTCCTCGACCCGCCGGGCTTCCCCGGCCCCACCGACGCGCAGGACGGCGCGGCGGACGCCCGCACGGCACCGGCCGCCGGAGTGCAGGACCGTTTGGCCGGACGGCTGTCCGATTTCACCAGCCTGCACCGGCACACCGAACGGCTCGCCCGCGCCCGCGGCCTCGCCGCCACCCTGGACACCGTCCTCGCCTCCGGCGCCGCCCTGCTCGGCGCCCGCCGCGGCGTCCTGGTCACCCGGATGCCCGGCGGCGGGCCCGGCCAGCCCGTCGGCCTCGGCCTCGACCGCGCCAGCCTCGGCGCGCTGGAGACCGTCCCGTCCGAGCAGAGCCTGCTCGCCAGGCTGCTGCGCGAACAGGACCGGCCCGAGCGGCTGCACTCCCCCGACCTCGTCGAGGACCCGGCCACCGGCGCCCGGCTGCGCGAACTCGCCACCCAGCTCGGCCTCGGCGGCTGCTACGGCCTGCCGCTCGCCACCGAGGAGGACGGCCCGCTCGCCGCCGTCGTCTGGTTCTACGACGAGCCCGCCGAACCCACCGAGCGCCAGCGCGACCTGGCCCACCGCTACGCCGGGATCGCCGCCCCGCTGCTCGCCAAGCAACTGGAGGCGGACAGGGTCCGACGCACCACCGAGGCGCTGCGCCGCGGCCTGCTGCCCGACCGGCTCCCCCAGCCCGCCGGCCTGCGACTGACCGCCCGGATCCTCCCGGCCGGCCTGGACCGCTCCTGCGGCAGCGACTGGTACGACGCCATCCCGCTGCCGGACGGCACCGTCGGCCTCACCGTCGGCTCCGTCTCCGGCGACGGCCCCGGCGCGGGCCCCGGCTCCGCCCCCGGCGCGGCCGCCGCGATGGGCCGGATCCGGGCCGCGCTGCGGGCCTACGCCGTCCTGGAGGGCGAGGACCCGGTGTCCGTCCTCGGCGACCTGGAGCTGCTGCTCAAGACCACCGAACCGGCCCGCACCGCCACCGCGGTCTACGCCTGGGTGGAACCCGAGGAACGCCGGATCACCCTGGCCGGCGCCGGCCACTGCCCGCCCGTCCTGGTCGGCCGGCACGGCGCCGAGTTCGTGGAGACCTCGCTCTCCGCCCCGCTCGGCATGCTGGCCTGCTGGGAGGCCCCCGGCGTCGAGCTCACCGCCGACCGCGGCGACACCCTGCTGCTCTACACCGAGGGGCTGGCCCGCCGCTGCGGCCCGACCCTGCACGCCGGCCAGGCCAACCTGCGCCGGGCCGCCGCCGACGCCCCGCGCGACGTGCGGATCGACCCGGACCGGCTCTGCGCCCACCTGCTGGCCGTCTGCCCCGCCCCGACACCCGGACCGGCCACCGACGACCTGCTGCTGCTCGCGGCCCGCTTCGAATAGCCGCCCCGAACAGCCGTCCCGACCCCGAACGGGCGAGCGGCCGGGCGTCCGTACCATGGACGCACGGCCGCCCGCGCGTGTCGCGATCCGACACTCCCCCGAGGGGCGGCGGTACCACCCCAAGGAGGCGTTACACGTGACCGAGGACCGCACGCCCGCAGTGGCCGAGAACCCCGAAGCCGTCGGCGGCGACGAGCCGCAGCAGTTCAAGGGCCGCAAGAACGGCCTGTACGGCGAGGTCTCCGACGAACTGGCCGCCTCGATGAAGACCGGCTGGGCCGACACCGACCTGCACGGCCTCGTCCCGGTCGCCCAGGCCCCGTACGCGGCCGAGCGCCGCGCCCGGCTCTCCGCCGCCTACCCCGGCGAGCGACTGGTCGTCCCGGCCGGCAACCTGCGGGTGCGCTCCAACGACACCGACTACAGCTTCCGCGCCGCCAGCGAGTACGTGCACCTCACCGGCGACCAGACCGAGGACGCCGTGCTCGTCGCCGAGCCCACCGGCGACGCCGGCCACGAGTTCGCCCTCTACCTGCTGCCCCGCTCCGACCGCGAGAACGGTGAGTTCTGGCTGGACGGCTACGGCGAGCTGTGGGTCGGCCGCCGGCACAGCCTGGGCGAGCAGGAGCAGCTGCTCGGCCTGTCGGCGCGCGACGTGCGCAAGGCCGCCGAGGAGCTGGCCGAGCGCGCCAAGGACTCCGCCGTGCCCACCCGGATCGTCCGCGGCTACGACGCCGGCCTGGAGGACACCCTGGCCGACGTGCTGGACGCCGACCGGGACGCCGAGTTCAAGGAGTTCCTGAGCGGTCTGCGGCTGGTCAAGGACGAGTGGGAGGTCGGCGAGCTGCGCGCCGCCTGCGACGCCACCGTCAAGGGCTTCACCGACGTGGTCCGCGAACTCGGCCAGGCCGTCGCCACCTCCGAGCGCTGGATCGAGGGCACCTTCTGGCGCCGCGCCCGGGTCGAGGGCAACGACGTCGGCTACGGCACCATCGCCGCCGCCGGCCCGCACGCCACCACCCTGCACTGGGTCCGCAACGACGGCGACGTCCGCCCCGGCGAACTGCTGCTGCTGGACGCGGGCGTGGAGACGCACACCCTCTACACCGCCGACGTCACCCGCACCCTGCCGATCGACGGCCGCTTCAACGACCTCCAGCGCAAGATCTACGACGCCGTGTACGACGCCCAGGAAGCCGGCATCGCCGCGGTGAAGCCCGGCGCCCGCTTCCGCGACTTCCACGACGCCTCGCAGCGCGTGCTCGCCGAGCGCCTGCTCGCCTGGGGCCTGCTGGACGCCTCGGTCTACGACGTCGAGAAGGTCCTGGAGCTGGGCCTCCAGCGCCGCTGGACCCTGCACGGCACCGGCCACATGCTCGGCCTCGACGTCCACGACTGCGCCCACTCGCGCCGCGAGGAGCACGCCGACGCGCTGCTGGTGCCCGGCATGGTCCTCACCGTCGAGCCCGGCCTGTACTTCCAGCAGGACGACCTGACCGTGCCCGAGGAGTACCGCGGCATCGGCGTCCGGATCGAGGACGACATCCTGGTCACCGCCGACGGCAACGAGAACCTCTCGGCCGGCCTGCCGCGCCGCGCCGACGAGGTCGAGGCCTGGATGGCCTCGCTGGCCTGAGCCACGCACCGAGGGCCCGGCCTCCCCGCGGCGGGGAGGCCGGGCCCCGGTGTCACTTGGTGACCTTGCGGTCCAGGTCCTCGCCGTACCGCTGGTAGAGCTGGGTGAAGGCCTCCTGGACGACGTCCTCGGCCTGGTCCTGATGGTCGACCAGGGGGACGGCCATCCGGACCAGGCCCAGGCGGTGCGCGTGGTACGGGTCGGTCAGGCCGGGCCGGTCCTCCGCGGGCTTGCGCCCTCCGCGCGGCAGCCGGAAGCCGGATTCGAGGAAGACTCCCGGCTGGCCTGAACGGCTACACTCACCGCCATCCCGCCACCCGTCAGCAGGGGGTCCGCATGACCGAGCAGCACGTCGAGGACCCGGTCGGCACCGGACCGAGCCCGGTGTCCGTCGTCATCGGCCGCCGCCCGGAGCCGGTGCACCACGTCGCGGTGTACGCGTTCGCGGGCATGGCGCCGTTCGAACTCGGCGTGGTGGTGGAGGTGTTCGGGCTGGCCCGGCCCGAGCTGGGCGGCCTGCTGGCGGCGCCCTGGTACGGGCTGAAGGTGTGCGCCGACCGGCCCGGGACGGAGCTGGACGCGGTCGGCGGGTTCGCGCTGACCGCCCGGCACGGGCTGGACGAACTGGCCGCGGCCGACACGGTGGTCGTCCCCGGAGTGCCGAACGCGTTCGGCGGCGTGGTCTCCCCCGGGCTGGTCACCGCGCTGCGGACGGCGCACGAACGCGGCGCCCGGATCGTCTCGATCTGCTCGGGCGCCTTCGCGCTGGCCGCCGCCGGACTGCTCGACGGGCGGGAGGCGACCACCCACTGGCGGTACGCCGACCTGCTCCAGCAGCGCCACCCGAACGTGCGGGTCAACCCGGACGTGCTGTACGTCGACGACGGGGACGTGCTCACCAGCGCGGGCAGCGCCGCCGGGATCGACCTCTGCCTGCACCTGGTCCGCCGGGACCACGGCGCCAAGGTGGCCAACAGCGTGGCCCGCCGCTTCGTGGTGGCGCCGCACCGGGACGGCGGGCAGGCCCAGTTCATCGAGGCGGCGGTCCGCCCGGTCGAGGAGGACGACGACGGGGTCGCCCGCAGCATGCAGTGGGCGATGGGCCACCTGTCGTCCCCGCTGACCATCTCGCTGCTGGCCCGCGCCGCCCGGATGTCGGACCGCTCCTACCTGCGGCACTTCACCGCCCGCAACGGCACCAGCCCGATGCGCTGGGTCGTCACCCAGCGCATCGCGGCCAGCCTGCCGTTGCTGGAGTCCCCGGAGGGGACGGTGGAGGAGATCGCGACGGCGGTCGGCTTCGAGAGCGCCGCGACCTTCCGCCACCACTTCGGCCGGGTGATGCGCACCTCCCCGACCGCCTACCGGCGCTCCTTCGGGCACGGGGTCGCATAGCCCCCCGACCACGCGGCCCGGCGCCTGGTTTCCGGTATCCGATTTCTGGTCACCGGTCTCCGGTGCCCGGCTACGCCTTCTCGTGCCGGTCCGCGTTGGCGAGGATGGCGTCGTGCAGCCACTGCGCCAGGCCCGGGGCGAGGTTCTCGTAGGTGGTGGTCCACCGCGGGTCCGAGACGTACAGCCCGGCCAGGCCGCGGTGGATGGTGAACGTGCAGTCGTAGAAGTTCTGGCAGATGTGCTGCCGGTGCGCCTCGGCGAGGTCCATGGCGGCGGCGCCGTCGGCGGGTTCGCCGGCGGTGAGCGCCTCGACCAGGCGGGTGTTGAGGTCCGCCATCTCGGCCTGGATCCGCTGCCAGTCGGCCTTGTCGTAGCCGCCGGTGCGGCGCTGCGACTCGGCCCAGGCAGCGGTGTCGCCCCAGCGCTGCTCGGCTTCCTGCTCCCACTCCTCCTGGTAGCCCTCGCCGAAGATCTCGAACTTCTCCTCCGGGCTCAGCTGAATGCCCATTCTTCGTGCCTCCATGGCGTGTTCGACGGCTGTGGCGAGGTCCTGGAGGTGCCTGATCCGGTCGGTCAGCAGCCGGTGCTGCCGCCGGAGGTGCTCGCTCGGGCTGACCGAGTCGTCGTCCAGGATCGCCGCGATCTCTTCCAGGGGGAACCCGAGTTCGCGGTAGAAGAGGATCTGCTGCAACCGGTCGAGGTCGGCGTCCCGGTAGCGGCGGTAGCCGGTCCGGGTGCGGCCCGCGGGGGACAGCAGGCCGATCTCGTCGTAGTGGTGCAGGGTGCGGACGGTCACCTTGGCGATCTTGGCCACGGCACCGACCGAGTAGCCCTCGCTGCTCATCCCGGGTTCTCCCTTCGTGCTGACCACCAGCCTCCGCTCTCACGTCGCGTGAGGGTCAAGCCGTTCTCGGAGGGGAGGGCCCCGGCACCGGTCGAGACGCTCGGGCGCTCGGGCGGGCAGGCGGACAGGCGGACAGGCGGACAGGCGGGCAGGCGGGCAATCGCGCGGGCCCCGGTGCTGGTCAGGCTCCGGTACCGGTCAGGCCCCGGTACCGGTCAGGACGCGCTCGCGCCGCCGGGAGGAGCGGCGCCGCCCCTCGCCGTCCGCCGGGGACCGCGGGCGGCGCGTCTGCTGGGTCGGCCAGAACAGCACGTACGCGGCGGAGACCACCACGAAGGCCAGCCGGACGAAGCCGCGGGCCGCGTCGGACGGGATGATCAGCGTCCCGCCGTACAGCGCGGCCAGCGCTATCCAGCTCCACCACGGGACGAGCCGCTTCTGCCCGACCGCGTCCCAGAGCAGGGTGCCGAGCAGGATCGAGGCCGTGTAGTAGGTGTAGACGCTCGGGTCCAGCAGGATCCGGGCGTCCGCGCCGAGCAGCACCACGGCCGGCCAGCGGCCGCGCCAGACCGCGATGGTGCCGAGGCCGATGCCCAGGGCGAACTGGGTCGGACGGTCCCACCAGGGGGTGGCCGGGTCGGTGACCCCGAACCAGCGCAGCGCGGAAGCCGGCTGGTTGGGGATGGTGAACTTGGCGGCGGCCAGGGTGTCCAGATTGCCCAGGTAGAACGGCAGCCAGGCGATCGCCACCAGCCCGACGAACCAGATCGCGCTGCGCAGCCAGGCGGGCCTGGGCAGCGCCAGGATCAGCGGGGCGAAGGCGAGCGCCCAGGGCTTGGAGTCCACCGCCAGCGCCAGGTAGACGCCGACCATGGTGGGCTTGCCCCGGGCGAGGGCGTGCGCGGCGAGGGTGGTGAAGAACAGCGCCAGGACGTCGTCCAGGTGCGCGAAGCGGACCGAGACCTCGACCCACATCGGGATGAACGCCAGCCCGGCGATCAGCAGGCGCTGCTGGAGGCGGCGGTGATTGGTACCGGTGCCCAGGTAGTACAGGGCGGCGGTGCGGCCGATCAGGACCAGCATCACCAGGCCGAGCCCGGACATCGCCGCCTCGGCGATCAGTTCGCCGGTGTGGGCCGAGAACGGGGCTGTGAGTCGCGCCACGGCCAGGCTGACCGGGCCGATCTGCAGCTCCGGGTGGTGGGCGTAGAGCGCCAGCCCGCCGTCCGGGTGGTCGCTGAACAGCAGCTGCTCACCCTGGCGCAGGTAGTGCCAGGAGAAGCCTCCGCTGGGCTCGACCAGGAAGAACCAGAGCACCGTCCAGGCGACCAGCAGAACGTGGTGTCTGCGCAGCGGCAGCCCCGCGATCCGCCCGGTCGCCGACTCGTAGTCGGTGGCCGCCCGTGCCGTGCGTGATCCCCGCACCTGTCCCTCTCCCCGCCGGTTCCGCCCCCCTCCGGCCGGACATCCTATGTGACGGAGGTGTCCCGCCCGCGCCGCCCGGAGGTCCGTCGAACGGACGGTCGGGCGGCGCGGGCGGTATCCAGGCGGCATCAGGCGAAATCGCGGTGCCGCCTCGGTGCAGCGGCTGGAACGTGCCGTACGGCCGCGATCAGCCCTGCTGGGCCGACTTGCGGCGGCGCAGCACCACGAGGGTGCCGACACCGGCGAGCAGCACGACACCGCCGGCCGCGGCGATGGCGGTGGTGTCGTCACCGCCACCGGTCTGGGCCAGGGTCTTGTCGCCGCTGTCGGCGGCGGCCTTGGCCTTGGTGACGGCGGCCGGGGTGAGCGGCGGCGGGGTGAGGGTCGGGACGGCCACCGGGAAGTCGATCGGACCGGCGGTGTCGCCGTTGCCGTCGGCCGGGGCCGGAGCGGACGTCGACGCGGAGGCGGAGCCGGACGGCTCGCCGGTGGTCGGGGCGGTCGGGGTGGTCGGCGGGACCGAGGGCGCCGGCGTGGTCGGCTCGGCGGTCGGGGTGGCCGTGGTGGAGGCGGTGGCCGTGGCCGTGGCGGTCGCCGTCGGCGAGGTGCTCGCGGTCGGCGAGTGGGTGGCCGTCGCCGAGGTGCTCGCGGTCGGGCTGGGCTTGCCGGTGCGGGTCGGGGTGATGGTCGGGCTCGGCTTGCCGCCGCCGCCCGCCTTGATCACGAAGCCCGCGCCGCGGACGCCGTCGCAGCTGAGGTGACCCCCGTCGACCGGCTCGTGGGTCTCGTCGTCGAGCTCGGCGGAGAACACCACCGGGACGACGCCGGCCCGGCCGAGCGGTGCCTCCGAGGTGAAGGAGACCCGGACCTTGATCGAGAAGCTCTTGCCGCGGTTCACGACGAGCAGGTCGTCGTCGGTCGGGTTGCCGTCCTGGCCGAGGGCGCCGAGCAGGGTGAGGACGGACTTGTCCTTGTCCTCGCCGCCGTCGGCGGCGACCGAGCCGGTCTGCCACTGGCCGCCGGGCAGCTGGTACTGGACCTTGAGGTCCTTCGCCTTGAGCGAGCCCGCCTTGTTCTTGAACTTGAGCAGCGGGAGGAAGAGGAAGTCGTGCTTCGTCGAGTTGTCGATCTTGAAGGTGAAGTCGCGGGCGTCGCCACCGGCGATGAAGGTGCCGGGCACGCCGTTCACCGAGAGGTCGAGGCTCTGGTGGGAGGCCTTCCCGGCCGGCTGGGCGGCGGCCGACGGCGAACCGGTGGTGCCGACGGCCAGGGCGCCCTGGGCGCCGGACAGCACGAGCGAGGACGTGAGCGCGGCGACGCCGGCAAGGGCAAGACTGCGACGTATGGACAAAGGGAGACCTCACGGAAGAGTCCGGGCGAGGCCCGGGGGCGCGGCGGGGCGGGCGGCCGTGGACGCCGCGAGCCCCCCGCGGAGCTTGAAAGTCCGACGGAGATTACCGAAGGATCCGGCCACTCCGGAAGGCGGGTGTCACGCTGGGAACCGCTCACGGGACAGGAGCGCCCGAATCACCCAACTCCGTCCCTCAATAGGGCTTTTGATCTTTTCCGAAAGATGACCGGAGAGTGACGGGTACACGCCCGGAGGGTCGTCTCGCACGGCCTCGCGCGGCGTGAACCGATCGGTCGTGTGAACGCCCGGCGAACGTCGGCGTGCATGTCTCGCGAACGCCCGCGCCAACGCCCGCCGGAGCGGGTGCGCGGGCTCAGTCCGCGAAGAAGGACTTGGCCGCGATCAGCGCCCGCTCGTCCCGCAGCACGTCCCCGGGGCGGGTGCCGTTGCCGAGCAGCGCGCCGCCCCAGCGCATCCCCATGTACTCGGCCGTCAGCCGGAGCGTGCCGATCAGCGGCTCGGCCTTGTCGTCCTCGGTGGCGAGGGCGGTGACGCCCCAGACGGTGCCGCCGCGCATCCGGGCGCGGAAGTCCGCCCCGGGCTGCCGGAGCCAGGCCGACCAGTGGTCGAGGTAGAGCTTCGCACTGGTGGGCAGCGAGTACCAGTACAGCGGTGCGACGAAGACCAGGTCGGTGGCCGCCGACGTGGCGTCCAGCAAGGTCCGTTCGTGACCGACCGGCTCGGGGTAACGGCCGTCCCCGGTGTGCCGCAGGTCCTCGAAGGGCGGCAGCGGGTGCTCGCTCAGCCGCAGCCAGCGCTGCTCCGCCCCGGCCGGCAGGCTCGCCTCGGCGGCCAGCCGGGCGAGTTGCTCGGAGTTGCCGTCGACACGCGAACTGGCGTTGAGGAACAGAAAGGTGCGTGGCGCCTCGGCGCCCGTCGGCTGGTCGGCCATCGGGACTCCCCCGGGCTGGTGGTGCGGACGGAGGTTCGAGCAGCCCCGGCACTCCGGTTATTCCACGCCCGGCGCCCCGGAGTTCACTCAGTCGGGCAGGCCGGCCCGGCGCCGGGCGACGGCCGCGACGGCCGCCCAGTCCTTGTCGGCGTCGCCGTGGGCCAGCGCGTCCAGGAAGGCGTCCCGCAGGATGCCGGCGAACGGGAGCGGGACGTTCCGCGCGGCCCCGGCCTCCAGGGCCAGACCGACGTCCTTGAGGCCCAGCGGCAGCCTGAACCCGGCCGGCTCGTAGCGGCGTTCGGCCACCATCGCGCCGTAGCCGGAGTAGACCGGCCCCGGGAACAGCGTGCCGGCGAACATCTCGACCAGGGCGGTCGGCCGGACGCCGTGGGCCTCGGCCAGGCTGCACGCCTCGGCCATCGACTCGATCGCGCAGGCCAGCAGGAAGTTGGTGCTGATCTTGGCGGTGTTGGCCTGCTGCGGGCTCGTGCCGAAGTTCCAGGTGCGCTCCCCCATCGCGGCGAACAGCGGCTCCGCGCGGGCCAGCAGTTCCGGCGCGCCCGCGGTCAGGATGTTCAACCGGCCGGCCGCCGCGACGGGGGGACGGCCGAGGACGGGTGCGGCCAGGTAGCCGATGCCGTGCTCGGCGTGCAGCGCCTCGGCGCGCTCGGCGAGCCCGACGGAGATGCTGGCCATGTTGACGTGCAGGGTCGTCGCGGCACCCGCGAGCAGGGCGGGGTCGAGCAGCAGCCGTTCGACCGCCTCGTCGTTGGCGAGCATGGAGACCACGGTGTCGGCCGCGTACACCTCCGCGAGCGAGCCGGCCGCCTCGGCGCCCTCGGCGACCAGGGCGGCCACCGGCTCGGGCGAGCGGTTCCAGACCCGGACGGCGTGGCCGGCCCGCAGCAGGCTGCCGGCCATGCCCCGCCCCATCGCACCCAGCCCCACGAAGCCGATCGTCGTCCCGGCCATCGCACACTCCCGTCGCCGTCACCATCGCCGTCACCGCATCCGCGAATGACTGTACGTCAGGAGCGGCTGCTCCCTGTGTGCTGGACGTGCCGTTCGTGTCAGGCGCGTCAGGAGGACGGGCGGCCGGGTGCGTCAGGAGGACGGGCGGGCGGGCCGTGCTCACGCGCAGGCGCGCTCCGGCAGCCGGACGCGCCCGCGCTCCAGTTCGGTGACCACCCGGTGGCTCAGCAGCTCGTACTGGGCCTGGAGCCGGCCGGGACGGGCCGGGCGGGCGACCGGACGACCGGGACTGACCAGTTCGTCCGGCCCGAACTGCTCACGGGTGAGGTCGATCTCGATGCCGGTGGCGAAACGGTTCCACCAGTGCAGATCCGTCCGGATCCCGCCGACGTGCACCTCGCCCATCATCAGCTCGCCGCCGAGCAGGTCGTGCAGCACCATCGCCGTCACCCCGCACTGGCCGCGGGCGGGATTGTCGGGACGCCAGTGGGCCAGATCCTCGGGTGCACAGGTGTCGACACCCCAGGAGGAGCGGATCGCACGTTCGATGTCGTTGAGGGTCCACGCCGTCATACCGGGAAGCCTGCCATGCACCACTGACAGCGGCACCGGCTTTTCAGAGGGCCACCCCGTGTTCTGCGGAGACCTTCTCGATCTTCACCCGAACGAGCAGTTCCCCCGGCACGCCGTTCCGGGCCCCGTACTGCTCCGCGACGTCCGCCCCCATGTACCGGGCGGCGATCCGGGTGGCCCAGGCGCGCACCTCGCCCAGGTCCTCGCTCAGCCGGGCGGTGCCCTGCACGAGGACGTACGCGAAGGGCGGCCGGTCGTCGTCCACGCAGAGCATCACCCGGCCGTCGCGGGCCAGGTTGCGGCCCTTGACGGTGCCCGCACCGGTGTTGAAGACGAGGTCGTCGCCGTCCAGCAGGAACCAGACGGGCGCGACGTGCGGGCGGCCGTCGGCCCGGGTGGTGGCGAGCTTGGCGGTGCGGGTGCCCTCGGCGAGGAACACCCGCCACTGGTCATCGGTCATCGTCGGCATACCGCCCATCCTGGCCGGTCGGCCCGCCCCGCGCATCGGGGACGGGGCAACCGGCCGGGGGTCACTTCGCCAGTGCGGCGACACCCGCCTGCGCGAACTGCTCGTCCAGGTCGCCGCTCGGCGCGCCCGCGACACCGATCGCCGCGACCGGGGCGCCCTTGGACTGCACCGGGGCACCGCCGGCCAGGAACAGCGTGCCCGGGATGTCCTTGAGGGTCGGGGCCTGGGCCAGCCGCTTGGTCAGCTCCGAGGTCGGCGCGTTCCAGGAGACCGCCGTGAACGCCTTGCGCTGCGCCGACTCCGGGGACTGCGGGCCGGCGCCGTCACCCTTGAGCAGCACCCGGGTGACGCCGTCCCGGTCGACGACCGCGACCGAGACGTGCTGGCCGGCCTTGGCCGCCGCGTCCAGGGTGGCCTGGGCGGCGCGGGTCGCGGCGTCGATGGTCAGGCCGGTGCTCTGGGCGAGGTTCCTGTTCTGGGTGTCGGCCTTCACCGCGGCCGGCGCGGCCGGGGTCTCGGAGGTCTCGGCGCTGGCCGAGACGGCGCCCACGGTGGCGGCGAGCGCGGCGGCGGCGAGGGTGCCGGTCAGCACCCGGGTGCGCACGGAGATCTTCTTCATGGTCCAGCTCCTCAGCGGATCGGCGAACGGGATCGGGGCCGCCGGGCGGCAGGGGGTTCCGCCCGGCTCCACCTCGATCCTCCGGCCGGGCCGGGGGCCGCCACATCGACGCTCCGGCGCGACCGCGCGGGCATGATGGAGGACGAGCCCGTCAACCGATCGGCTGATGCGGGACCGGGCCGGACGGGCCACCATCGAGGGATCGGTGCAGGTCAGTGCGCCGGGTGTGCCGGTGCACCGGGTGCACCGGGTGCACCGTCGAAGCACCGGGTGCCGCAGGCCCGCCCGGGTGCCGCAGGCCCGCCCGGGTGCCGCGTGCCCGCCCGGGTGCCGATCGCCCGTCCAAGCGCCGATCGCCCGTCCAGCCAGGAGCCACCCGTGCAGCAGCCCCGCCCCGCCGCCGGCCGCGACGCCGACGACCCGGACGCGGGCCGCCTGGCGGTGCTGCTCGACTCCGCCTTCCTGCTGCTGCTCGCCGCCTCGCTCAGCCGCTACCTCACCCACCACCCCGGCAACCCCCGGATCCCCTGGGTGATCGGGCTGAGCACCGCCCTCGCCCTCGCCCAGCCGGTCGGCTCCTGGCTCGCGCACCGCCACCCGCCGGCACCCGCGCCCGGGGCTGAAGCCGCGCCCGGGGCCGCGCCCGACGGACGGGCTCCGCGTCGGCGCCGGTGGCCGCCGGCGCTGGTGGTCGCGCTCTGGGTGGTGCTGGTGCTGCTCGCGCCGAGCTTCGCCTGGTGCGCCGTCCCGCTGATCTACACCGCACTGCGCACGCTCCCCGCCCGGGCGGCGATCCCGCTCGTGGCGGCCCTGACGCTGCTGGTGGTGATCGCCGAGGTCCGGCTGGCCGGCGGGGCGGACGCCACCCTCGTCCTGCTGCCGTTCGCGGTGGCCGCGCTCGCCACCGGCGTGTTCCTGTTCATGGACCGGCAGGACGCCCGGCAGCGCGCCCTGATCACCGACCTGGTCCGCACCCGGCGCGAACTCGCCGCCACCGAACGGCGGGAGGGCACCCTCGCGGAGCGCGAGCGGCTGGCCATGGAGATCCACGACACCCTGGCCCAGGGGCTGTCCAGCCAGCAGATGCTGTTGCAGGCCGCCGAGCGCACCTGGGACACCGAGCCGACGACCGCCCGCACCCACGTCCGGACCGCCGCCGAGGTGGCGGCCCGCAACCTGGCCGAGGCCCGCCGCTTCGTCCACGACCTCGCGCCGGCCGAACTCGCCGACGGCCGTCCGCTCGACCAGGCGCTGCGCGCGCTCGCCGGGCGGGAGGCCGCCGAGAGCGGCCTGCCGGTCCGCTTCCACCTGGACGGCACGCCCGTCCCGCTGCCCGCCGCCGCGCAGTCCGCGCTGCTGCGGATCGCCCAGGGCGCGCTGGCCAACGTCCGGGAGCACGCCGGTGCGTCGGCTGCGGCGATCACCCTGTCCTACCTCGGCGACCAGGCCGTCCTGGACATCGCCGACGACGGGCGGGGCTTCGACCCGGGCGCGGCCGGGGCGGCCGGCGGCCGCGGGTACGGGCTGCCCGCGATGCGCGCCCGGCTGCGGCAGTTCGGTGGCACGCTGACCGTGGAGAGCACCCCCGGCGAGGGCACCGTCGTCTCCGCCGCGATCCCCCTGGAGCACCGATGAGCGAACGAAGCGGACCCGCCCCCGACCGGCGCACGGGGTGCCACGGGCGCGGCGAGGTGACCACATGAGCGCCACCGGTTCCCCCGCCGAGGCCCCCGTCCGGCTGCTGGTCTGCGACGACCACGCGGTGGTCCGGGCCGGCCTGCTGGCGCTGCTCGCCAGCGCGGGCGACATCGAGGTGGTCGGCGAGGCGAGCACCGGGGAGGAGGCGGTCGCGCTGGCCGCCCGGCTGGCGCCGCAGGTGGTCCTGATGGACCTCCAACTCGGCGACGGCATCGACGGGGTGGAGGCCACCCGGCGGATCACCGCCGCCCCGGGCGGCCCGCACGTGCTCGTGCTCACCACCTACGACACCGACGCCGACATCACCCGGGCGATCGCCGCGGGCGCCACCGGCTACCTGCTGAAGGCCGAGCGGCCGGAGGAGTTGTTCGCCGCCGTGCACGCCGCCGCGCGGGGCCGCACGGTGCTCTCGCCGCCGGTCGCCTCCCGGGTGATGGCGCAGATGCGGGCGCCCGCACCGCAGCTCACCGAGCGCGAGCAGGACATCCTCGCGCAGCTGGGGCAGGGGCTGGGCAACCGGGAGATCGCCCGGGCGCTGTTCATCAGCGAGGCCACCGTGAAGACCCATCTCGGCCGGATCTACGACAAGTTGGGGGTGGACACCCGATCCGGCGCGGTGGCGGTGGCCAAGGAGCGCCGGCTGCTGCGCTGACGGGCCCTCACGCACAGCCGACGCCGCATCAGTCCGCCGGAGTGCAGGCCGACCGATGCACTGCGCTCAGCGCTCGCGCGGTGTCACTGCGTGCTGCCATGATTCTCGGAATGTCGGATTCCAGCGCGGCCCGTGCCGGGCCCGCCGCCCGCACGGGCACCCGCCGCGCACCCGCCGTACGGCCGTCGAGCATCGCGTCGGACCTCAACCCGCTGGTCCGGCGCCTGACGGGACCTTCCGGACCGACCGTCACGTTTGTGGATTTTTCGTGGACTCCACTATTGACAAACCAACCATGCGGTTTGTTAGCGTGATACCAACGACGTCCCCGGAGGTGGGGGCTCGCCGGGGCCTGTGCAGTCCGCTCTCGCCGGAGGGTGCTGCCAGGGGGGAACGGCGGGGCTGCCGGGGAGTCGGGGGGAGCGGCAGCGCCGAAGCCGCGCGACGAGGCGGTGCGGAGCGAGTCCGGGGGGACTCGCTCCGCGCCTCCCCTGCGCCTGCGGCCTTCCGCACCTCGCGCCTTCGGGGCTCGCGCCTTTGCGGGGCTCGTACCTTCGGGCCTCGCACCTTTCGGGCCCTCCGGCTAGACCATCGCGCTCCAATACGGACAGCACACGTGCGGCAGCGGCGCCGGGCCGCGAACCCCGGCGCCCTGCAATGACGGCAGCCGCTCCGAGTGGGCCACCCCGGGCGAGCTCGCGGTCAGTCCAGCCTCGCCCAACTCGCCGAATGTCAGCGCTAGTTGGTAACCGTCCAGGGCGACGGCGGCAACTCCGGGGCGGCTCCGGCCGGCGTTCAGCGAAGTGATCGTCCAGCCGCGCTGCCGCCAGTGCCGCTCGACCGCGTCCACCAGCGCCGCCCGCCGGACCGCCGAGACGATGGTGAGGATGTCCCGCCCCCGGGTGACGTACCAGCGCAGGTCCGGATCCCGCCCCGGCAGCGGCAGCCGCGCGCCCGCTCTGGGCGCCGCCCCCTGCCAGACCGGCGTCGGCCGGACGGCGTCCAGGGTGTCCTGAAGCAACGTCTCGCAGCGCTCGGCGGCGTCGAGTTGATCGACCGCCCGCGCCGGTCCGGGCCACCGGGAGGGTGGTACGACCGGCGCACCGCCTCGGCCTCCACCCGGGAATCCGACGTTCAGTTCGGCACCGCCTGACTGCACTGGTCCCCTCCGTGCTCCTCCCGGTGTTCAGGCCGGGCAGGGATTCCGTCACTGCTTGGACGGTGGGCGCGGATGGACAGTTCCGCCTCTTACCGTTCCCACACCCTCTTCCGCACTCTCCTGCACGCCCCCTCCGTACGGCTACCGGGTGTCGCCGGGTTCGTCGGGTTCGCCGGGTTCGCCGGGCGCGGTGTCGAGCAGACGGGCGGTGTTCAGTTCGGCGAGGGCGAGTCGGACGACGGCGGTGTCGGCCGCCGGGTGGGTGCGGGCGACGGCGGCGGTGAGGTCGGTGAGGGTACGGGTGCCGTCGGCGAGGTGGAAGACGACGGCGCACAGCGGGCTGAGGAGGTGCCCCTGTTGGGCGTGCTCGTCGTAGACGGCCAGGCGGCGGTCGGCGAGTTCCTTGACGCGCAGGCCGTCGCGGTGGGCGCGGGGCACGCGGGGGGCGTTCATCGGCGGCGCTCCTTTCGACGACCGGGTACGGGTGCGGCTCAGGGGGCGAACTGGTCGCGCAGGTCCTCCGCGACCAGGTCGGTCTGGTCGGTCTGGGCCGCGACGACCGGGACGGTGCGGTAGATGTCCGGCCGGTCCCAGCGGGCGAGGTACTGGTCGAGGGCGGTGTGGCGCCGGATCCAGACACCCATGCCTTCGACGGTGTCGGGGAGTTCGTCGAGCAGGTCGGCGAACACGCTGTGGTGGTAGGCGATGGCGTGGGTGGTGGTGATGCCGGTGACCGCTTCGAGGTGGTGGCAGCCCTCGGCCCGGGGGAAGGTCCGGCCCCAGTCGGCACCGCCGAGGTAGAGCAACGACCAGGCCCGTCCGTCGAGTTCGGCCAGGGCGCGGCGCAGCACCCAGGTGCTGCCGGGCAGGAAGAGGGCGTCGTCCTCCAGGACGAGCAGGGACTCCAGGCCGTCGGTGCGGGCCTGCTGGATGGCCCGGCGGTGGGAGAGCGCGCAGCCGATGTGATGGTTGCCCGGGGTCGCGGTGGCAGGTTGGCGGTGGACCCGCTCGGGGCGCAGGCCGAGTCGGGCCAGGCGCCGTTGCATGGCCTGCCAGCGCTCGGGGCGTTCGTCGAGGTTGATGCAGGTGACGGCGTCGAAGGCGGTGAAGGGGTTGCGCTTCTCGGCCCGGTAGTCGGCCAGGGCCTGGCGGACGGCCTTCTCCCCCAGGACGGCGGTGAAGTGGTCGACGGCCTCGTCGGGGCTCTGGCCGAGTTCGTCGTAGCCGATGAGGTAGTTGAGCAGGCGCTGGTACCAGGTCGAGGGGCTCCCGCTGCGGCGGGGCCCGTCGAAGCGGTGGGTCCAGCGCAGCGCGGGCAGGCACTGCACGGTGTGGCCGGCGCGGCGGAACTTCTCGTGCAGGTGGCCCTCTTCACCGCCGTGGCCGGCGAAGGCGGGGTTGAGGCCGGGCCATGCCCCGGTGCGGCAGGCGAACAGGCCCAGGCCCTGCATGGTGATCTCGAAGGGCGGGGCGGCGGGGTCGGTGCCGCGCGGGTCGGTGCCCCAGGACCCGTACATGAGCCGTTCCCAGCGGGGCTCCCAGTGCGTGGAGACCTCGCGTCCGTCGGTGGACACCAGCGGGCCCTGGAGCAGGTCGCCGCTGTCGGGGTGGGCGTCGATGCGGTCCAGGAGGGCGGCCAGCGCCCCGGGGTGCAACTGGACATGGGAGTCCACGCACAGGACCCAGTCCGAGGCGGCCTCGCGGAAGATCCGGTCGCGGGCGGCGGTGCCCAGGCGCCGGTCGTACGGCACGTAGCGCAGCTGGGGGATCTCCTGCTCCAGCCGCTTCAGCGCCCAGGCGTGCGGGCCGGCGGGGTGGTTGTCGACCACCAGGAGGTTGACCCGGTCCATCACCTCGGCGTGGTAGAGGAGCAGGCTCGTCACGGTGAAGTACACGCCGTCGTAGTCGTCGTACGTTCCCATGCCCACCGTGAGGGTGCGCGGCTCCTGCTCCGGTCCGGGCTCCGGGCGGAGCCGGAAGCGCTCCCCGGATGCGCCCGCCAGCTCCCGCAGGGCCGCGAGTCCGGCCTCGTCCGCGGCCGCCGTCCCGACCGCGGCCGCCGGGGGTCGTTCCCGCCCGCTCACCGGCTCGGCTCGGCGGCCTGCGTGAGTTCGCGCAGACGCTGGACCTCGGTGGTGAGTTCGTCGATGCGCCGGTTCAGGGCCTGGATGCAGACCAGGGCGATGCCGTTGGCGTCGACGACGGGGATCACGCGGGTGTTCTCGTGGTGGAAGTCGAAGGAGGCGTGCCAGTCCTGGGCCATCGGCCCGATGTGCCGCACCTGTTCGGGCTCCCACAGGTAGCGCCAGGTGCTGATGGGCAGGGCGACGACCGTCTCCAGCACCTGACGGCCGTTGACCGCCCCGGCCGGGGCGACCGCGGCGGTGTCAGCGGTCTCGGTGCGTTCCGGGGCGGTCGGGGCCGCCTTCCCGGAGCGTCGGAACAGGCCCACGCTCAGCGGCTCCAGTCGATCGGGACCACGTCGCACTTGAGCCGGCGGTCGCTGGGAGGCGGCGTGGTGGCGCAGTCCGTACCGATGGTGATCGCCCCGTGCGCCGAGGTCGCCACGTGGACGCCGTCGGCGACCAGTACGGCGTCGTAGCCGTTCAGCAGTTCCTGGATGGTGCCGGGGCCGAGGTTCTCCGTGGCGGTGATGCCCGCGAGGCCGCCGTAGTTGGTGTAGGCGGAGCCGAGCAGCCGGCCGCCGGAGGTGTAGAACCGGACCTGCAAGCCCACCAGCGGCCGCCCGGTGACGATGTCGGTGACGCTGGCGGAGATGTTCTCCAGCTGCAGGCTCGTGACGTTCAGCGTCCCCTGGCTGGCGCTCATGCCGACGGGCTTCAGGACCGGGCAGTCGGCCTCACCACAGATGGGCGGCTGGGCCACGGCGGGCGTCGCGGAGCCGGTGATGGCGGCGAGCGACAGCGTGCTCACCGCGACGGCCGCGAGTTCGGCGATCTTGGTCCGCGCGAGCTTCATGGCCCCTCCGACGGGCGATTCAAGTGACGACTTCCGTCGCTTCCGCCGCCCATCCCATCCGAACGACCCGCCCGCCCACGTCCGGCAATCAGGACATAGGGGACCTTGACGCCATGGTTCGCCCCATCGAGTGAAGCCCCCGATCGGATCCGCATTCGACCCCCACACCACCTGTCCGAACACCGTCCGCCCGAACACCGTCCGCCCGACTCGGCGGTGCACCTTCGGACGCCCTTCGGTGGCGGCTGCCGCCCGTCGTTCACCACCCGTTCCGGCACGGATCCGGCCCGACCGGCGGTGGAAGCAACCCCGTGTTCTCGTCCAGAAGAAGTACAGCCAAGGGTTCTCGCCTCACCGCGATACGTTGGCCCCTCCGGGCTTCAAGATCGGAAACGGTGGCCACGGAGGCCTCGACGCGGAAGGGTTGGGATAGCGACGTGGGTGAGCACTGGGTTCGCGTACCGGTGGGGTCCGATGCGGCCCGATGGGCCACCCGCGGACGGTGTCGGCGGGTCCTGCTGGTCGTCCACAACGTGACGGCCGCGACGCGGCTGCTAGACGTGCTCCCGCTGTTCCGTGACGATCTACGGCTCCAGCTGTTGGCGACCTGCACCGGGTCGTCGCCCTTCCAGTCCGGCGTGGTGGAGCTGCTCGCTTCGACGGGTGTCCCTGTCCTGCCCTGGGAGCAGGCCCTCTCAGTTCCCGTGGACCTGGCCATATCGGCGAGCTTCGGCGGCCAACTCGACGCCATCAAAGGCAAGTTGACAGTCCTTTCCCATGGCATCGGATACAATAAGAAGCTGGCCGTGCCGGACGCCGGACGCCGGACGCCGGACGCCGGACGCCGGACGCCGGACGCCGGACGCCGGACGCCGGACGCCGGACGCCGGACGCCGGACGCCGGACGCCACGTTCGGGCTCGGGCCCGAGTGGGTCCTCTCCGAAAAAGGCGTCCCGATCGCGGACGCCATGGTCTTCTCCCACCCCGAACAGATCGACCGGCTCGCCGAGTCCTGCCCTGCGGCCCTGCCGACCGCCGTGCTGGCCGGCGACCCCTGCTTCGACCGCATCCTCGCGGCCCGGCACCACCGCGACCGGTACCGTCGCGCACTGGGCGTCCATCCGGGACAGCGCCTCATCCTGCTGAACTCGACCTGGAACCCGACCTCGCTCTTCGGTGACGCCGGCTCGGAGGACGTCCTCCCGCTCCTGTTGCCCCGGCTGACCTCCGAGCTCCCCGTCGACGAGTACCGGGTGGCCGCGGTCCTCCATCCGAACATCTGGCACGGCCACGGCCCCGGCCAGGTCCGCCTCTGGCTGGACCGGGCCCGACGGGCCGGGCTCGCCCTCGTCGACCCGCTCGAAGGCTGGCGCCAGGCCCTGATCGCCGCGGACGTGGTCCTGGGCGACTTCGGCTCGGTCAGCTACTACGCCGCCGCCTGCGGCACCCCCGTCCTGCTGGGAGCCGCCGACCCGGAGGCCCTCGGAGCGTCCTCGCCCGTCGCGGCGTTCGTCCGATCCGCGCCCCGCCTCGATCCGTACGGCGCACTGCTGCCCCAGTTGGACAAGCTACTGGCCGAACACCGCCCCCTCGATGGGCCGGCCGAGCTGACGAGCTCGGTTCCGGGACAGTCGGCGGCACTGCTGCGCAGTCTCTTCTACCGGCTGATCGGCATCACCGAGCCGACCGCCCCGGCGGTGCTCGACCCACTGCCGCTGCCGCCGTACGAGCCGCCGCTGCGCACCGCACCGCTGCGCGTCCTCACCCGTACCACCGCGGACGGCACCATCGCCGTCCAGCGCTTCGCCGAGCCACGGTACGAACCCGACGCCGCCGACGGTGAGGGACACCTCGCCGTGCATGAGGACACCCTCGATCCCGGAGTGCTGGAGATCGCCGACGTCATCTACCGGTACGGCGAGGCGGACGACCCCCGCCTCGGCCCACCCCAGGCGTGGGCGGCCGAAGTGCTCGGCCGTCACCGTTCCGCCTCGCTCGCCGCCTACGTCACGGGCCCCCGGGAGTGCACGGTGCTGCACCGCAACGGGCTGCGGCTCACGCTGGCGGCCGACGCGGCCGGAGACCCGGCCGCGTACGCTTCGGCGCTGCACTCCCGGCTGCGCACCGGCTCGGAGGTGGCGGAGCTGGTGGCAACCGGGCTGATCGTGAAGACGGGAACCGGCCTGCGACGCGTACGGGTCAGGGTTGAGCGGGAAGGCAGCGCAGACGCAACGCGGCCAGGTAGTTGAGGTGAACGGCCGCGTTCTCCCGGCTCAGCAGGGCGGAGGCCTCGTCGATCAGGGGGAGCGCCTCGGTGCGGTCGGCAGTGTCGAGGTGGAGCTCGGCGAGGTCCGTCAGCACGCGGGCCGTGTTGTACCGCTCCCCGCTGTCCCGGAAGAACTCCAGTGCCGCGTCGAGCCGTTGCTCCGCCGTGTCGAACCGGCCGAGGCCCCGCAGGGCCCGGCCCCGATGACGGTGCAACAGCGCGCGAGCACGCGGCAGATCGGCGGCGCCCTCGTCACCCGGGCCGATCCCGTCGAGCAGTTGGTCGGCCTCCTCGAAGCACTCCAGCGCGGACCGGAAACGCCACTGCCGCAACCGTAGGAGGCCCAGCGATTCGACCGCGGTCGCTCGACCACGGGTGTGCCCGACCCGGGCCTCGTCGTCCGTAGCAGCCGACAACTCGCGCTCGGCTTCCTCGTCCTGCCGCAACTCCATGAGCGCAAAGGCCAGTTGGGTGTGCATCCGACCGGCCGTCCGGGTGCCCGGGCAATGCCGTCCGGTGACACGGGCCCCGGCCCGCAGCGCGGGCAGCAGGGCATCGTGGCAGCCGGCCTTGAGCTGAACCGCCCAGAGTGCCTCGACGGCCTGGCAGACGGTGTCGAAAAGGCCGAACTCCTCTGCCGCGAGCACGGTTTCCACCAGGTTGCCCAACTCGCCCACCAGTGCGGCGACCGCCGCGCCCTCGTCCTCGTACGCGCCCGGGCCCAATTCGGCGTAGAGCGGGCCCAGGTGCCAGCGTTCCTTCAGCGCCGCGTAGTCCGCCCGGACGGCGAAGCGCAGGTACCAGTCCACCGTGCGGGCCACGGCTGCGGCGCACCCCGCCAGGCCGTCCTCCCGGGCGGCGGCCTCCTCCGCGTGGGAGCGCACTGCCGGCCGGTACCGGTAACGGCCGTCCCCGGTGCTCTCCAGCAGTTGGAGATCCGCCAGTTCGGCCAGTGCCCGTTCCGCCTCGGCCTGCGAGACGTCAGCCGTCGCCGCCACTGCGGCCGGGTTGAGGGAGGGCCAGGGCCTCAGTGATCCCAGGCGGTAGATCCTGGCCGCTTCCGGTTCGAGCCGGCGATAGGACTCCTCGGCCGCCGCCCGCACCGGGGGCAGCGGGTTCGCCGTCCCGCCACTGCCGAACGACCCCGTCGCCAGATACGGGGCCATGGCACGAAGTGCGAACGGGGAACCGGCGCACCGCTCCAGCACCGAGGGAAGTGCGGCGCGGGCCGTCGACATGGCCGGTCGACCTGCGAGTTCGGCCAGCAGGCGCTTGGCGTCCTTGTCGGACAGCGGGCCGACGGGGATGGTGACCGCGTCCAGGCCGGTGAGCGGACGGCGGGCGACGATCAGGGTGAACACCCCGGGCGCGGCCGTGACCAGCGGCCGGACCTGCGCCGCCGACTGCGCGTGGTCGAGCACGACCAGCAACCGTCGGCCGGCGAGCAGAGAGCGGTAGAGGTCGATCCGGTCCTCCACGGCCGGCGGAACATGCTCCGCCGGGACGCCCAGGCGCAGCAGGAAGTGCCGCAGGACCGTCGCAGGCGTCGGGGCGGTGTTCGCCGAGCCGCCCCGGAGATCCGTGTACAAGGTCCCGTCCGGAAACCTGCCCGCTTCACGACCACCCCAGTGGAAGGCGAGCGAACTGGTACCGATTCCCTCCGGGCCGTGCAGGACGGCCACCTTCGGGAGGCCGTCGGGCTTGCGGTCGGCCTCGCGGTCGAGCAGTTCCAGCGGCCCCTTCCGGTCGGTGAAGAAGCGAGCCGACGCTGGCAGCAACCGAGGCACCCCGTGCGCCGCAGCCCCACCGGTACCGTTTCCGCTCATCACGACGGCAAGTGCCCTGGCCTGGTCGGGATCACGGAGCGCTTCCGCCACGAGCAGACCCGCAACGGACTCCCGCTCGGCCGGCCCGGCCGGGGCCGGAACCTCCCGCCCCACCGCCCGGGCCACCAACCCGCCCACGGTCTCCCAAGCGCGCTTGCCCGCCTCATTGGCCATCCCCGCACTGGCCGCGCCCAGGAAAGCCGTCACCGCCGACAACGACAGTGGATCCACCGCGCCCCACCCCCCGGTCCGTCGTGGAGCAGAAGTTCGCCACCGCCCCAGTCTGTTGCGTCCGGCCCCACGGTAGCCTGCCGAAGCGGGCGGACGCAGAAACCCGAGCCTCCCGATACGGCGGGGGGATCCCCCGGCGGAACACCGCCCCGGCACCGCCGTCCGCCCGGTACGACCCGACCGAGGAACAGCCGGCTCCGGGACACGAGTACCGATGAGTTCCCCGACGTCGGATCGTCGGAACGATCCATCGCCGACCGATCACGGTCCCTGACCGGCCTCGGTGCAGTCAGGTGCCCTCGCCGACCGACCGGAGCGGTCACCCCCGCCGCCGGCCGCCAGCCGCGCCACGCGGCGCGAACACACCCCGGCACAGCGGACCCAACTCGGTCCGGACAACGCGAAAGCCGCAGGTCATGTGACCTGCGGCTTTCGGTACGGAGCGGGCGACGAGAATCGAACTCGCGCTCTAAGCTTGGGAATCTTTGGGCTTCCGAGCCAAAAAGTGCTCCTGACCTGCGGCGATGCCAACGCATCGCCCCTTCGGACGCCCAGCGCAGACCGCTGCTGTCCCCCGTTCACCACCCGTTCTGGCACACATCTGGCACAGCTACTGAGCGGATACCCGCTGCCGTCCTTGCCGACCAGCCCGCGCATGGGCCCGGACGCGCGCCAACCTCTCAACTCAACGCTCTGCTCGGTGCAGCGAGGCAACTCGCCGGCTCCTCGACCAGTTGAAGGAAGCCCGCAGGACACGATCCCAGGCGGCCAGTCGAGAACTGCCCCACCTTGCACAGATCTTCGCGAACCTCCGCTACATGTCAGTGACCTTCGGTGGGGTGCGCCGAACAGAGCGTGAGGAGAAGGGGGCCGTGGCTACCCTCCGTCCGAGCCACCGCATCGAAAGGGCTGGCGTCAACGCCGTTCGCACCCTGCTTGAAGACTACGAACACATCGTGCAGGAAATCGATGGCGGCAACGACCACGGCGAAGACCTCATCGTAGACCTCACTCGTGGGGGGGTAAACGAACAGGCCGCTACATCGCGATCCAAGTCAAGAGCGGAAAAGTACAAGCGCGCCCGCGGCTACGCCATCCCAATCGACGATCACTATGAAGACTGGAAACAAAGCAGAATTCCAGTACTGGGATTCGCCTATGACCCAGACGCGGGTGACATTTTCTGGACAAACCTGACCAGAAAATTGAGAGAAACCTCGAAAGCTCCTTCCTCGATTCAAATCTCCGCAGACTCAAAGCTATCTAGCGATAGCATGCGCGGATTCACGGCCGAGATTGAGGCGTACGTCGATAGCGCCGGGATGCGCATGCGAGGAAGAACTCAGGAAGAGGGATTCAACGGGGCAGTCAGAGCCAGGAAGGGCCTGGAAGGGCCTGGATCCAGAAACAGCCCCGAATCCCCTTTTTGAAGGATTTGCCGATTTTGCCCTCCGGCACGAGGACAAGATTGACAGCCTAGCCCGAGACGTACGGCGAGCCATTCCTTTGATGATTCTAGCAATCATCACGGCGCGGGAGTGGCCTTATCAGATCAGATTTATTGAAAGATACTCCGACATAAATCCCTTGCCCCGGGTCTTGAACGTCTACACCTTCATCTCCTTCGCCACCGTGGCCATGCACTTCGAATTTCGAGCAGGCCGGGTTCCAAAAGAGACAGGGCGATGGCCGGCACTTTTTGCCGGAAATTTTCTCACGGCGCCAGTCTGGGACCATGGCGGCCAGCGCGACTGGTGGGGAGCAGTATGAATCTTTGCCGGGGCGTTCGGACCATCCCTTGGAGTTAAGTTCATCTTCGTCTCCTTCGTTGGGTTCGCGAGAGAGCGAAGGAGACGAGCCCTGAGCCCGGATGAGCCGTAGGATCCTCACGCTCCTCGGTCACCGGCCAGAGCAGGCTCCTTCGGCGCCGGCGCGGTCGAACAGTTAGGGCGTTTGAAATTTGCGAAAGCAGCCAGAATTCCCACACCGCAAGGTCACATCCTGGAAGCTTGGACTAGTAATACTGGGCTCTCTTGGGCTTCCCATCATCAACAACGTGACAAAGGGCCTTCCGGTAGCGGTATCAGATCCCGGCGATGGCTTCATGAGGATCCAGAATATATCCATAGCACTAACCATCGGCCTCCTTCTGGTCCTACCGGTCGAGATCATCGTTGCCCATTCCCATCGCCGCCGATTGAAACAGTACGAGCGAGAAGTGCAATCGCTCAAGGAGGAAAGGCGGAGGATGCTCCTGATCCAAGCCCAGCAGGAGATGGAGAGAAGAAAAGCCTGGATTGCAGGAATTGAGTCGGGGCAAGCGGCCAGGAGAGGACGGCCTGCTCTTCGTCGGCGAGCGCGGAGCCCCCTTCCGCCGTTCGACCTTCGGCCGCAAGTGGCGCAAGGCCCGCAAGAAGCTGGGGCTCGACCACCTCCGCTTCTACGACCTCCGCCACACCGGCAACGTCCTCGCGCCAGCCTCCGGGACCTCATGGCCTTCATGGGCCACAACTCCCCCCGTACCGCGCTGATCTACCAGCACTCCACCGAGGAGCAGCAGACCAAGATCTCCAACGGCATCAGCGCCGCCGTAGTCGACATCCGCAGCGCCCGGCGCAAGCGAACGACGGGCGATCGCGAGGCCCACGAGACGCTCTGGGAGGAAGCGGAGTAACAACATGAGTGCCCAGGCCAACGACCCAGCTGGCGGTTGATGCCCGTGAGGCGTGGCCCGCCCAAACCATCCGTTGGCTCAGCCGACCTGCGCCAACTAATAGACCTGCGCAGCGCCGTGTGCTGCGGCGCCCGGTACGACCGCTCCTGGCACCGCAGCACACTCATCCGCGTTCCCGGTACCGACCCATCCGGTGGAACTGGCCGACGAGTGCCCGCGGCAGAGAGACATAGCCGAGGGCGCTCCCGCGACCAGTCCGGTCCCGTTCAGCGCGGCATCGACCTCGCGTGCTCCTGGCGCAACTGGGCCCAGGCCGCGACCTGGTCCGGCTCACCGGACGGAAGCTGCCCGCCAGCCCGCTCGACCAGAACCGACGCCGTAGCGATGAACCCCACCGTGAGCGATCGGAGGATTGGGTGGGTCGCCTCGTGGTACCGCCGCACGAGTTCGGCGATAAAGGCCTCCAGGACCGGGATATCGAGTTCGCACTCGTCCTCGATGATCTCACCGATTCCCGGATGCAGCCCGAAAGCAGATGCCACCGCCGCCGCCTCTCCGGTGAACAACCTGGCCACCGTGTTCGACGGATCCCACACGATCTCGTCCCCCACCTGGAAAATACAACTCACTGCGCCCACCTAACTGATACATCTACGCCCGGATTGGCGGCTTTCCAATCCTCGACAGCTTGTTCAACCGCAGCCCTGAACTGGGGCGTTGCTCCCGGCTCCGTGAAGTCCATACCAAGTGGGGCATTCTCGTAACCCTCAAGATAGGGACGAGCGCGGATATAGGAGTCGAGCTTCTTGACAACATTCTTCTGCACCCACTTCTGGGGGTCCATTCGCGGGTCCTGGCCAGTGGCCGTCTTCTCCTCCCAGAGGGTCCCGTTCTCCACCCGATCGATATCGGTGATCGTATCCGAAAGATCAGAGGGATTGTCGACAACGTAGTTAGTGTCACCCTCCCGAGGGGGCCGGACGCGATTCGAGACAGGCTCGCCGCCGGTGTCTCCCCCACCACCGCCACCGCCTCCGTCGGAGTTCATGTTGACCCGATCTGGACCAGCCGCGTCATGCATGATCGTGTTCAGACCAACGCCGGCCATCCCGAGACCGCCGGTGATGGCCACGGCTGAGATGACGTTGACCGGCACACCCAGCACCGCCCCGATACCAGTGACGTCGAGAGCGAAGCCACCGATCTCGCCGCCCGCGCCGAGCACCGCCAGGCCGAGCCCACCTGCCAGCTGGAGCACAGCACCCGGGTCATGCACCATGGCGTTGCCCACCGACGCGAGGTCGCCAAGAACCACCTCTCCGGCCTTCTCGACGAAATGCCCAGCATCGGAGAAGAACCCACCGATGTCGTCGCCCAGGCGGGACCAGAAACCCGGCTTGGGCGGCGCCAGGTCACGGGCCTTCCCAACTTTGGAAGCTGCACTGTCACCAGCAGATGACAGCTGTTCTCTGGCACCGCGCAGCGTTTCACCTGCGGCTGCCTTGTCGCCGGAGTTCCACTGGCTGACCGCTGTAGCTGCCTGGGCCTGTGCCCACACCAGAGTCGAGACATAGCTCTTGAGTGCGTCTGCGGCATCGTGAAATGCGTCGCCAGCTTGGAGCCACTTTCCCGGCTGCCCATGGAATGCGTGGCGGAAGGCGTCTCCGGCGTCTCCACGCCAGCCGTCAACCGTGTCAATCCGTTGGAGTCCGGCTCCTGCCTGATGCAGGTGGTCTCCATAGGAACGCAGTTCGGCCTCGGTCGCGTAGATCGCCGCCGGACTTCCGGGGACCAACGACTTCGGATCGCTCGTGGTCCCGAGTTCGGCCGCCATCAGCGCACTCCGGGATCGGCCCCGGGAGCGGTCGCCATGTTGCCGCTCTGCACGACATGCTGGTGTGCGTCCTGCTCAGCCTTGGTGTACGCATTCACACTGAGCGTCAGCCGACTTCTGATCTCCTTGCCATCCTTGGCAAGGTTGTCCACACCACGATTCCATCGACTCAGGAAATCGGACAGCGTGCTCGCCAGGTGGCCATGACCGATCGCCGACGAGTCATGGGGTATGTCGGCGACCTTCCGCTGGCTCACCTGCTCGAGAGTGCCATTCACGCCTGCGGCCGCGTCCCTTAACGCACCCAGATCTACCGAGTAACCGTCCTGCACCGCATCCCCCTTGCACCCTGCCGGCATCACATCCCGCCCCTGCCGCTGTGGAAACCACCGCGGTGACCTATCCCATCCTGCGATGGGACGATCAAATCTTCTATCGATCAACTACCAAATAAAGGTCAAGAGTTGTGAATCAGCACACCGATCAGGACAGCAGCGGTCGGCGGCAAGCCACGCCCCCGCCTTCCACGGGGCACACAGGCCCGACGACTCGGCTCGCCACGGTGACAGTCGCTTCTCCCCGAGCAGAGGATCGCCGCCAGCCCGGCTCACTGCCGTTAGCGCCTCCATCGCCCCGAGAGCCGCCCTGTGGCTCGGCCTTCCAGTCGCGCAGCGATCGGAAGACGCGTGACTTCAAAGATCACCCAGCCGCGTTCTGGCACGGGTCTGGCACGGCGGGGTCGGATTGGTCTAGACAATGCGAAAGGCCCAGGTCGTATGACCTGGGCCTTTACTGCTGGAGCGGGCGACGAGAATCGAACTCGCGCTCTAAGCTTGGGAAGCTCATGTTCTACCATTAAACTACGCCCGCCTGATGAGCCGTCAGGGACCGCTCAATCCAGTGTCACTGTACCCCATTCGTGACCGTGGTTGCACGGCCCGCCCAGGGGTGCGGCGGAGCGGGGTGGGGGCGGGTGGGGGGCGTACTGTGTGGGCCGCGTAGGAGTGCTCCGGTGGGTGGGTCCGGGGCGGCGAGCCACGATGTGGAATGTCCGGAACATCCCCTAATGTGACGCTGTCCCGGGGCTCGGTCCGCCGGGGCGCGATGAGTACGGGTGAGTACTGGGTTAGGGATGGGAAGGGGATCGATGGAGCAGCGCGCCGTCGTTCGTTGTGCCGAGGGGCACCTGTTCAGCACCACCACGTTCCCGATGCAGAACCTCGGGCCGGGCCGGCTCGGGCCCGGGCGGCTGATCCGCTGTCCGCAGTGCGGACGGTTGCGGAGTTCGGTGCTGGCCGACGCGCGGGAGCTGTCGGCGCCGCAACTGGCCCGGGCGATGCGGCTGGAGGCCGTGGAGTTCCTGGCCTGACGGTCGACACGAGGACGGAACGGGCCCCGGGCGGATTCGTCCGGGGCCGTGTCGTGCACGTAACCTCGAAACGTGCTGCTCTCTGACAAGGACATCCGGACCGAAATCGACCTGGGCCGGGTCGTCATCGACCCGTTCGACCCGGCGATGATCCAGCCGTCGAGCATCGACGTGCGCCTCGACCGCTTCTTCCGCGTGTTCGAGAACCACCGCTACCCGCACATCGACCCCTCCGAGGAGCAGCCGGACCTGACCCGGTTGGTGGAGCCCGACGGCGACGACGCGTTCATCCTGCACCCGGGCGAGTTCGTGCTGGCCTCGACGTACGAGGTCATCTCGCTGCCCGACGACGTGGCGTCCCGGCTGGAGGGCAAGTCGAGCCTGGGCCGGCTGGGCCTGCTGACGCACTCGACGGCCGGCTTCATCGACCCCGGCTTCAACGGTCACGTGACGCTGGAGCTGTCGAACGTCGCGACGCTGCCGATCAAGCTGTACCCGGGGATGAAGATCGGGCAGCTCTGCCTGTTCCGGCTCTCCTCGCCGTCGGAGCACCCGTACGGCTCGGAGCGGTACGGCTCGCGCTACCAGGGCCAGCGTGGCCCGACGCCGTCCCGCTCGTTCATGAACTTCCACCGCACCGACGTCTGATCCGGGCGGAGCGCACGCAACACGGGCGGCTGCCCCTCGCCGATGACGGACGAGGGGCGGCCGCCCGTCGCGTTTCCCGCGTGCTCAGGCCCGCTTGGGGCGTCAGGCCCGCTTGCGGCGTCAGGCCCGCTTGGGGCGGGTGACGGCGACCAGTTCGGTGCCGTCCTCGGAGAGCCGCAGTTCGGTGCGGAGTTCGGCGAGTTCGCCGAGGTGGTGCAGGTGGGTGCCGCCGCAGAAGATCTGCGCGCCGCCCTCGGGCAGTTCGCAGTGCCACTGGCGGCGGGCGGTGAGCTCGGGGCCGGGGACCTCGATGCGGACCGGGGCGTCGGCGGCGACCCAGGCGGCGAGCCGGGCGTTCACGGCTTCGGTGAGGGCGGGCAGGGCGTCGGCGAGGGCGGGGAACTCGTCGGTGGCGTCCGCCGTGAAGCCCTTCTTCTTGAGCGACTTGCCGAGCCGGTAGGTGTCGGTGCTGGCCTCGGTGTCCATCACCGAGGTGGCCATCGCGAGGCTGTCGAAGTCGGGGTGACCGAGGGCGTCGGAGCGGCCCGGGTCCTTGCGCCAGCGCGGTGCGAGGGCCTCGTTGAGGGCGAGGGCGAGCAGGTGGCAGCCGCTGTGCGAGGCGCTGAGGGCGGCCCGGCGGTCGGCGTCGACGGTGAGGACGGCGGTGCGCCCGAGGAGGTCGCCGGGGTCGGTGTCGACGACGTGCAGGACCAGCCAGGACCATTCCTCGTCGCCGCGCCGGACCGGGATGTCGGCGCCGACCAGCGGCGTTCCGCCGTCCGGGCCGACGGCGCCGGTGAGGCAGTCGACGACGGCCAGCTCGGTGCCGTCGACGGTGAGGGTGCCGAGGTCGGCGGGCTGGTCGGGCCAGGTGTGGTCGAGCGGGTGGAACGGGGTGGCCCCGGTCACGACGGCGTGCCGACCGTCCCCCAGCGGGTGCACCGCGATCACCGTCGACTCGCCGGTCACCGCCCCGGCCGGGAAGCTGACGTGCGTGGTGGGGAGGGTCATTCCTGGCTCCGGTGACGTGAAACGGGTGAAGGGGTGGGGGGTGAAGGGGTGAAGGGGCGGAGAACGGGTGAGAGGGGCTGAAGACGGTGGACGGGCCCGGCCTGACCGGGACCCGTCCACCATTCTGCCCTCCGCCCGTCAGCCCAGGGTCGGCAGCTTGATCAGCACCAGCAGCGCGAGCAGTTGCACCGCCGAGGCGGCGGCCGCCTTGCCCCAGGGCAGGTCGTGCACCCGCCGGACCATGCTGGTCAGCAGGTACGCGCAGAACGCCCAGGTCGCCCAGCCGGCGACCTGGACGACCGCGCTGCCCGAGGGCAGCACCAGGTCGAGCAGCAGCCGGGGCGCGTCGGTCAGCCAGCCGATCAGCGCGGCCAGGCCGACCGTCGACTTCCACGGGCCGTCCCCGCCGAGCTGGCGGGCCAGCGCGTAGGTGACGCCGCCGAAGAGCGCTCCGGCCACGGCGAAGCCGATCGCGGCGGCGGCGATGCCGGTCAGCGCGACGGTGAAGGTCGAGTCGACGATGTCGTCGTGGGTCAGGCCTATGCCGAGCACCGCGAGCGCGCCGTACAGCATCGAGACGGTGAGGGCGGGCAGCCAGACCTGGTGGTCGCGGGTGCGGTCGAAGGTCGCGGTGGGGGCGCGGAAGATGCCGATGAGCAGCTCGCGCCAGTGCGGGCGGGGCCCGGCGACGTGCGGGGCGGACTGGCCGCCGGCCCGGTAGACGGTGACGTTGTCCTGGCCGTACGGCGGCTGCTGCTGCGGCCCGTGGCCGTCCTGGCCGTAGCCGTCCTGGCCGTAGCCCTCGGGGCCGTACCCCTCCTGCGGGTACCCGGACTGCCCCGACTGCCCGGACGGCCCGGGGTATCCGGACTGCCCGGGGTATCCGGGGTACTGGCCCTGGTCGTAGTACCCCTGCTGGGAGGGCGCGTACGGGTCGCCGGTGGGGAAGGCCCGGGTGCTGCCGGGCCGGTCGGCGGCGTACGGGTCGTAGCCGCCCTGCGGGCCCGGTGCGCCGGGGCCTCCGGGCGTGCCGTCGGGGCCGTCGGCCACACCCCGGTGCGGGGCCGTGAAGTACTCCGGCCCGTCCGTCTGCCCGTGCCCCCCGGGCCCCGCCGGCGGCGGAGGGGACGCCCACCCGCCGTGCGGGTCGGCGCCCTGCCCGCTGTCGTATTGATTACCAGCCACGCTCTGACGGTACCCGTCCGGCCCAGTCCGCGTGGGGCCTGGACGGAGCCGGGGCCGGTTTGCAGCGAGCCTGAGACGAACGCGGCCGAAATCCCGCCGCCGGGCGGCGCCACGGCCGGCCCGGCGGCAGCGCCCCGGCCCGGGCGCCTACCGCTGTGCGCTGACCGAGGGCCCGTGCACCGAGGCGGCCGCGGCGGTGCCGGCCGGGCAGCCGCCCGGGCCGGCCGAGGTGCGGACCGCGCCGACCGGCAGCAGGGTGCCGCAGGCGATCCGGATGCCGTTCGGCAGCTCGTTGTCGGACTCGACGACCGCGCCGTCGCCGATCACCGCGCCGTCCAGCGCCGAGCGGGCGCCGACGGTGGCGAAGGCGCCCACGATGGAGTCCTTGACCAGGGTGTCCGGGCCGACCACCGCGCCCGGCAGGATCACGCTGCCCTCGACGATCGCGCCGGCCTCGATCACCGCGTCCTCGGAGACCACGGTGCCGCCGCTGAGCACCGCACCGGGGTGGACGGTGGCGCCGGGCAGCAGCAGGGCGTCGCCGGTCGGGCCGGGGACGGCCGGGGAGTCGACCTTGCCGAGCACCAGGTCGGCCGAGCCGCGGACGAACGCGGCGGGGGTGCCGAGGTCGAGCCAGTACGAGGTGTCGACGACGCCGCGCAGCAGCGCGCCGGTGGCCAGCAGCTCGGGGAAGGTCTCGCGTTCGACGGACACCTCGCGGCCGGCCGGGATGCGGTCGATGACGGACCGGGTGAAGACGTAGCAGCCGGCGTTGATCTGGTCGGTGACGATCTGCTCGGGCGTCTCCGGCTTCTCCAGGAACTCCAGCACCCGCCCGTTCTCGTCGGTCGGGACGAGGCCGAAGGCGCGCGGGTCCTCGACCCGGGTGAGGTGCAGGGTGACGTCGGCCCCGGCGGCCACGTGGCCGTCGCGCAGGGCGGCGATGTCGACGCCGGAGAGGATGTCGCCGTTGAAGACCAGCACGGGCTCGTCGGGGCCGCAGGTCAGCCCGGACGCGGCGTTGCGGATGGCGCCGCCGGTGCCCAGCGGCTCGCGCTCGGTCAGGTAGACCAGCTCGATGCCGTACGGGGTGCCGTCCTGGAAGTGGTCCTCGAAGACCTCGGCCAGGTACGAGGTGGCCAGCACGACGCGGGTGACGCCGGCGGCGGCCGCGCGGGCCAGCTGGTGTGCGATGAAGGGGACGCCTGCCACCGGCAGCATGGGCTTGGGGGTGTGGGTGGTCAGCGGACGCAGTCGCGTGCCCTTACCACCGACCAGCATGATCGCCTCGGTCATGGTCTGCGCTGTTCCCCTTGTGCTCTCCGCGGCCCGGCCCGGCGGGCCGATACCTCCGTCGGTGGTCTGGACCCGTCCGGGCGTCCGGAACGGGTCGACCGGCACGAGGCCGGTCTGGCGTCTACTGTATTTCCTCCCAACGGGCGCAGACTCAGGCGACCGTGCGATTGGCACCACTCCCCTACGAGTCCCGCCCGGGATCCGCCCGGGATCCGGCCCGCCACGGCCCGCCACGGCCCGCAAAAAGCCCGGCCCGGCGGGCGCTCTCACGGCGACCACCGGGCCGGGTGTTGTAGCAGAACTGTCGAACAGAGGACGCTACGCGTCCACCGTCGCAGGCTCCTCGGCGGCGGCCGGCGGGGTCGCCTTCACCGAGTCGAGCAGCAGCTGGGCGACGTCGACCACCTTCAGGTGTTCCTTGGCGGCGCCCTCGTTCTTCTTGCCGTTGACCGAGTCGGAGAGCATCACCAGGCAGAACGGGCAGGCGGTGGAGACGATGTCCGGGTTGAGGGACAGCGCCTCGTCCACGCGCTCGGTGTTGATCCGCTTGCCGATGCGCTCCTCCATCCACATCCGGGCACCGCCGGCGCCGCAGCAGAAGCCGCGCTCCTTGTGCCGGTGCATCTCCTGCTGGCGCAGACCGGGGACCTTGTCCATGATCTCGCGCGGCGGGCTGTAGACCTTGTTGTGGCGGCCCAGGTAGCAGGGGTCGTGGTAGGTGATCAGGCCCTCGACCGGGTTGACCGGGACGAGCTTGCCCTCGTCGATCAGGTGCTGCAGCAGCTGGGTGTGGTGGATGACCTCGAAGTGGCCGCCCAGCTGCGGGTACTCGTTGGCGATGGTGTTGAAGCAGTGCGGGCAGGTGGCGACGATCCGCTTGACCGGAGCGTCCTCCAGGGCCGCGTTCAGCGTCTCGACGTTCTGCGCGCCGAGCATCTGGAAGAGGAACTCGTTGCCCAGCCGGCGGGCGGAGTCACCGGTGCAGGACTCCTCCTTGCCGAGGATGGCGAACTTCACGCCCGCGGTGTGCAGCAGCTCGGCGAAGGCCTTGGTGGTCTTCTTGGCGCGGTCCTCCAGGGCGCCGGCGCAACCGACCCAGTAGAGGTACTCGACCTCGGCGGGGTCGATGTCCTCGCCGATCACCGGCACCTCGATGCCGGTCTCCTTCTTGAGCTCCTTGACCCAGTCCAGGCGGGCCTTGGTGGCCATGCCCCACGGGTTGCCCTTGTTCTCCAGGTTCTTGAGCATCGCCCCGGCCTCGGTCGGGAACGAGGACTCGATCATCACCTGGTAGCGGCGCATGTCGACGATGTGGTCGATGTGCTCGATGTCCACCGGGCACTGCTCGACGCAGGCGCCGCAGGTGGTGCAGGACCACAGGACGTCCGGGTCGATGACGCCGTTCTCCTCGGCGGTGCCGATCAGCGGGCGCTCGGCCTCGGCCAGGGCGGCCGCCGGGACGTCCTTGAGCTGCTCGGCGGTGGCCTTCTCCTCGCCCTCCACGTCCTTGCCCCCACCGGCCAGCAGGTAGGGCGCCTTGCCGAAGGCGTGCTCGCGCAGGCTCATGATCAGCAGCTTCGGCGAGAGCGGCTTGCCGGTGTTCCAGGCCGGGCACTGCGACTGGCAGCGGCCGCACTCGGTGCAGGTGGAGAAGTCGAGGATGCCCTTCCAGGAGAAGTGCTCAACCTGGGAGACGCCGAAGACGGCGTCCTCGGCCGGGTCCTCGAAGTCGATCGGCTGACCGCCGCTGGTCATCGGGCGCAGGGCGCCGAGCGCGGTGCCGCCGTCCTCCTCGCGCTTGAAGTAGATGTTGAAGAAGGCGAGGAAGCGGTGCCAGGCCACGCCCATCGAGGGGTTGATGCCGATGGTGATCGCCCACGCGAACGAGATGCAGATCTTCAGCATCGCGAAGAGGTAGATCAGGTTCTCCAGCGTGCCGTGCGACAGGCCGCTGAAGGCGGAGACCAGCGGGTACGAGACCAGGTGCTCGGGCCCGTACGAGTCGACGCCGTTGAGGGCGCCCTCCAGGGCGCGCAGCATCAGGATGCAGAGGCCGATGCCGAGGATCGTGTACTCGACGTAGAAGGCCTGCCAGGCGATCGAGCCGGCGAAGCGGGACTTGCGGCCGGACCGGGACGGCAGGCTCATCAGCCGGATCACGATCAGCGTCGCGATGCCCAGCGTGGTGAGGGTGCCGACGAGCTCGACGAAGAGCTGCCAGAGCATCCAGTGGCCGATGATCGGCAGCGCGAACTCGGCGTCGAAGAGCTGGCCGAAGGCGTTGACGATGGTCAGCACCAGACTGAAGAACCCGACCGCGACGAACCAGTGGGCGATGCCCACGATCCCCCAGCGGTTCATCCGGGTGTGGCCGACGAACTCGACCGCGACGGTCTTCACCCGCTGGGCGGGCTGACCGAAGCGGGTGGAGTCCGGCTGGCCGGTCCGTACCACTTCGTAGATGTACAGCGCCGCACGGGCGGCGAGCGCGGTGCCGATCACGAACGTGACCAGCGAGATGACGATCGCTGCTAGCTGCATCGGCTCTCCGTCTCCTGCGGCTTGCTGTTGAGCAGTCTTTGAAAGGTCTTGTGTGGAAAGGAGTGTACTCGTCGGTAACTTGCCGGGTCGACGGCCCGGACATTACCGCCCGCCACCAGTTCTCCAGAAGGTTCCCAAGCTATGGCGGCAGTCACGTGGCGCCACACACGCCGTGGGCGCGGGAAGCCTACCGCTCAGCAAAGTTGAGCGACGGCGACTCATCCCTGTTGACGGCACCCATCCGGTCATGCATCCTTGAGCCCGTAAAGCTCAACTCTTCCGTGGAGGTATCTACGATGGCACGCGCGGTCGGCATCGACCTCGGTACGACGAACTCGGTCGTCAGCGTTCTGGAGGGTGGCGAGCCCACCGTCATCACGAACGCCGAGGGCGCGCGGACCACGCCGTCCGTCGTCGCTTTCGCGAAGAACGGCGAGGTCCTGGTCGGCGAGGTGGCCAAGCGCCAGGCGGTCACCAACGTCGACCGCACCATCCGCTCGGTCAAGCGCCACATGGGCACCGGGTGGAAGATCAACCTGGACGGCAAGGACTTCAACCCGCAGCAGATCAGCGCCTTCGTGCTGCAGAAGCTGAAGCGGGACGCCGAGGCCTACCTGGGTGAGACCGTCACCGACGCCGTCATCACCGTCCCGGCGTACTTCTCCGACTCCGAGCGCCAGGCCACCAAGGAGGCCGGTGAGATCGCGGGCCTCAACGTCCTGCGCATCGTCAACGAGCCGACCGCGGCCGCCCTGGCCTACGGCCTCGACAAGGACGACCAGACCATCCTGGTCTTCGACCTCGGCGGCGGCACCTTCGACGTCTCCCTGCTGGAGATCGGCGACGGGGTCGTCGAGGTGAAGGCCACCAACGGTGACAACCACCTCGGTGGTGACGACTGGGACCAGAAGGTCGTCGACCACCTGGTCAAGGTCTTCCAGGCCGGCCACGGCGTCGACCTGTCCAAGGACAAGATGGCCCTGCAGCGTCTGCGCGAGGCCGCCGAGAAGGCCAAGATCGAGCTGTCCTCGTCCTCCGAGACCTCGATCAACCTGCCCTACATCACGGCCTCCGCCGAGGGCCCGCTGCACCTGGACGAGAAGCTCACCCGCGCTCAGTTCCAGCAGCTCACCTCCGACCTGCTGGAGCGCTGCAAGGTCCCGTTCCACAACGTGATCAAGGACGCCGGCATCTCGCTCTCCGAGATCGACCACGTCGTCCTGGTCGGCGGCTCGACCCGCATGCCCGCCGTCGCCGAGCTCGTCCGCGAGCTGACCGGCGGCAAGGACGCCAACAAGGGCGTCAACCCGGACGAGGTCGTCGCCATCGGCGCCGCGCTCCAGGCCGGTGTCCTCAAGGGCGAGGTCAAGGACGTCCTGCTGCTCGACGTCACCCCGCTGTCCCTCGGCATCGAGACCAAGGGCGGCATCATGACCAAGCTGATCGAGCGCAACACCACGATCCCGACCAAGCGCTCCGAGATCTTCACCACGGCCGAGGACAACCAGCCGTCCGTGCAGATCCAGGTGTACCAGGGCGAGCGCGAGATCGCGGCGTACAACAAGAAGCTCGGCATGTTCGAGCTGACCGGCCTGCCGCCGGCCCCCCGCGGCCTGCCGCAGATCGAGGTCACCTTCGACATCGACGCCAACGGCATCATGCACGTCGGCGCGAAGGACCTCGGCACCGGCAAGGAGCAGAAGATGACCGTCACCGGCGGCTCCGCGCTGCCGAAGGACGACATCGAGCGCATGATGCGCGAGGCCGAGCAGTACGCGGAGGAGGACCACAAGCGCCGCGAGTCCGTCGAGACCCGCAACTCCGCCGAGCAGCTCGTCTACTCGACCGAGAAGTTCATCGCGGACAACACCGACAAGCTCCCCGCCGACGTCAAGGCCGAGGTCGAGACCGCCATCGGCGAGCTCAAGGAGGCCCTGAAGGGCGAGGACATCGCGAAGATCCGCGAAGCCTCGGAGAAGGTCTCCACCACCGCGCAGAAGCTCGGCCAGGCGCTGTACGCCAACGCCGACGCCGCCGGTGCCGCCCCGGCCGGCGAGTCCACCCAGGCCAAGGACGACGACGTCGTCGACGCCGAGATCGTGGACGACGAGAAGCCCAAGGGCGGTGCGGCATGACGGACAAGCCGCAGGGCGGCAAGCCCGGCGACGACTCCGCCGCCGACGAGGCTGTGATCAAGGCCGCCGAGGAGGCCGCCGCGGCCGGTGCCGCCGACTCCGGCACCGGCTCGGGCTCCGACGAACTCGCCGTTGCCAAGCGGGAGTTGGCCGAGCGCACCGGTGACCTGCAACGCCTGCAGGCCGAGTACCAGAACTACCGCAAGCGGGTCGAGCGCGACCGGCTGACGGTCCGCGAGATCGCGGTCTCCAACATCCTGGAGTCCCTGGTCCCGGTGCTGGACGACATCGGCCGCGCCCGCGAGCACGGCGAGGTCACCGGCGGCTTCAAGTCCGTCGCCGAGTCCCTGGAGACGGTCGTCGCCAAGCTGGGCCTCCAGCAGTTCGGCAAGGAGGGCGAGCCCTTCGACCCGACCATGCACGAGGCGCTGATGCACAGCTACTCCTCGGACGTCACCGAGGACACCTGCGTGCAGATCCTCCAGCCCGGCTACCGCATCGGCGAGCGGATCATCCGCCCCGCCATGGTCGCCGTCGCGGAGCCCCAGCCGGGTACCCAGACCACGGCCGCGCCCGACGGCGAGGCGAAGCCCGGGGACACGGACAAGTCCGACGGTGGCTCGGACAGCTGACAACCTGTGACAGCTGACAACCAGTGCGCTGCGGAGTCGTACGCCGGCCAGTACGGCGGCCGACTCCGCAGCGCGTTGTCAACAGCACCCGGCGGTGCGGCTGTTGACAGCGCAGCGAGGATGGACATCGGGAGGTGGCGGCAGCTATGAGCAAGCGCAGCGAGCGAATCGTTGGAAGGTGCGTGTTGCGCGAAGCGGCTGCCGAGCGGAGCGAGGTGGACGCATGAGCAAGCGCAGCGAGCGAATCGTTGAAAGGTGCGTGTTGCGCGAAGCGGCTGCCGAGCGGAGCGAGGTGGACGCATGAGTGGCAAGGACTACGTGGAGAAGGACTACTACAAGGTCCTCGGCGTGCCCAAGGACGCCACCGCCGCCGAGATCAAGAAGACCTACCGCAAGCTCGCGCGTGAGTTCCACCCGGACGCCAACAAGGGCGACACCAAGGCCGAAGAACGCTTCAAGGACATCTCCGAGGCCTACGACGTCCTGTCCGACGAGAAGCGCCGCAAGGAGTACGACGAGGCCCGCAGCCTCTTCGCCAACGGCGGCTTCCGGGCCGGCGGCCCCAGCCAGGGCAACGGCAGCTACAGCTTCGACTTCGGCGACCTCTTCAGCGGCAGCCAGAACACCGGCAGCGGCGGGATCGGCGACGTCTTCGGCGGGCTCTTCAACCGCGGCGGCGGCCGACAGGCCCAGCCCCGGCGCGGCGCCGACGTCGAGACCGAGGTGACCCTCGCCTTCGACGAGGCCGTCGACGGTGCGACCGTCCCCCTGCGGATGACCAGCCAGGCCCCCTGCCGCACCTGCAACGGCACCGGCGCCAAGTCCGGCACCACCCCGCGGGTCTGCCCGACCTGCGTCGGCGCCGGCACCGTCAGCCGCGGCCAGGGCGCGTTCGCGCTCTCCGAGCCGTGCAAGGACTGCCGCGGGCGCGGCATGATCGTCGATGACCCGTGCGTCGACTGCCACGGCAGCGGCCGGGCCAGCTCGGCCCACACCATGCAGGTCCGCATCCCGGCCGGGGTCCAGGACGCCCAGCGCATCCGGCTCAAGGGCAAGGGCGCCCGAGGCGAACGCGGCGGACAGCCCGGCGACCTCTACGTCACCGTGCACGTCGACCCGCACCCCGTCTTCGGGCGCAAGGGGGACAACCTCACCGTCACCGTCCCCGTCACCTTCCCCGAAGCCGCCCTCGGCGGCACCATCGAGGTGCCCACGCTCAACGGCCCCGCCGTGAAGCTCAAGCTGCCCCCGGGCAGCGCCAACGGCCTCACCATGCGCGCCCGCGGCAAGGGCGCCACCCGCAAGGACGGCACCCGCGGCGACCTCCTCGTCACCGTCGAGGTCGTGGTGCCGCGGCACATCACCGGGGACGCGCTGAACGCCCTGGAGCAGTACCGCGAGGCCACCGCCTCCGACGACCCACGAGCCGCTCTCTTCCGGGCGGCGAAGGGAGCGTGACGACCAGATGATCCCCGACAGCCCCATCGGCCCCGGCATCGGCGAAGGCCTGCCCGGCGACGGCCGCCGCACCCGGCGGCCCACCGCCCCGCCGCAGTACGTACTCACCGAGGACACCCCGGTGTACGTCATCTCCGTCGCCGCCGAACTCTCCGGCCTGCACCCGCAGACCCTCCGCCAGTACGACCGCCTCGGCCTGGTCAGCCCCGACCGCACCGCCGGCCGCGGCCGTCGCTACTCCGCCCGCGACATCCAGCAGTTGCGCGAGGTCCAGCGGCTCTCCCAGGACGAGGGCATCAACCTGGCCGGGATCAAGCGGATCATCGAGCTGGAGAACCAGGTCGCCGCCCTCCAGTCCCGCATCGGCGAACTGGCCGACTCCCTCGAAGGCGCCGCCAGCGCCCTCCAGCAGCGCGAGGCCGCCGTCCACGCCTCCTACCGCCGCGACCTCGTCCCCTACCAGCCCCCCGCCCAGTCCAGCGCCCTCGTCGTCTGGCGCCCCAAGCGCTGAAACTTGGCTGAACACCTCCGGCCGCCGGCTCCCCTCCACCCGGGGGGTGTCGGCGGCTCGGTCTTGGTGAGAGGGTGCTGTCAGCAGACGCACATCGAGGCTGCACGTCGACTCCGAACCGCGTGAAAGGCGCCTATGATCCCAGCCGGGACCGACATGTCCAGCCCTCGTCCGGATCTGTACAACACCAAGGAGCCGCAAATGCCAGAGACGGCCGAGCCAGGGCTCACGTCAGGCGGGCTCGGTGTTCTCTCGGCCGATGCCCGAAAACTCTATCTCCAGGTGGTCGGCGATCATGGCCGACTTACGCGCCAAGAGCGGGTAAAGGCCGAGACCAAGCATCTGCAAGAACTCCTCGATATCGGCCTGCTGGTGCCCGACACGGACGAAGCCGATGTGCTCATCGCGGTCGACCCCCAGCAGCTTTCCGCCGGCCTCATCGCGTCGTGGCAACGCAAGGCGCTCGACCTCTTGTCCCGGGCGGAGGAACTGCCGACCGACTTGAAGGAGTTGGCGGAGGCCTTCAACACCCCGATGCAATCCGGGGGAAGCATCGAATACGTCCGGGGAAAGGCCCTCATCAACCAGCGGCTCAGCCAACTGGCGAACAGCTGCACCGAGGAGTTCCTCGCCGCACAGCCCGGGGGACCCCGCCCGCCGGAGGCCCTCGCCGGAAGCCGTGACCGTGACCTCGCGCTGCTCCAACGAGGTGCGTCGGCCCGGACGATCTATCACCCGAGCACCCGGTACCACCCGGCCACCCGCGACTACGTCCTGGCGATCACCGAAGCGGGCGGACACGTCAGGACCCTTGACGAGCCGTACGCCAGACTCATCATCGTTGACCGACGGACCGCGATCATCCCGGTGGCGGACGATCTGAACGTCGCGGCGTTCATCCACGACCGCGCCATCATCGACTTCCTCGTCTCCGAGATCTTCGAGCGGCACTGGAGCCACGCGCTGGAATTCGACGGAGCCCGTGTCGTCCCGCAGCAGGTGATATCAAGCCTGCGGCAGACGATCATCGACCTCTTGCTCAAAGGCACCAGTCACCGTGTGATAGCCCGCAGCCTCGGGATCAGCGAGCGCACGCTCGCACGGCACATAGCGGACATGAGAGAGGACTACCAGGTGGATTCGCTCTTTCAGCTGGGATACGTGCTCGCTCGCGCCGCTCAGCACCGGGATCCGGACGCCCCTGCCTAGGTCGTCGAACCGGACGGCCCGACCCCGCGTCGCAACGCGGGATCCCGGCCAGGTCCGCCCCGACAACCGAACTGTCCCCGTCTCAGGTCCAGTTGCTGTCGTTCTCCAGCGACATGCCGCCGGTCTTCGCCTGCTGGGTCACCGAGGCCCCTCGATCCACCGAACCGCCCTTGGCGGCCTGGAACTGAGCGCCGCCGGCCAGTACGGCGATAACCACAGCGACCGTGGCCGCCGCGATGCGAACGTGTCGGATCATGCGAGGCACGCGATCACACCTTCCAAAGAGTCGCAGTGTCGAAGCAAATTGAGGACGTGTCCTTCAACCGCCCACATAATGCCGCAGTATCGACGTGGATGCCACAGCCCCCCTTCGGGGGGAGTGCGTCATCTCCATGCCAGGCATGCAGATGCCACCGTGCGGGAGTGGACTCGGTCCCCGCCAACGATGGACGATCAGTTCGCTCCCGATGGTCCCGGCAAGCTCACCACACTTGCCGATGTACCTTCAATCCAGTCTTTTACCTACTCATGACGAGTGCCCGCCAAGCGGCTCTCGACATCGCCTGCCTGCTTAACCCACCGGGCCCGGTGAACCCGGTCAGCCACTCCCCCGGAGTCGACAATGAGTGAGCCCTACCTGCGAGAGCACGCTGGACAGGCCCCCGAGGGCCGGCGTGCACGTGTGTTTCTGGCCGCGCCGCTGATGCGGTTGACCGGGCCGGCGGACAGTGTGGTGACCCTCGCCAGCCGGACTCGGCTGACGACGCTTCGCACCACCCTGCTCCGTAGCGGTGCCGCCGTGTACAGCGCGCACCACAGTGATGCCTGGACCGTCGCCGGGCAGGCGCCGGAGCCCCGGGTGCCGTCCGACTTCCGGGCCCTGCAGTCCGCGGACCTCGTGTTCGCCTACGTCGGGGCGCCGCTGTCGGCCGGGGTGAGCCTGGAGCTGGGGTGGGCGTCGGCGCTGCGGAAGCCCATCGTCCTCCTCGTCGACGAGGCCATCACGCACAACCCGCTGATCGCCACCATCGAGCAGGTCGCCCCCGTCCTGCCGCTGGTCTTCGACGACACCTGGTCGCAGGAGGCCCTCAACCACACCGTGGAGACCGCGCTCGACTGGGCCGGCATGGCGCTGTCCCTGCGCGAGGGCTTCTGGACCGCCCCCGGCGAGCAGTTCAACGTCCCCCGGCAGCAGCCCCCCGTCGCCGGCCGGGCCGGCTACTGGCCGACCAGCGCCGCCACCGGCTGAGCGACGCTCACCCACCGGACTCCCCGTCCCCCGTCCGGGCTGCCCGCATCTGCCAGCCCAGTTGGAACAGCGTCTCCGCGTCGTACAGTTCACGCAGCCGGGCGATGTGACCGGCGACCGTCCGCTCGCTCAGCCCCAGACGGTTGGCGATCGCCCGCTGCGTGAGCCCCTGCGCGAGCAGGCGGCCGACCTGCTCGTGGATCACGGGCTCCGCCCCGCCGACGGCGAGCGCGGCCCAGTTCACACCCTCGGCCTGCCGCCAGTGCAGCTCGAAGTCCCGCACCAGGAAGTCGACCACGGCCGGATCCTCGACGAAGGCCGCGCTGCCGTGGTCCGAGGCGGCGGGGATCACGGCGACGGCCCGGCCGAAGATCATCAGCCGGGTGAACGAGACGGGCAGGACCCGGATCGCGGCGCCGAGCTCGGTCGACCTGGCGGCGAAGGCGACCGTCGCCGGATCGAGCCGGGCTGACACCTCGTAGATCGTCCGCAGCGTGCCGCCTCGTGCGAGGTGGCGTCGGCTCTGCTCCAGCCCGTCGTCCATGAGCACCGAAGGACGAGCACCCCCGGGCTGCATGGCGAGGGCCTCGCTCGGATGGTCGTTCTGCACCTGGGCGATCCGGTGGCGGATCTGCAGCATTCCGGCGACGTACTCCACCCCGGGCGAACGCTCGGGGTGGCAATGCGGCACCGCGTCGTAGGCCTGGGTCAGGTCGTCCAGCATCCTCGGCAGGAGTGCCGCCCGGGTGATCAGCCGGGCGCCCTCCTCGCGGAGTTCGGTACCGATCCGCTCACCGACGGCTCGCGGGTTCATCGCCGAGTAGACGCCGTCCGCGACCCGCAGGACGAGCAGGCCGAGGTCGGTGAGCTGCTTCACCACCGCCTCGTCCTCGGGACGGATCTCGCCCACCCGGATCCGGCCGCCCTCACCCAGGATCGCCCGGTAGAGGTCGCGGGCGGCGTCGTCGGGGAGGTCGAGTACGGGTTCAGGCATCGTGCTCTCCTCTCATCTGCCAGCCGAGCTGGAACAGCGTCTCGGCGTCGTACAGTTCGCGCAGCCGGGCGATGTGGCCGGCGACCGTGCGCTCGCTGAGGCCGAGGCGGGTGGCGACGGTGCGCTGGGTGAGGCCGCGGGCGAGGAGCCGGACGATCCGGGCGCCGGTGGGGTGCGGGGGGTCGAAGTGGCGGTCGGCGGGGGTGGCGCGGGCCCAGTCGCGTTCGAAGTGGGCGACCAGGAAGGCGACGGTGGTCGGGTCGGTGATGAAGGCGGCGCGGCTCCTGTCCTCGGCGGCGGGGATGACGGCCACCGTGCGGTCGAAGACCATCACCCGCTCGTACGGTTCGGCGAGGACGCGCACGTGGGCGCCGTACCTGGTCCTGAGGTCGACCTGCCGGAGCACGGTCCGGTCGGCGAGGGTGGCCGGCTGGTAGATGGTGCGCAGGGAGCAGCCGCGCTGGAGCAGGGAGAGGCCCTGGGGCAGGGCCATCTGGAGGCCCTCGATGGGGCGCGGGCCCGGTTGGGCGGCCAGGACTTCCTCCTTGCAGCCCGAGGTGAGGTCGGAGATGCGCTGGCGGATGTCGGCGTTGCCCTCGACGTGGGTGGTGTCCGTCGTGGGGGCGGTGGGGCGGCGCAGGGCGTCGTAGGCGTGGGCGAGGGGGCCGAGGGCGGTGGGGAGGCGTCCGGCCTGGAGGAGCAACCGGGTGGCGCGGGTGCGGAGTTCGGAGCCCAGGCGGTCGCCGAGGGAGCGCGGGTTGGCGACGGTGTAGCCGGCGGGGGTGGGGGTGAGGAGGCCGCGGGCGACGAGGGCGGCGAGGGCGGGCCGGTCGGCGCGGGCGAGGTCGTCGGGGTGGAGGCGGCCGCCGTTGCGGACGGCGGTCAAGTAGAGGGCGCGCTCGGCGGGGCCGGGTTCATCGGTCATCGCGGGCGCCTCTCATCAGCCAGCCGAGTTGGAAGAGGGTCTGGGCGCCGTGGCGGTCGCGCAGGCGGGAGATGTGGGCGGCGACGGTGCGTTCGCTGAGGCCGAGGCGGGTGGCGACGGCGCGCTGGGTGAGGCCGCGGGCGAGGAGCCGGCCGACCCGGTCGGGGGTGGTGCGGGTGGGGCCGAGGGCGGCGGCGGTTTCGGCGGTGTCGGCGCGGGCCCAGTCGCGTTCGAAGGCGCCGACCAGGAAGGTGATGGCGGCCGGGTCGGTGAGGAAGGCGGCGGTGCTGTTGTCGTCGTCGGCGGAGATCACGGCGACGGTGCGGTCGAAGACGAGCAGCCGTTGGAACGGTTCGTCGAGGACGCGGATGAGGGAGCCGTGCCGGGTGACCTCCTCGGCGTAGGCGAGGGCGGGCGGGTCGGCGAGGGCGACGGGCTGGTAGATGGTGCGCAGGGCGCAGCCGCGCTGGAGGAGTTGGACGTCCTGGAGGAGGGCGACCTGCAGGGTGTCGGCGGGGCGGTGGCCGGGTTGGGCGGCGAGGACTTCGGAGCGGCAGTCGGAGACGAGCTGGGAGATCCGCTGGCGGATGTGGACGTGGCCCTCGACGTAGACGACACCGCCGGCCCGGCCGGAGGGCCGGGGCATCGCGTCGTAGGCGCGGGTGAGGCCGTCGAGGGCGCCGGGGAGGTTCTCCGCGCGGACCAGCAGCCTGGTCGCCTCGCTGCGGAGTTCGGCGCCCAGGCGGTCGCTGACGGAGCGTGGGCTGATGGCGGTGTAGCAGTGGTCCATCGGGTTGGCGATGAGCAGGCCGAGGTCGATGAGCTGCTGGAGCGCCGCCTGGTCGGCGTCCTGGGTGTCGGTGAACGGGATGCGGCCGCCCTGGGCGAGGATCACCAGGTACAGCTGCCGGGCGGCCTCGTCGGGCTCCTCGCCCGGGGGCTGTCCGTGCTGCGGCATGACCGCCGGTTCCGCCGTCACGTCGCACACTCCCCTGCCGGACGCTTCTCCCTCGTTGCCGCCTCCGCGCCGGCCGGCGCGGGGCTCGGCGGTCACGGTACCGGGCTGACGACGGCCTCCGGGGCCCGGGTGCCGTCGCACTCCGGGGTGCCCGGGGCCGCCGTCGCCACGCCATGCCCAGGCGCTTCCGTCGAGGCGGAGCAGCAACGCCTCGACGGCTCCGGTTCCGGGGGCCATCACCACACATGGCGCCCCGGCCGGCGCTCTTCCCCCCCGTTTCACGCGTGCGGGACGTTGCACCCGTGGTCAGTTCCGAAGAGCAAGTCGCCACCACCGGGCTGCGGTGCCCGGACGGCCTGGCGTGACTCCACCTTCACAGCGTGACGGCCGGTGAACAAGTGTCGCCCGAGTGCATGTTCGCGCAATTGCAGCTATCCGCACGGCGGGTGGGGCGGGACGGGTCGAGCGGTGGGCCGGGTTCCGGTAAAGGCCGAGGCCAGCGGGGTGCGCGGGTGGCGCCCGCCCGTACGATCGGTTGGCCGTGCACGGTCAGGATGCAGGTGCGGGTTCCTGCAACGGCAGCGCCCGTCCGGGCCGGCGGGCGGAGTGCCGGTGAACCCACGGGCGGTGAACCCACGGGCGGTGAGCCCGCGGGCGGTGAGCCCGTGTGCCCGCAGGCGGTGTGCCCGTGGGCTCGTGGGCCCGTGGCGGTGTGCTCAGCGCGCCAGCAGCCGCCCGCGGGCGAGCCCGGCGGCGGTCCCGCCGGCGGCGAGCACCCAGGCGGTGGCCAGCAGCAGGTAGAGCCCGGCGGCGATCGCGGTGAAGCCGCCGAACCCGGTGTGCCGGGCGAGCGCGGAGGCGCCGGTGACGCAGGTGCCGATCGGGAAGGTGTACGCCCACCAGGTCATCGCGAACGGCATGCCGGCCCGGCGGGCGCGCAGGTTGGCGGTGAGCGCGACGGCCAGCCAGAGCATCGCGACGCCGAGCACCGCGACGCCGTACAGCTCGGCGAAGGGGAGCATGGCGGGGGCCAGTGCGGGCAGCACCGGGCGGGCGGCGTCGGCGAGTTGGTGGACGGCGGTGACGGACTGGCCGAGCGGGCCGAGCACCAGGAACAGCGAGGGGGTGAGCACCAGGGCGGGCAGCTTGCTGTGGAACAGCCCGGTGAAGACCACCGGCAGCAGCACCAGGGTGGCCAGCAGGCCGATCCCGAAGAGGGCCCAGCAGGCGTACAGCATGGCCTGCTGCGACAGCCCGGCCGGCAGGTGCGGGATGAGGGCCGGGCCGGTGGCGGAGGCGACCAGCGGGGCGACCACCGGCAGCAGCCAGGTCGGGTTGGCCTCCAGGGCGGAGACCGGGTGCCGGGTGATCATCAGGTACGGGATGCCGCCGGCGACGGCCAGCGCGTACAGGGTGCCGACGCCCCACAGCACGGCGTCGACGGCGACCGCGGGGCCGGTGCCGATCACCCGGGAGCCGAGCAGCAGGGTGCCGAGGCCGACCGAGAGCAGGGCCATCGGCGGGCAGCCGTAGAAGACGGCGGTGGCCGGGTTGTCCAGCAGTTGGGCGCGGGCGGCCTCGCGGTACCGGGTGAGGTGGACCAGCCGGGCCGCGCCCAGCACCAGCAGGGCGGCGAGTCCGAGCGCCCACATCACCTCGCCGAAGCCGATCAGCCCGGGCAGCCGCACCGGCAGGACGGCCGCGCCGTTGCCCAGGATCGCGGTGCCCATGACGGCGGCGTACCAGTTGGGGCCGAGCTGGGCGAGGTCGAGGCGGGCGAGGCGGGCGTGCAGCGGGGAGCGGGTGAGCGGGCGGACATCGGCCAAGGTGGACATGGTTCCACCGTGCCGCCCCGGAGGGGCCTCCGGTAGCGCCGCGGGCTCTATGAGGACATAGCCTGGACCTATGGCCCTCTCCCCCCGCGTCCCCGAGCTCGGCGCCCTGGAACTGCTGCTCGCGGTGGCCCGGCTGGGCAGCGTCGGGCGGGCCGCGGCCGAGCTGGGCGTGAGCCAGCCGACCGCCAGCGCCCGGATCAAGGGCATGGAGCGGCAGATCGGCGTCCCGCTGCTGGAGCGCTCCCCCCGGGGCAGCAAGCCGACCGAGGCGGGCCGGCTGGTGGTCGAGTGGGCCCGGCAGGTGGTGGAGGCCGCGCAGGCGCTGGACGCCGGGATCGACGCGCTGCGCGAGCGGCGGGACGCCAAGCTGCGGGTGGTGGCCAGCCTGACCGTCGCCGAGTACCTGATGCCGGGCTGGCTGCTGGCGCTGGCCGAGGCCAGTCCGGGCACGGCGGTGACGCTGCGGACGGCGAACTCGGCGGAGGTCGCCGGGCACGTGCTGGCCGGGGATGCCGACCTCGGCTTCGTCGAGGGCCCGTCCACCCCGCCCGGGCTGGCCGGCGCGGTGGTGGCGGCGGACCGGCTGGTGGTCGTGGTGGCGCCCGGCCACCCGTGGGCGCGCCGCCGGACGCCACTGACCGGGCCGGAGCTGGCGGCCACCCCGCTGGTGCTGCGCGAGTCGGGCTCGGGCACCCGGGAGGTGCTGGAGATGGCGCTGGCACCGTACGGGGGCACGGTGCGGCCCCGGCTGGAGCTGGCCTCGTCCACCGCGCTGAAGGCGGCGGCGATGACGGGGGCCGGGCCGGTCTGCCTGAGCGAGCTGACGGTGGTGGAGGAGCTGGCCACCCGGCGGCTGGTGGCGGTCCCGCTGGCCGAGGGGCTGGACCTGCGGCGGCCGCTGCGCGCGGTGTGGCCGGCCGGGCAGCGGCCGAGCGGACCGGCCCGGGAGCTGCTGGGACTGACCCGCCGGACGCCCCGCGCGCAGCGGCCGCCCCGGACGAAACAGGCGTGGAAAACTTGAGCGGAATAGACTCAACTTAGTGCATGCTGTAAGTAGCAGCATTGAAGGACGACGAGGGAGGACCCCCCAGCAGTGGACGCCAGCAAGTTCACCACCAAGACGCAGGACGCCCTGTCCGCCGCGATCCGGCAGGCGGGCGCGGCCGGAAACCCGGACGTCAAGCCGGTGCACATCCTGATCGCCCTGCTGGAGCAGCCCGAGGGCATCGCCCGGCCGCTGCTGGAGGCGGTCGGGGCGAACGTCACCCGGATCGACGCCGAGGCCCGCCGCCAGCTGACCGCCCTGCCCAGCGCGATGGGCTCGACGGTCGCCGCGCCGCAGCTCGCCCGGGACACCCTCGCGGTGCTCACCGAGGCCGGCAAGCGCGCCGACGACCTGGACGACCAGTACGTCTCCACCGAGCACCTGATGGTCGGCCTGGCCGCCGAGGGCGGGCCGGTCGCCGAACTGCTGGCGCAGCAGGGCGCGACGGCGAAGGATCTGCTCGCCGCGTTCAAGGACGTGCGCGGCAGCGGCCGGGTCACCTCGCCGGATCCCGAGGGCACCTACAAGGCGCTGGAGAAGTACGGCGCCGACCTGACCCAGGCCGCCCGGGACGGCAAGCTCGACCCGGTGATCGGCCGGGACCAGGAGATCCGCCGGGTCGTCCAGGTGCTCTCCCGCCGGACCAAGAACAACCCGGTGCTGATCGGCGAGCCGGGCGTCGGCAAGACCGCCGTGGTCGAGGGTCTGGCCCAGCGCATCATCGCCGGCGACGTGCCGGAGTCGCTGCGCGGCAAGCGGCTGGTCGCGCTGGACCTCAGCGCGATGGTCGCGGGCGCCAAGTACCGCGGCGAGTTCGAGGAGCGGCTGAAGGCCGTCCTGAACGACATCAAGCAGAGCGACGGCCAGGTCGTCACCTTCATCGACGAACTGCACACCATGGTCGGCGCGGGCGCCGGCGGCGACTCCGCGATGGACGCCGGCAACATGCTCAAGCCGATGCTGGCCCGCGGCGAGCTGCGGATGGTCGGCGCCACCACGCTGGACGAGTACCGCGAGCGGATCGAGAAGGACCCGGCCCTGGAGCGCCGCTTCCAGCAGGTGCTGGTCGGCGAGCCCAGCGTGGAGGACTCGATCGCCATCCTGCGCGGCCTCAAGGGCCGGTACGAGGCGCACCACAAGGTGCAGATCGCGGACGCCGCACTGGTCGCCGCGGCCACCCTGTCCAACCGCTACATCACCTCCCGCTTCCTGCCCGACAAGGCGATCGACCTGGTCGACGAGGCGGCCTCCCGGCTGCGGATGGAGATCGACTCCTCCCCGGTCGAGATCGACGAACTCCAGCGCTCCGTCGACCGGTTGAGGATGGAGGAGCTGGCCCTGGAGAAGGAGTCGGACGCCGCCTCGATCGACCGGCTGGCCCGGCTGCGGCGCGATCTCGCCGACAAGAACGAGCAGTTGAGCGCGCTGACGGCGCGCTGGGAGCAGGAGAAGAAGAGCCTCAACCGGGTCGGCGAGCTCAAGGAGCGGCTGGACGACCTGCAAGGAGCGCTCGAACGGGCCCAGCGCGACGGGGACTTCGAGCGGGCCTCGAAGCTGATGTACGCCGAGATCCCGGCCGCCGAGGCAGAGCTCACCGAGGCCCAGGAGCGGGCCGCGGACCAGGACGCCTCCGCCTCGATGGTGAAGGAGGAGGTCGGCCCGGACGACGTGGCCGACGTGGTCGCCTCCTGGACGGGCATCCCGGCCGGCCGCCTGCTGGAGGGCGAGAGCGCCAAACTCCTGCGCATGGAAGAGGAGTTGGGCCAGCGTCTGATCGGCCAGGCGGAGGCCGTGCGGGCGGTCTCGGACGCGGTGCGCCGCACCCGTTCCGGCATCGCCGACCCGGACCGCCCGACCGGCTCGTTCCTCTTCCTCGGCCCGACCGGCGTCGGCAAGACCGAACTCGCCAAGGCCCTGGCGGACTTCCTGTTCGACGACGAGCGGGCCATGGTCCGGATCGACATGAGCGAGTACGGCGAGAAGCACTCCGTCTCCCGCCTGGTCGGCGCCCCGCCCGGGTACGTCGGCTACGAGGAGGGCGGCCAGCTCACCGAGGCGGTCCGCCGCCGCCCGTACAGCGTGGTGCTACTGGACGAGGTGGAGAAGGCCCACCCGGAGGTCTTCGACGTCCTGCTCCAGGTGCTGGACGACGGCCGGCTCACCGACGGCCAGGGCCGCACGGTGGACTTCCGCAACGCGATCCTGATCCTCACCTCCAACCTGGGCAGCCAGTTCCTGGTCGACCCGGCCATCCCGGAGGACCGGAAGAAGGCCCTGGTGCTGGACTCCGTCCGGGCCGCGTTCAAGCCCGAGTTCCTCAACCGGCTGGACGACATCGTGGTCTTCGACCCGCTGGGCACCGCCGAGCTGAGCCGGATCGTCGACCTCCAGGTGGCCCGCCTCGGTGACCGGCTGCGCGAGCGGCGGCTCACCCTGGACGTCTCCGAGGCCGCCCGCGACTGGCTGGCCCTCACCGGCTACGACCCGGCGTACGGCGCCCGCCCGCTGCGCCGGCTGGTCCAGTCCGCGATCGGCGACCAGTTGGCCCGGGCGATCCTGTCCGGCCGGGTGCACGACGGGGACACCGTCCTGGTCGAGCGGGACGAGGATGGCGACCGCCTCACCGTCCGCAGCCGCGGACCGCTGGAGAAGTAGCACCACCAACCCGGGCCGCCCGCACGACAGCGCGGGCGGCCCGGTCAACACCCCGTCCACACGACACAGTTGACGGTCGAAATGGTCGCCGATCCAGCCTGCGGCACCCCGCCCGGGGCGGCCTCCCGGCCGAACACGCTCCGTCACCATCGCCCCTTGCGCCGGACGTCGGAGCACCCCGGACGAAGATCGACGCGTGCCCGGGTGCCCCTGTGAGGCGGGCCCCGGATGAGGCAGGATGGGAAGTGGAAAGGGCGGCCTCTCATTGCCGGCCACCACGTGCACTGAGGAAGAGGACCCCATGAGCATCGACCCGTCGTCCATCCCGTCGTTCGGCGCGCCCCAGGGCGGCGGCCAGCCCGGCGGCCAGGGGCGGCCGGCCGGCCCGCCGCCGATCATCGTCCCGGACCAGGGCCTGGTGGCCCAGCTGCTGGACCAGATGCAGCTCAAGCACGTCGTGGACGAGGAGGGCGACCTCACCGCTCCCTGGGAAGGCTTCCGCGTCTACTACATGTTCCGCGGCGAGCAGAAGGAGCTCTTCGCGGTGCGCGCCTTCTACGACCGCGCGTACCCGCTGGAGAAGAAGGGCGAGATCCTCGACCTCATCGACGAGTGGAACCGTGAGACCCTCTGGCCCAAGGTCTACACCCACACCCACGAGGACGGCGTGGTCCGCCTGATCGGCGAGGCCCAGATGATCGTCGGCACCGGCGTCAACCTGGACTACTTCGTCACCACCACCGCCAACTGGACCCAGGCGTCCGTCGGCTTCGAGCAGTGGATCGTCGAGCGCCTCGGCCTGCAGAACGAGATCGAGGGCGAGGACGGCGAGACCCCCGAGGGCACCAACGAGGCGTGACCCCGCCCCGCACGCGAGCGCACGGCCCGACCACTCGGCCCCAGGTGGTCGGGCCGTCCTTGTCCCCGGCCCCCGGCTGACCCAGGATGGGGGCCGACGACGACGCGTGAGGAGCCACCGATGGGCAAGAGGCCGCTGCTGAACCGCCGACTGGCCGGCATGGGGACGACCATCTTCGCCGAGATGTCCGCCCTGGCCACGGCCACCGGCTCGATCAACCTCGGCCAGGGCTTCCCCGACACCGACGGGCCCGAGGAGGTCCGCGAGGCCGCCGTACGGGCCCTGCGCGAGGGCCACGGCAACCAGTACCCACCCGGCCCCGGCATCCCGGAGCTGCGGCAGGCCATCGCCGAGCACCAGCAGCGCTTCCACGGCCTGTCGTATGACCCGGACACCGAGGTGCTGGTCACCGCCGGCGCCACCGAGGCCATCGCCGCCACCCTGCTCGCCCTGCTGGAGCCCGGCGACGAGGTGATCGCCCTGGAACCCTTCTACGACTCCTACGCCGCCTGCATCGCCATGGCCGGCGCCACCCGCGTCCCGCTCACCCTGCGCGCCCCGGGTTTCCGCCCCGACCTGGACGAACTGCGCGCCCTGATCACCCCGCGCACCCGCCTGCTGCTGATCAACACCCCGCACAACCCGACCGGCACCGTCCTCACCGCCGACGAACTGGCCGCCATCGCCGCCCTCGCCGTCGAACACGACCTCCTGGTCGTCACCGACGAGGTCTACGAACACCTCGTCTTCGGCGCCACCCACCACCCGATCGCCGCCCTGCCCGGCATGCGCGAACGCACCGTCGCCATCTCCTCCGCCGGCAAGACCTTCTCCTTCACCGGCTGGAAGGTCGGCTGGGTCACCGCGAGCCCGGCCCTGGTCACGGCCGTCCGCACCGCCAAGCAGTACCTCACCTACGTCAGCGCCGGCCCCTTCCAGTACGCCGTCGCCGAGGCGCTGCGGCTGCCCGACGCCTACTTCGACGGCTTCCGCGCCGACCTGCTCCGCAAGCGCGACCTGCTGGTCGACGGGCTCTCCGCGGCCGGCTTCCGGGTGTTCACCCCCGAGGGCACGTACTTCATCACCACCGACATCACCCCGCTCGGTGAGAAGGACGGCATCGAGTTCTGCCGCGCCCTGCCGGAACGCTGCGGCGTCGTCGCCATTCCGAACGCCGTCTTCTACGACAACACCGAGGCGGGCCGCAGCCTGGTCCGCTTCACCTTCTGCAAGCAGGACTCCGTGCTGGAGGAAGCGGTGTCACGACTCCAGCGCCTCTGACCCGTCGACGAGGGCCCGCGACGCCTTCGCCTCCCGGGCGCGAGGGGAGCAATGATGGCCCGGAGAACGGGCTGAACTTTCCTCAACTCGCCTGACAGCCATGCCCGGTTGACGCCTGGTTGACGATTGAATGATGCCTGTGGGGCAACTCCGCCGACCTCTCCGGAACGCTCCGACCGCCCTGCCCGCCCGGCGCGTGCAGGGCGGCGGCGCACGAGGCGCGTGCACGGCGCACTACCAGCTCGCACGGCGCACGAACCGGCGAAAGGGGCGCGCGCTGTGCAAAGTCGCACACCGGGGCGATCAGAGCCGGGGAGCAGGGGTGCTCGAAACGGTGAATGCTTGACAAAGTTGGGTAAATCACCGACGGACCCGGCGTATTCGTGCTTCCCTGCTGCTGAATCTCCAGCCGGAATCCTTCCTTCCACGGTCGGCCGCGCCCAGGGCCGCACAGCCACGAACAGCCTCGCCATCGCCTAGGCCTACTCGGTGCTGCTCGGCGGGCGCGCACGGAGCTGAAACGCGGAGCCGAGCATGCTCACCACACTGCAGACCTCCTACACGGACACCCGCGCCGGTGACCTGGCCTGGTGCCTGGGCGGCGAACCGCTTCCCGCTCTCGCGGTCCGCGACCTGAGACTCGACGGAGGCGGCCGCCCCGGCACGTCCGGCACCCTCCAGCTGCGGCTGCTGGGCGCTTCGCACCAGGTGGTGATCGCCGCCGGCCCCGGCGAGTGCCTGGAGACCGTCGCCTGCCTGCCCGGCCGCCGCACCCCGCTGCCGGCCCGGGTGGCCAAGCAGGTCGGCGGCTGGGAGTACGAGTTCGCGGCCCGGATCGAGGCGCTGCCCCCGCACGAGTTCGCGGCCCGCGCCCAGGAACTGCTGGCCCTGGTCGAGGGCCACCCGCGCGGCCTGGCCGGGGTGTTCCCGGGCGACCCGAGCGCCTTCACCGCGCTGGTCACCCAGGGCGGCGCCGACCGGCTGCTCTGGCGGACCTGGCACGCCTACCCGCAGGAGGGCCAACTGGTCTGCACCCGCTCCGCGCTGGTGGTGTCCGGGGCATGACCGCCAGCCACTCGACCAGGGTCGCCGATCCCGCCATAGCCTACGAATCGTACGCAGGAACGATTCGTCAATCCGGCGCCCCGCACTGTCCGTCGAATGGGCGCAGCTATCCGTCCCGAACGTCCCCTAGCGTTTGTTCGTGATCAACCATCCGGCAGGTCCACCCGCCCGCTCGCGAGTGGACCTCGACGACGGCGCCCCACCCCGGTCCGGGCGGAGCCCCGCCCCCCTGCCCGCCCGCCGTCGGTCCCGGCTGCGCTCCCACCCCCGGCTGGCCCGCCTCACCGTCCTGCTGGCCGCGTTCGTCTGCGCGGCCTGCGGACTCGTCTACGAACTCGAACTCGTGGCGCTCGGCGACTACCTGCTCGGGGACTCGGTCACCCAAACCTCCGTCGTGCTCTCCGTCATGGTGTTCGCGATGGGCCTCGGCTCGCTCCTCGCCAAACGCCTCACCCGGCGGCCCGCCACCGCCTTCGCCCTGGTCGAATGCGCCCTCGCGCTCACCGGCGGCCTCTCCGTCCTCGCGCTCTACTCCTGCTGGGCCTGGATCGGCCGCTACCAGGCCGCCGTGGTCGGCCTCACCTGCCTCATCGGCATCCTCATCGGCGCCGAGATCCCGCTCCTGATGACCCTCATCCAACGGATCCGGCGCGAGGACGCCGGACGCGCCGCCGCCGACCTCTTCGCCGCCGACTACGTGGGCGCGCTGATCGGCGGCCTCGCCTTCCCCTTCCTCATCCTGCCCGGCCTCGGGCCCGGCGACGGCGCCCTCGTCACCGGCGCCGTCAACGCCGTCGCCGGAGCCGCCGTCGTGCTCTGGCTCTTCCGCGAGGAACCCGCCCCCCGGATACGACTCCTGCTCTGGGGCGGCTGCGCGCTCGTCCTCGCCCTGCTCGCCGCAGCCGCCGCCGGCTCCGACGCCATCGAACGCGCCGCCCGGCACGCCCTCTACGGCGCCCAGGTCCGCTTCGCCGCCCGCAGCCGCTCCCAGGAGATCGTGCTCACCGGCCCCGCCGAAGGCCCGCTCCGGCTCTACCTGAACGGCCGCCTCACCGTCTGCGGACCGGACGAGTACCGCGGCAACGAAGCCCTGGTCCACCCGGCGATGGCCGCCGGCCCGGACGCCCGCGTCCTGCTCCTCGGCGGCGGCGACGGCCTCGCCCTGCGCGAGGTGCTCCGGCACCGCGGCGTCCGGTCCGTCCGGCTCGTCGACGCCGACCCCGCGCTCCCCCGGCTCGCCCGCACCGACCCCGGGCTCGCCGCCCTCACCGAGCACTCCCTCGACGACCCCCGCGTCCAGGCCACCGCCGCCGACCCGATGGCCTGGCTGCGCGGCGCCGCCACGGCCGGCAGACCGTACGACGTGGTGCTCGCCGACCTGCCCGCACCCGCCGACGGCGGACCGGTCACCTTCCACTCCCAGGAGTTCTACGGCCTCGCCACCCGGCTACTCTCCCCCGGCGGCCGCATCGCCGTCCGGGCCGGCGGCGACCCGGACGGGCTCTGGCAGATCGAGTCCGGCCTGCGGACGGCGGGACTGCAGACCGTCCCGTACGCCGTCCAGGGCAGTGCCACCGCGAGTTGCCGCCCCGACCCGCCGGACGCCGCCCAGACCTTCCTCCTCGCGGCCGCCGCCCGGCCCCCGCTCGCCCTCGCCCCCGACGCCCCACCGCCCCGCGCCCTCACCCCCGACGCCCTCCGCGCCTCCGCGACCCGCCTCGGCGCCCTCCGACCCGCCCACCCCCCGGCCGCCCTCACCCTGCTCGGCCCCCGCTGAGCCGGGGGCGCGGGGCCGGGGGGTGGTGGCCCGGGGAAGTCGGGTGGCGGTGGGTAGGGACCGGGCGGGGTTGGGTCGGTAGGCTCCCAGACATGGAGCATGAGGTTGTCGTCCCGATGCCCGCCGAGCTGGTGCGGCAGGCCTTGCAGGATCCGGCGCTGCTGGCCCGTGCCGTGCCGGGGCTGAGCACCGAACCGGCCGCGGTCGGCGGTGGGCCGGCGGAGGAGATCGGCGGCCGGCTGAAACTGCGGATCGGCGGCTCCACCATCACGTACAAGGGCGTGCTGTCCCTGATCGAGGGGCGGGAGGGCGTGCTGACCGTGTTCGCCGAGGGCCAGGAGGCCCGCGGCAGCGGCGAGGCGACCGCCACCGTCCGGGTCAGCGTCGCGGACGGCGCCGAGGACGGTACCGCGGTGGTCCGCTTCACCGGCGACCTGAGCGCCACCGGCCGGCTCACCGAGTTCGACGAGGAGACCCTCGACGCCACCGGCCGCCGCCTGCTGGACCGTTTCGCCGCCGCGCTCGCCTCCCCGGACGCCGAACCGGAGAGCGAGAGCGAGAGCGACGGCGAGAACGACACGGAGAACGACACGGAGACCGGCCGCGATGCCGAGACCGAGACCGAGACCGAGACCGACGCCAGCGTGGTCTTCATCGAGGAGCACCAGGACCAGCCCGGCGACGACCTCGACGACGACCTGTCCGACCTGATCGCCTTCTCCGACGCCGACGCCGAGCGCTTCGGCCTGCCGACCGGCGGCGGCGACGAGGACGGGCACGAGGAGGGCGTCGCCGAGGAGCTCCCCGCCGAGCCGCTCTTCGAGTACGAGGAGGAGCCGGCGGGCGGCGGCCCGGTGCGCCGCAGCATCGTCGGCCGGTCGGCCGAGGAGGTGGACCACGCGCCGCCGCGCGGGCGGTACGCCCCGGCGCTGCCGGCCCGTAGTGCCCGGGCCCGGGCGGCGTCCCGTTGGGGCGGCGAGGCCGGCGGGATCGTGGTGCCGGGTGCGGGCGGCCGCAGCGCGGTGCCGTGGGTGATCGGCGGCGGAGTCGCGCTGCTGGGTGGCGCCGTGGTGCTGGTCAGGGCCTTGCGTCGCCGCTGACCCGTGGGAGAGGGCCTAGACTGGACGCTCATGAGCAACGACCGCGACGCCCTGCTGGCACAGATCAAGGACAAGGCCGTCGTACACGGCAAGGTCACCCTTTCCTCCGGCAAGGAGGCCGACTACTACGTCGACCTGCGCCGGATCACGCTGGACGGCCAGGCCGCCCCGCTGGTCGGTCGGGTGATGCTGGACGCGACCTCGCACCTGGAGTACGACGCCGTCGGCGGTCTGACCCTGGGCGCCGACCCGGTGGCCGCCGCGATGCTGCACGCCGCCGCCGCGCGCGGGCGTGAGCTGGACGCCTTCGTGGTCCGCAAGGCGGGCAAGGCGCACGGCCTGCAGCGCCGGATCGAGGGCCCGGAGGTCAAGGGCCGCCGGGTGCTGGCGGTCGAGGACACCTCCACCACCGGTGGCTCGGTGCTGACCGCCGTCGAGGCGCTGCGCGAGGCGGGCGCCGAGGTCGTCGGCGTCGCGGTGATCGTGGAGCGCGGCGGCGCGGCCGCGGTCGAGGCGCAGGGCCTGCCGTACGTGACCGCCTACACCCTGGACGACCTGGGCCTCTGAGCCCGGCCGGATCTGACGGCACGAGGGGCCGGGTCCCGTTTCACGTGAAACGTGAGACGGGACCCGGCCCCTTCGCGCGTGCTGCGGGGAGCCCGGCAGCCCGGACGCTCAGCCCCGCCGGTGGCGGCCGCCGGTCTGCGCGACGTCGGCCTCGACGCTCTCCACGGCGCCGCCGGCCTTCCGCTTCTTGCGCTCGCGCAGGACCTCGATCAGGATCGGCGAGATCGAGAGCAGGACGATCAGCAGCACCGCCGGGATCAGGTACTTGTCGATCACCGGGGCGAGCGCGTCGCCGAAGAAGTAGCCGATCAGCAGCATGGACTCGGTCCAGAGCACGCCGCCGATGACGTTCCACAGGAAGAACGTCCGGGCGGGCATCTCCAGGGTGCCGGCGACCGGGTTGAGGAAGGTCCGGACGATCGGCATGAAGCGGGCCAGCACCACGGCCTTGCCGGGCCCGAACTTGTTGAAGTACTCCTCCGCCTTCATCACGTACTCGCGGCGGAAGATCTTCGACTCGGGCTTGTCGAACATCTTCGGCCCGACCTTGACCCCGATCAGGTGCCCGAGCTGGGCACCGGCGATCGCGGCCACCGGGGCGCCGATGAGCAGGGCGGCGATCGGCAGCTTGGCGCCGTCGCCGAGCACCGACGAGGCGGCGTTCGAGGCCGCGACGCCGGCGATGATCAGCAGTGAGTCCCCCGGGAAGAAGAAGCCGACCAGCAGGCCGGTCTCCGCGAAGATGATCGCGATCAGCCCGATGGCGCCGAGGGACGAGATCAGTGATTTGGCGTCGAGCAGGTTGACGGCCAGCTGGTTGTAGTCCACGGCCGCAGGATAGCGGGCCGTTCTGTACGGAGGCTTCGCCTGGCGGGTGTATCCGGTGTCCGCCGAACGTTGCAGGAGGGGGTCGTCCGCACCGGCGGCGGCGACGGTCCGACTGGCGGGCTCCTGCTGACCTGCGGGCACGAGTCTGGGAGGATGGCACGGGCGTCCGGTCCGCAGCGGCACACCACCCTCATCGCCGTACCGCGGAGGTCGCCTCGAACCTTGGTGCCGGAGAGCCACACCGCAGCGCCGCGCGTCGGCGGCCGGCACGGAGTCGTACCGAAGGCGTACACAGCGTCGGACAGCACCGTCCGTACGCCGCAACCCGACAGGAGCGGATCGCATGCCCATCGCAACTCCCGAGGTCTACAACGAGATGCTGGACCGGGCCAAGGCGGGCAAGTTCGCCTACCCGGCCATCAACGTCACCTCGTCGCAGACCCTGCACGCCGCACTGCGTGGTTTCGCCGAGGCCGAGAGCGACGGCATCATCCAGATCTCGACCGGTGGCGCGGAGTTCCTGGGCGGCCAGCACAACAAGGACATGGTGACCGGCGCCGTGGCGCTGGCCGAGTTCGCGCACATCGTCGCCGCCAAGTACGACATCACCGTCGCGCTGCACACCGACCACTGCCCGAAGGACAAGCTGGACGGCTACGTCCGCCCGCTGCTGGCGGTCTCCGCCGAGCGCGTGGCCAAGGGCCAGAACCCGCTGTTCCAGTCGCACATGTGGGACGGCTCGGCCGAGACCCTCGCCGACAACCTGGCGATCGCCCAGGAGCTGCTGGCCCAGGCCGCCGCCGCCAAGATCATCCTTGAGGTCGAGATCACCCCGACCGGCGGCGAGGAGGACGGCGTCACGCACGAGATCAACGACGAGCTGTACACCACCGTCAACGACGCCGTGCGCACCGCCGAGGCGCTGGGCCTGGGCGAGAAGGGCCGCTACCTGCTGGCCGCCTCGTTCGGCAACGTGCACGGCGTCTACAAGCCGGGCAACGTCGTGCTGAAGCCGGAGCTGCTGCGCGAGCTGCAGGACGCGATCGGCAAGCAGTACGGCAAGACCGACCCGTTCGACTTCGTCTTCCACGGAGGTTCGGGCTCGACCGCGGCGGAGATCGCCACCGCGCTGGAGAACGGCGTCGTGAAGATGAACCTGGACACCGACACCCAGTACGCCTTCACCCGCCCGGTCGTGGACCACATGTTCCGCAACTACGACGGTGTGCTGAAGGTCGACGGCGAGGTCGGCAAGAAGAACACCTACGACCCGCGCACCTGGGGCAAGCTCGCCGAGGCGGGCATGGCCTCGCGCGTGGTCGAGGCCGCGCAGCAGCTGCGCTCGGCCGGCAACCGCCTGAAGTGAGCCCGGTGGCCGGGCTCGAACCCGGCCACCGCGTGAACGCGGGTGCGCCCCCCGGTGGACTTCACCGGGGGGCGCACCCGTGTGTGGGTCTGCTGCTTCGACAGCCGTGCGGGTCTAACGCTCCAGCACCTGTGCGGGTCTACTGCTTCAGCTCCGCGTAGGCCTCCGCGCTGCTGTCCTTCAGGAACTGCCAGCAGCGGGCCTCCTCCTCGGTCTCCTTGATCGCGCCGGCCGCCCGGGCGAGCGCCGCCAGGCAGCGCAGGAAGCCGCGGTTGCCGCGGTGCTCCCACGGCACCGGGCCGTGGCCCTTCCAGCCGCTGCGGCGCAGCGCGTCCAGGCCGCGGTGGTAGCCGGTACGGGCGTAGGCGTAGGACTCGACGTAGCGGCCGGCCGCGTAGGCGTCGTCGGCGAGCATCGCCCAGGCGAGGCAGAAGGTCGGGAAGTCGGCGGCCACCTGGGTGGGTGAGGCCGATTCCTCCGCCAGCATGCGGTAGGGCTGCTCGTCCTCCGGCAGAAGGGTCGGGTCGGGGCCGTCGAGAAGATTCCGGTGAATCGCCATGCAGGCAGTCTGCCACCCGAGACGCCAGGGTCAACCGCCGTCCCTGGATCGGCACCGGCCGCCGAGCGCCTGCATACCCGGTACGTGGACATTCACCCGTTCGCCGTGCCAGGGTGTCGATCATGCCCGCAGCCAGATCCGCCGCCAGGAGCAGCGATGCCCGCGGCGGCCGCCGACGCCGACGGCCGCGGCGCCGACTCGGGCGTGGCATGCTCGCGGCGCTGGTCACGGCGGTGGCGGTGCTGGGCGGCACGGCGGTCGTGCTGACCCGCTCCTCCGACGCGCCCGACGCCGGGCCGACCGCCCAGGCCCGGATCGCCCCGCCGACCGAGCAGACCCCCGCGCCCGCCACCCCGACGCCGTCGCCGACCCCGGCCGACACCCCGAGCGAGCCACCCGCCCCGCCCCCGGCATCCACCCCCACCTCGCCCGACCCCGGCCCGGCCAAGGGCGCGGGCACCTTCAGCGTCGCCGCCGCCACCGCCCAGCCGGTCGGACGCGGCACCGTGCGCCGCTACCGGGTGGAGGTCGAGGACGGCATAGGCATCGACGCCTCGGCCGCCGCCACCCAGATCCACGGCTTCCTCGGCGACAAGCGCGGCTGGACCAACGACCGCAGGAACGGCTTCCAGCTGGTCGCCGGCGGCGGGTACGACTTCACCGTGAAGATCGCCTCGCCGGCCACCGTGGACCGGATCTGCGGCGCCTCCGGCCTGGACACCCACGGTGAGGTGAACTGCAACGTCGGCAACCAGGTGCTCGTCAACTCCAAGCGCTGGAACACCGGTTCACCACAGTTCAGCGGCCCGCTCGACGAGTACCGGGCACTGATCATCAACCACGAGGTCGGCCACCGGATAGGCCACGGGCACGAGGGCTGCCCCGGCCCGGGCAAGCCGGCGCCCGCGATGATGCAGCAGATCTACGGGCTCAAGGGCTGCGGGCCGAACGCCTGGCCGTACTCGGAGAACGGCACCTACCTCAGCGGGCCGTCGGTGCCGTAGGACGCCCCCTGGGACGCGGCTACCCGAGCACCGGCAGGTACTCCCGCAGATCGCTGCGCTCGCCGGAGGCGGAGACCGCCGCGGCGTCCACCGCGGCCGCCCAGTCGGCCCGGCCGGTGGCCAGCCGGATCCAGGTCAGCGGGTCGGTCTCGACCACGTTCGGCGGGGTGCCCCGGGTGTGCCGGGGCCCCTCGACGGCCTGCACCACGGCGTACGGCGGGATCCGCAGCTCGACGGCGCCGCCGGGGGCGCGGTCGGCGAAGGCGTCGGCCAGCAGCCGGGTGACGGCGGCGACGGCCTGGCGGTCGTGCGGGAAGCCGTCGAGGCCGAGCGCGGCGGCCAGGTCGTCGGCGTGCACGACGGTCTCCACCAGCCTGGTCACCAGCATGTCGGCGAGCGTCATCGAGCCGAGCCGGATCTCGAACCGCCGTACCGGGTCGGCGACTTCGGGCCGGTCCAGCAAACCGGTCAGCGCGTCCGCGGCCCGGGTGAAGGCCTCCGCCACCGAGGCCGCGCCCCCGCCGAAGTCGCCCGCGGCCCGCGCCCGGGCCTGCTCGTCGAGCAGCGGCGCGACCGTGCCGACCGCGGCCACCCACCCCGGCAGGTCCAACGGCGCCCGCCCCTCCAGCGGATCGTCGAGGTGCTCGGGGACGAAGTCGAGCTGGACGGCGAGGTGCGCGATCAGCTCGCGGACCGTCCACTCCCCCAGCCTGGTCGGCCGGGCCAACCACTGCTCCGCGTCCGGGCGTTCACAGAGCCGCCGGACGGCGTCGCGCAGCGCGCCGGTCTGCGCCGCGAGCGCGGCGCGCACCTTCTGCGGCTGGTAGGTACGGGGCTTCGGAGGCATGGCCCCAACATACGCCGAGGGGCGGACAGCCCCGCACACGCCGAGGGGCGGACGGCCCCGTCGGACCGTCCGCCCCTCGAACCGCGCGGGTCAGGCGAGCAGAGCCTCGATGACGCCGGTGTGGGCGTCCTTCAGCTCGGCCAGCGAGACGGTGAACTGGCCCTGGACGTCCAGGGATTCGCCGTCCACGACACCGATGCGGGTGGCCGGCAGGCCGCGCGCGGTGCACATGTCGTTGAACCGGAGCTCCTCGCTGCGCGGCACCGCCACGACGGCGCGGCCGGCCGACTCGGAGAACAGGAACACGAACGGGTCCGCGCCCTCGGGCACGATGATCCGCGCGCCGTGGCCGCCCTTGAGGCAGCTCTCCACGAGCGCCTGGCCGAGGCCGCCGTCGGAGAGGTCGTGCGCGGCGTCGATCATGCCGTCGCGCGAGGCGGCGATCAGGATGTCGCCGAGCAGCCGCTCGCGCTCCAGGTCGACCTTGGGCGGCAGACCGCCGAGGTGGTCGTGGACGACCTGCGACCAGGCCGAGCCGCCGAGTTCGTCCGCGGTGTCGCCGAGCACGTAGAGCAGCTGCCCCTCCTCGGCGAAGGCAGCCGGGGTGCGCCGGGTGACGTCGTCGATGACGCCGAGCACCGCGACCACCGGGGTCGGGTGGATGGCGACCTCACCGGTCTGGTTGTACAGCGAGACGTTGCCGCCGGTGACCGGGGTGCCGAGGACCAGGCAGGCGTCGGCCAGGCCGCGGGTGGCCTCGGCGAACTGCCACATCACGTCCGGGTCCTCGGGGGAGCCGAAGTTGAGGCAGTCGGAGATCGCGAGCGGCTTGGCGCCGCCGGCCGCGACGTTGCGGTAGGCCTCGGCGAGGGCCAGCTGGGCGCCGGTGTACGGGTCCAGCTTGGTGTAGCGGCCGTTGCCGTCGGTGGCGACCGAGACGCCGAGGTTGGTCTCCTCGTCGATCCGGATCATGCCCGAGTCCTCGCCGACCGAGAGCACGGTGTTGCCGAGCACGTAGCGGTCGTACTGGTCGGTGATCCAGGACTTGGAGGCCTGGTTCGGGGAGCCGGCGACCTTCAGCAGGTCGGCCTTGAGGCCCTCGCCGGTGGTCGGGCGGGCCAGCCGCTCGCCGGTGGGGGCGTCGGCCTGCAGCGCGTCCTGCCAGCTCGGGCGGGCGTACGGGCGCTGGTAGGTCGGGCCCTCGTGGGCGACGGTGCGCGGCGGCACGTCGACGACGAGTTCGCCGTGCCAGAAGATCTCCAGGCGCTCGCCGTCGGTCACCTCACCGATGACGGTGGCGATGACGTCCCACTTCTCGCAGATCTCCAGGAAGCGGTCGACCTTGTCGGGCTCGACGATGGCGCACATGCGCTCCTGCGACTCGCTCATGAGGATCTCCTCGGGCGAGAGCGTGTTGTCGCGCAGCGGCACGGTGTCCAGCTCGACCCGCATGCCGCCGGAGCCGGCGCTCGCCAGCTCCGAGGTCGCGCAGGACAGGCCCGCGCCGCCCAGGTCCTGAATGCCCTTGACGAGCTTCTCCCGGAAGATCTCCAGGGTGCACTCGATCAGGAGCTTCTCCTGGAACGGGTCGCCGACCTGGACCGCCGGGCGCTTGGCCGGCTTGCTGTCGTCGAAGGTCTCGGAGGCGAGCACGGAGACGCCGCCGATGCCGTCGCCGCCGGTGCGGGCGCCGTACAGGATGACCTTGTTGCCGGCGCCGGAGGCCTGCGCGAGGTGGATGTCCTCGTGCTTCATGACGCCCACGCACAGCGCGTTGACCAGCGGGTTGCCCTGGTAGCAGGAGTCGAAGACGACCTCGCCGCCGATGTTCGGCAGGCCCAGGCAGTTGCCGTAGCCGCCGATGCCCGCGACGATCCCGGGCAGCACGCGCCGGGTGTCCGGGTGGTCGGCCGCGCCGAACCGCAGCGGGTCCATCACGGCGACCGGGCGGGCGCCCATCGCCAGGATGTCGCGCACGATGCCGCCGATGCCGGTGGCCGCGCCCTGGTAGGGCTCGATGTACGACGGGTGGTTGTGCGACTCGACCTTGAAGGTCACGGCGTAGCCCTGGCCGACGTCGACCACACCGGCGTTCTCGCCGATGCCGACGAGCATCGCGTCCGAGTCGGGCTTCTTCTCGCCGAACTGCTTCAGGTGGACCTTGCTGCTCTTGTACGAACAGTGCTCCGACCACATGACCGAGTACATCGCGAGTTCGGCGCCGGTCGGGCGGCGGCCGAGAATCTCGCGGATGCGCGTGTACTCGTCCTCCTTGAGGCCGAGTTCGGCCCAGGGCTGGGCGACGTCCGGGGTCTGCTCGGCGTTCTTGACGGTGTCGAGGCTCATCAGGCGTTCACCAGCTGCTTCAGGACGGAAGTGAAGAAGCCCAGGCCGTCGGTGGTCGGACCGGTGAGCGGCTCCACGGCGTGCTCCGGGTGCGGCATCAGGCCGACGACATTGCCGGCGGCGTTGGTGATGCCGGCGATGTCGCGGTACGAACCGTTCGGGTTACCGTACCCGTCAGCGGCGTCGCCGCGGGCCAGGTAACGGGCCACCACCCGGCCCTCCGCCTCCAGTTGGTCCAGGACGCGCTCCTCGGCGACGAACCGGCCCTCGCCGTTCTTCAGCGGAACGACGATTTCCTGGCCCGCCGAGTAATCCCGGGTCCAGGCGGTACCGGTGTTCTCGATGCGCAGCTTCTGGTCGCGGCAGACGAAGTGCAGCGAGTCGTTGCGGGTGAGTGCACCGGGCAGCAGGTGCGATTCGCAGAGCACCTGGAAGCCGTTGCAGATACCGAGGACCGGCATTCCCAGCTTCGCCTGCTCGATGATGGTGTCCATCACGGGCGAGAACCGGGAGATCGCGCCGCAGCGCAGATAGTCGCCGTAACTGAATCCGCCCGGCAGGACGACGGCGTCGACCTGGTGGAGATCCTTGTCACGATGCCAGAGGGCGACCGGCTCGGCGCCGGCCAGGCGGACCGCGCGCTGGGCGTCACGGTCGTCGAGGGAGCCGGGGAAAGTGACGACGCCCACGCGGGTGGTCACTTCGCCGCCTCCTCGACGCGGACGGTGAAGTCCTCGATCACGGTGTTGGCGAGAAAGGTCTCGGCGGCTTCGCGGATACGGGCGAGCGCGGCGTCGTCGACCGGGCCCTCCACTTCCAGCTCGAAACGCTTGCCCTGGCGGACGTCGGCGATCCCGGTGAATCCGAGACGGGGCAGTGCACGCTGCACCGCCTGGCCCTGGGGGTCGAGGATCTCCGGCTTGAGCATGACGTCGACTACGACGCGTGCCACTGGCACTCCCGGTGGTGTCTTCGGTGAGGCGGGGGGAGCTCCAGACTACCGGGGGTTTCGGGCAGGATTGCTGGCCGGGGCAGGCGACGCGCGTAGACCCGAGACCCTTACGCGGCAAGGGATCCAGGCCCGTGAACCCCCGCCCGGGCCGAACGGTTTCCACGGATTCGGCCCCCGGAACGAGAACACCCGAAGAACACCCGAATACGGCACTCCGGGACAGATCGACCCGTCCCGCTCTCCGGTATCCGGCACTCCGGCGAAGACACGTGAATATCCGGAAAAGAATGCCGGACTCTTCGATTTCGGCCCCCTTCGGGTGCAGAATAGGGCCACCTGTCGCGGCAAGTGCTGCGTATCCGGCGGGCCACCAGGCCTGCCCGTATGCGCTTGCGCGAGTGGTGCACATCAGGCCCCCGGACGCACCCCGCGGACCAGCGGCCGAATTGCCCGAGAGGATTGACACCCATGGCTCAGCGTGTAGTTGTCACGCTCTCCGACGACCTGGACGGCGGCGCTGCGGCGGAAACCGTCCACTTCGGCGTCGACGGGAAGTCGTACGAGATCGACCTGTCCGTGGACAACGCGGAAAAGCTGCGGGAGGCCCTCGCTCCGTTCGTCGCGGCCGGCCGCCGCCAGAGCCGCACCGGAAAGTCCTTCCGCCGCACCGCGCTCACCCCGGACCCGGCCGCGGTCCGCGCCTGGGCCCTGTCGCGCGGCATGGAACTGCCGGCCCGCGGACGCATCCCCAAGCACGTGTACGAGCAGTTCGCCGAGGCGAACTGACCGCCCCGGACACCCCTGGTCGCCCCGCCCGCCCGGACCGGAAGGGTGGGGCGACCACCCCGAACGATGCTGTAGAGTAATCCTCGTCGCCGCAACGGAGAGATCCGAAGAGGCGGCGGGTGCCCCACCAGGCACCGTGCGGACGTGGCTCAGTTGGTAGAGCATCACCTTGCCAAGGTGAGGGTCGCGAGTTCGAATCTCGTCGTCCGCTCGCAGTGCGCGAGCACAGCACAACTCCATAGTTTGACCTGCGGACGTGGCTCAGTTGGTAGAGCATCACCTTGCCAAGGTGAGGGTCGCGAGTTCGAATCTCGTCGTCCGCTCCACAGCGAAAGGCCCCCTCGATCGAGGGGGCCTTTCGGCATTCCCGCCCCACGGCGATCCCGGCCCATGACATTTGTCATCGCCGACCCGTGGATCCCCACCCCCGGCTCATGACGGCGCGCACTGCCCGCCCGGCCGGGGAGGCGGAAGGCTTGAGGCATGGAAACGAGCCAGCCCCTCCGCCCCGGCGACAGCGTGATCGAGGTCACCGACCTGCACCGCCACTACGGCACCGGCACCACCGGCTACCACGCCGTCCGCGGCGTCGACCTGACCGTCGGCCGCGGTGAGCTGTTCGCCCTGCTCGGCACCAACGGGGCGGGCAAGACCTCCGCCATGGAGCTCATCGAGGGCCTGGCCGCCCCCACCGGCGGCACCATCCGGGTGCTCGGCCACGACCCCTACCGGGAGCGCGCCGCCGTCCGCCCGCGGATCGGCATCATGCTCCAGGAGGGCGGCTTCCCCGGCGACCTCACCATCGCCGAGACCGGCCGCAGCTGGGCCGGGATGACCAGCGGCGCCCGCCCGGTCGACGAGGCCCTGGAGTTGGTCGGCCTCGGCCACCGCCGCGACGTCCGGGTCAAGCAGTTGTCCGGCGGCGAGCGGCGCCGGCTCGACCTCGCGATGGCCCTGCTCGGCCGCCCCGAGGTGCTCTTCCTGGACGAACCCAGCACCGGCCTCGACCCGGAGGCGCGCGCCGCCGTCTGGCGGCTGGTCCGCGAACTGCGCGCCCAGGGCACCACCGTGCTGCTCACCACGCACTACCTGGAGGAGGCCGAGGAGCTCGCCGACCGGCTGGCCATCATGCACGGCGGCCGGGTCGTCACCACCGGCACCGTCGCCGAGGTGATCGCCGGCCGGCCCTCCCGGATCAGCTTCGAACTCCCCGAGTTCACCGGGACCGCGCTGCCGGTCCTCGCCGGCACCGAGATCGCCGTCGACGGCCGCAAGGTCACCGTGCAGACCGGCGGCCTCCAGCACACCCTCTTCGAACTGCTCGGCTGGGCCCAGCAGCACGGGATCACGCTCGACTCCCTGGACGCCCGCAGCGCCTCGCTGGAGGAGGCCTTCCTCGCCATCGCCTCCGAGGCCGCCCACCAGGCCCCGCCGCAGTCGCCCGCCGCCCGCACCGCCCGCACCGCCCGCACCGCCCGCCGCCGCCGCCTGATCGGATCCGCCCGATGACCACCGCCACCGCCGCCAAGACCGCCGCCGCCGGCCCGCAGAGCACCACCGCCCGCCGGCTGCTCTCCCTCGGCCGCGCCGAGGCCACCCTGCTGCTGCGCAACCGCTCCGCCCTGTTCACCGCCCTGCTGCTGCCGCTGCTGCTGATCGCCGGCCGGCACAACATGCTCAAGCAGCAGGCCGAGTCCCACCCCGGACTGGACGTCGACACGCTGCTGATCACCGGCACCATCGGCGGCATCCTCGCCTTCGTCGTCTACTACAACCTGACCGCCGCGTACGTCGCCCGCCGCAACGAGCTGGTGCTCAAGCGGCTGCGCACCGGCGAGGCCCGGGACATCGAGATCCTGGCCGGCACGGCGGTGCCCTCGGTGAGTCTCGCCCTGATGATGTGCGCCGTGGTCTCCGTCGGCGCCGCCGCCTTCCTCAAGCTCAGCACGCCGGTGAACCCGCTGCTGCTGGCCGTCGGACTGGTCCTGAGCATCGCCGTCTTCATCGCCCTGGCCGCCGTCTCCAGCGCCTTCACCAAGACCGTCGAGACCGCCGGCATCACCACGCTCCCGGTGCTGCTGGTCTCCCAGTTCGGCTCCGGCCTGCTCATCCCGCTGGAGATCATGCCCTCCGGACTGGCCGACTTCTGCCGCCTGCTGCCCACCACCCCGGCCTTCCAGCTGATCCGGATCGGCTGGACCGGCACCGACGGCTCGGCCGCCGCCATCGGTTTCGCCGGCACCTGGTCCACCGCCGCCCCGCACCTGGTGACCGGCGCCGTCTGGCTCGGCCTGGCGGTCTGGGGCGCGGTGCGCTACTTCCGCTGGGAGTCCCGCCGCTGACGCCCCGGACGGCGCCCGCTGGAAGTGCGAAGGCCAGACCCCCGTTCCACCTCTGATATGAAGGTAGCGACACGATCTTGATCGAAACGGGGAGCGATTCGATGGCCGTCCAGGGGCCGGTTCGCAGATGGAAGGGCTTCGGCAAGCCCCAACGCGCCGAGCTGTACTTCCGCTGGTCGCTCTACATGGTGGCCTGGTGCATCATTCCGGTGAACCTGGTGTTCAGCGCCTCCTCCGTCGCGGACATCGACCAGTCGGTCGACGCCGTCCGGGTCACCCTGGTCGTCTCGCTCGCCTCCACCCTGCTCTGCCTCCGGGCGTTCCGCACCTCGCTCGACCACTACCTGCACCGCCCCACCGAGCACCTGCGCTGGCTGATCGTCAACAGCGCACTCTCGGTGGCCGGCTCCTGGGCCGTCCTGCTGCTGGGCCCGTCCTCCGCCGAACCCGGGCAGCCCGGCGGGACGCCGTTCACCGCAGCGGTCGCCATCGCCATGCTGTGCGCCGCCATCGGTCCGATCAGCGTGGGCCTGCCGCTGCGCCAGGTCTTCGCCGCCGGACTCGGCCTGATCCTGCTGATCGCCCCGGCGATGCTGCTGACCGGGATGAGCCCCGCCACCACGGCCGGGCTGGCGGTCGGGGCGGCGATCAGCCTGGTCTTCCTCGTCGGCACCTGCCGCAGCTTCGCCTGGGTGACCGCGATCATCTGGGAACTGGAGACCGCCCGCGAGGCCCAGTCCCGGCTGGCCGTCGCCGAGGAGCGGCTGCGCTTCTCCCGCGACCTGCACGACGTGATGGGCCGCAACCTCACCACCATCGCGCTCAAGAGCGAACTCGCCGTCCAGTTCGCCCGCCGCGGGCGCCCGGAGGCCGCCGACCAGATGGCCGAGGTCCAACGGATCGCCCAGGAGTCGCAGCGCGAGGTCCGGGACGTCATCCGCGGCTACCGCACCGCCGACCTGCACGCCGAGGCGATCGGCGCCCGCGCGGTGCTCCGCAGTGCCGACGTCGCCTGCGAGATCGACCTCGGCGAGGACGCCGACCAACTGCCGCCCCCGGTCCAGTCGGTGCTCGGCTGGGTGATCCGCGAGGCCACCACCAACGTGCTGCGGCACAGCGAGGCCGCCCACTGCCTGATCCGGCTGCGCCGCGAGGACGGCCGGGCCGTACTGGAGCTGGAGAATGACGGGGTGCCCGCCGTCCCGCTCCCCTCACAGGGCGGCGGCACCGGACTGCGAGGGCTGCGCGAGCGGCTGGTCGCCCACCACGGCGAGCTGACCGTCCCGGAGTCCGCACCGGGCACCTTCCGGGTGCTCGCCGCCGTCCCGTTCTGACCCGCACCCACCGACGGAGGACCGCCCGATGAACGACCCCGCACCCGTGCGCGTCCTGCTCGCCGACGACGAGCACCTGATCCGGGGCGCGCTGGCCGCGCTGCTCTCCCTGGAGGACGACATCACGGTGATCGCCGAGGCCGGCTCCGGCCCGGAGGCACTGGCGATGGCGCAGGCCCACCGCCCGGACATCGCGGTGCTGGACCTCCAGATGCCCGGCAAGGACGGCATCGAGGTGGCCACCGAACTGCGCCGACTGCTGCCGGACTGCCGCTGCATGATCGTCACCGGCCACGGCCGCCCCGGCTACCTCAAGCGGGCGTTGGAGGTCGGGGTGCGCGGCTTCCTGCCGAAGACCGTCTCGGCGGCCGACCTGGCCGGCATCATCCGGACCGTCCGGGCCGGCGGCCGGTACGTGGACCCGGAGCTGGCCGCGGACGCGATCAGCGCGGGCGAGACCCCGCTCACCCCGCGCGAGACGGACGTCCTGGAGCTGGCCGCCGACGGCACCTCGATCACCGAGATCGCCGAACGGGCGGCGCTGTCCCCCGGCACCGTCCGCAACTACCTGTCCTCGGCGGCCGGCAAGCTGGGTGCCGAGAACCGGCACGCGGCGGTGCGGATCGCCCGCGAGCACGGCTGGATCTAGGGCGTGCCCTAGATCCAGCCCCGGGCCCGCGGGCGGGTGGGCGTCAGGACCAGGTGGTGCCGGTCAGCCGCTCGTACACCTCGATGTACTTGGCGCGGGTCTGCTCGACCACCTCGGTCGGCAGCTCCGGCGGCGGCTGCTCGCTGTAGCGGTCCCAGCCGGAGGCCGGGGAGACCAGCCAGTCGCGGATCAGCTGCTTGTCGAAGGACGGCTGCGAGCGGCCCGGCTGCCACTCGTCGGCCGGCCAGTACCGGGAGGAGTCCGGGGTGAGCACCTCGTCGCCGATCAGCAGCTCGCCGTCCAGCAGGCCGAACTCGAACTTGGTGTCGGCCAGGATGATGCCGCGGTCGCGGGCGATGTCCCGGGCCCGGCCGTAGACGCTCAGGGTGGTCTGGCGCAGCTGGGCGGCCAGGTCGGCGCCGATCCGGCGGGCGGTCTCCTCGTAGGAGACGTTCTCGTCGTGCTCGCCGACCTCGGCCTTGAGCGCCGGGGTGTAGATCGGGGCGGGCAGCTCGGAGCTGTTCTCCAGGCCCTCCGGCAGGGCGATGCCGCAGACCGTGCGGTTCTCCTGGTACTCGGCCAGGCCGGAGCCGGCCAGGTAGCCGCGGGCGACCGCCTCGACCGGGACCATGTCCAGGCTGCGGCAGATCAGTGTGCGGCCCTTCCAGTCGGCGGGGGCGCCGGACGGGACCTCGGTGGAGATCACGTGGTTGGGGACGATGTCGGCGATCCGCTCGAACCACCACAGGGACAGCTGGGTGAGGACGCGCCCCTTGTCGGGGATCTCGTTCGGCAGCACCCAGTCGTGGGCGGACATCCGGTCGCTGGCGACCATGACCAGCTCGCCCGACTCGGTCCGGTAGAGGTCGCGCACCTTGCCGGTGTGCAGGTGGACCAGGCCGGGCACCTGGACCGGCTCGGGCTTGGTGACAAATCCGCTCACGGTGTCTCAGTCCTCAGGGGTCGTTCGCGGGCGTGGGGCTCGCGAAAGGGGAGGTCACTGCCCCCGCAGTCTTTCACGAACCCCCGAGGCCCCGTTTCCGGCCGAGGGAGGCCCCGTTCCTGCCGAGGGAGGCCCCGTTCCTGCCGAGGGAGGCCCCGTTCCTGCCGAGGGAGGCCTCGATCCTGCCGAGGGAGGCCTCATTCTTGCCGAGGCGGTCGAGCAGGTTGGCGGTGGCCCGCTGGATCCGCTCGTCGGTGAGGCCGGGGCGGCCCAGCGCGGGCGACCAGGCGAAGGTGCCGGCCGCGAACACGTACGCGCCGCTGGGCGCCCGGTACAGCGAGGTCTCCTGGTAGCGGGTGCGGCCGGCGAGGTCCTGGTACGGGGAGTGCGCGAGCAGCACCCGCTCGGTGTGCTCGGGCAGCGCCACCTTCGGGTAGTAGCGGTCGGCCTCGCCGGCGACCAGGCCGGGCAGTTCGTCCCCCTCCTGCAGGCCGGTGCCGTCCCAGAGCCAGTGCGCGGTGTGCCGGGCGATCAGCGGGACGGGCGCGGCGACCCGGCCCGAGTACTGCAGGCCCAGCACGTGCTGCTCGGGCTCGCCGGCGTCCCGCCACAGCGCGCTCGCCGAACCGGACACCCCGGCGGCCGGGCTGCCCGGCCGGACCTTCTGCCGCTTGCGGCAGTTGAGCAGCCGGTTGGGCTCGCCGGAGGGGGCGGCGGTCAGCTCGACCCGCCAGTACATGGTGTTGGCGGACAGGAACACCAGCGAGGTGCCGTCGTCCCTGGCCTGCTCGACGGCCCGGCGCATCGGCTCGGACCAGTACTCGTCGTGGCCCGGGAAGATCAGCGCCCGGTGCCGCCCCGGGTCGACCAGGCCCGCGTGCAGGTCGGTGGCGGTGGCGTAGGAGAGGTCGTAGCCGTAGCGCTCGGCCCAGCGGATGAAGTCGTACGCGTGGCCGACGTGCAGCGGCAGCCCGGCGGTGGCGTGCGGGCGGTCGAAGGAGACCGTGACGGCCGCCTCCGGCTCGCCGACCAGGCCGCCCCGGCCGTCCCAGGCGTGGTAGAGGCTGGCGCCGCTGCGGCCGTCCTCGGGGAACAGGTTGTAGGCCTGCCAGGTCACGTCCGGGACCACCAGGAGCAGTTCGGCGGCGTGCTCCCGGTCCTCGAAGTCCCGGACGGTGAACGGGATGTGGCTGCGGTGCAGCATGTCCGCGGTGGTCAGCACGGCGACGTACGCGCCGGGCTTCCAGTGCACCGGGATCTGCAACCGCCAGGAGTGCCACCAGTGGTGGCAGGAGACCGTCCGCTCGACCACCAGCGGGGCGGGCTGGGCCAGCCCGGCGATCAGCGGGCTGGACGTCATGTGGCTGGCGCCGTCACCGCCGTAGTGGCCGATCCGGTAGACGTCCACGGTGAACTCGCGGGGCGGGTTGACGGTGACCCGGAAGTCCACCGAACCGCCCGGGCGGATCACCCCGGCCGAGGCGAAGCCCTTGATCTGCTGGTCCACGTCGTTGGCGCTCTGCGGAGTGCCGACCGGCGGCTTGGGCCGGGCGCCGGCCGCCAGCGGCCGCTGGCCGGGCGCGTCCACCGAGACGTACCAGGGGACGGCGCCCTCGGCGCCGGCCAGGTACTGGTCCGGGCTGCGCAGCCAGGGCAGCGGGCCCTGGCCGAAGGGGTCGGAGACGCTGTAAGCGTGCGTTCCGGACTCCCAGCGGCGGTTGAGTTCGGTGCCCACGCGCCCCTCCCAGGTGCACTTCCGCCCGGTTGGCACGTGCCCCCCGGATGTGCGTGCGGTCTAATACACCACAGAGTGCTGGCGCTCCGTCACCCTGCGGTCGCAATTGGTGCCGGGAATCTCGCGCCCTCCCCCGGCCGGGCCTCCGGCCTGCGGAGACGGCCGCCCGCCGGTCCGTTTGGGGGCGCGCGCCGGAGCGCCGAGCGCCGCCTGTCCGGCTCACAACCGGACGGGTTTCTCCAGTCGGACGTCGGCGGCGTCCAGCCAGGCCCGCAGCGGGCCGTCCTGGCCCTGCTCGACGGCCTGGGCCACCGGCCCGGCCAGGTCGGTGCGGCGGACCCCGCCCAGCAGCAGCACCGGGCCGTCCAGCCAGTCCAGGCCCGGCGCGGCGCCGGCGGTGTCGACGGCGGCGCAGCAGACCATCGCGGTGACGTGGTCGACCAGCAGGTCGCGGCCGCTGCGGGCGGTTTCGAGCAGCGGGACCGGGGCGGTGGTGCGGGCCAGCTGGGCGGCGAGCGCGGAGGCCAGCCGCTCGCCGTCGCCCTCGGCGAGCCGGAACAGCAGCCGGGTGAGCGTCGGGGAACCGGGTCGGGCCTGCGGGGCGAGCCGGTCCAGGGCGGTCTGCAGGGCGGCGGCGCGGGCCCGCCAGCCGGCGTCCACCACGTCGGCCGGGTAGTCGGTCCACTCCAGCTCGTGCCAGGCGCCGGCGGCCGGGCTGCCGAAGAACAGTTCGGCGGCGAGCCGGGAGACCGCCCGGTCGACGGTGCCGGGCTCCTCCAGCAGGTCGCAGGCGGGGCGGTCGCCGAGCCGGCTGCCGTAGCCGTCGGCCAGGCGGTCGCGCCGGGACAGCTCGGTGAGGGCGGCGACCACGCCGGCGTTGAGGTGGGCGGGGTGGCGGCCGAGCCGCCAGGCGGGCAGCGCGACCCGGGTGAGCAGCCGGTCCCAGCCCGCGTAGGCCAGGCCGACCTGCTCCTGGGCGGCGATCCGCAGGCCGTAGTCGACCGTCCTGGCCTGCTCGGAGGCCCAGCTCGCGACGGAGCGCTCCAACTCGGCGGCGTAGCCGCGGCAGGCGCCGAGCAGCCGGCGGGTGATCCTGCGGGTGATCCGCTCGGCGAGCGCGGCCGGGCCACGGCGGGGCGGCCGGGGCGGGCTCGCCAGGGTGCCGCCGCCGAGGCCGGGGGCCGCGCCCTGGCCGGAGTCCAGGCTCGCGTCCAGGCTGCGCAGGAAGCGGCGGGCGGCGGCGATCTCCGGGTCGGCGGAGGCGGCGGTGCCGGCCACCACGGGGGCGAGCAGGGCGCGCAGTTCGCCGGCCCGCATCCACCACAGGAAGGGCGAGCCGATCACCAGGACCGGGCCGGGCGGCTCGGGGTGCGGCCGGAACGGGCGGGCCCGCCGTACCGGCGGCACGTCCTCCAGCCAGCTGTCGCAGTCCGGGGTGAGGGCCACGGCGGAGGGAGCGGGCACGTCCAGCCGGTCGGCGAGTTCGTCGATCAGCCGGTACAGCTCGGGGGCCTCGGCGCGCTTCAGCGGGACGGCCGGGGTCCGGGGCGGGACGGCCCGGCGGTAGGCGTGGGCGGTCAGTCCGGCCACCAGGAGGGTCAGCGCGGCGACCACGCAGACCACCCAGCGGGCGGCGTCCCACCCGGCGGCGTCGGAGGAGCCGGGTGCGCCGATCCGCCCGGTGAACCGGCCCGCGAGCAGGACCACCGCGACGGCGGCGGGCATGACGGCGGCGGCCAGGGCGAGACCTCGGACCCGCAGGACCGCCTGGGCGTGAGCGCGCGCGGTGTCGACTGCGGCCATACGGTGCGGCACCCCCTTCGGAGCCCTCGGGCGCCCGGCGACGGGCCCTGAGCCGACTCGAAACGATCAGTTCCGACCGGGAAGCGGAGGCGTCCGATCCCCGGTAGTGCATGCTGTGTGGCGCTTCTGCCATGTTCGACGCACCGGCCCGGGTGGGTGTTCCGGATCGCCCCGATTTCCACTCGTCCCGGTGACACCGCCCGGATTCCGGACGGTCACGACCGGTCCGGTGCGAAGCACCCGGGCACCCGCCCGGCCGGACGCCGTCCAGCATCCCTCCGCGGGAACGCCGCTACCCGGCGGCGACCCCGGCGCACGGCCACGTCGCACTGCGATCCAGCGCACCATAAGGCCGGGCGCCCGGTTACGTCAGCCGGATGCGGGTGCTGTCACCCGATGGGCTGGAATCCGACCGCCGAACGGTGCGCCGACCCCCGGAGTCACTCCCGCCCCGGAAACGCCGCAGGGCGCTGCGTCCATGGGGGGAAATCCCACGGTGCGCAGCGCCCTGCGGGCGGGGGCTAGGCGGTGGCCGCCTTCAGGGCGATGTCGGTGCGGTGCTGGCCGCCCTTGAGCGTGATCCGGTCCACGGCGGCGTACGCGCGGTCGCGCGCCTCGACCAGGTCGGTGCCGGTCGCGGTGACCGACAGGACGCGGCCGCCGGCGCTCAGCACCCGGCCGTCCTCGTCGGCCCTGGTGCCGGCGTGCAGGACGAAGGCGGTGCCGTCGGCCTCGGCCTCGGCCAGGCCGTCGATCGGGTCGCCGGTGCGCGGCGCGGCCGGGTAGCCCTCGGAGGCGACGACCACGGTGACGGCCGCACCCTCGTCCCAGCGCAGCGGCTCCAGCTGGTCCAGGGTGCCGGTGGCGGCGGCCAGCAGGACGGCGGCCAGCGGGGTGCGCAGCCGGGCCAGCACGACCTGGGTCTCCGGGTCGCCGAAGCGGGCGTTGAACTCGATCACCCGGGTGCCGCGCGAGGTGAGCGCGAGGCCCGCGTACAGCAGGCCGGAGAACTCGGTGCCCCGGCGGCGCAGCTCGTCGACGGTCGGCTGCAGGACGCTCTCCTGGACCTCCTCGACCAGCCCGGCGGGCGCCCACGGCAGCGGCGAGTAGGCGCCCATGCCACCGGTGTTGGGGCCCTCGTCGCCGTCCAGCGCGCGCTTGAAGTCCTGCGCGGGCTGGAGCGGGACGACGGTGGTGCCGTCGGTGATCGCGAACAGCGACACCTCGGGGCCGTCCAGGAACTCCTCGATGACCACGCGCTCGCAGGAGGCGGCGTGCGCCAGCGCGGCCGCGCGGTCGGAGGTGACCACCACGCCCTTGCCGGCGGCCAGGCCGTCGTCCTTGACCACGTACGGCGCGCCGAAGGCGTCCAGCGCCTCGGCGGCCTCGGCGGCGGTGGTGCAGACGTAGGAGCGGGCCGTGGGCACGCCGGCCGCGGCCATCACGTCCTTGGCGAAGGCCTTGGAGCCTTCCAGCTGGGCCGCTTCGGCGGACGGGCCGAACACCGGGATGCCGGCCGCGCGCACGGCGTCGGAGACGCCCGCGACCAGCGGGGCCTCCGGGCCGACCACGACCAGGGCGGCGCCGAGCCGCACGGCCAGGTCGGCGACCTGCGCGCCGTTCAGCTGGTCGACCGGGTGGACCGTCGCCACCTGCGCGATCCCGGTGTTGCCCGGGGCACAGTGCAGCTCGGACACGGCGGGATCTTGGGACAGAGAGCGGCACAGGGCGTGTTCGCGGGCGCCGCCGCCGATGACGAGGACCTTCACGCTTGGCAAGGGTAGTCGGTGGCCAGATCCGGCCGCTCTCCGGTCCCGTCCGATCCTCCAATCGGGGAGGTCCGCACGCCGACGATGTCGGAGGAACCTCCAACTCCGACCGGCTCGGTGCGCGCCGGGTGCCCGGGTCAGGACGGCGGGTCACCGGGCCCTCCCTCGGACGGGTGAAATCTCGCCGACCACCGCATCCCTCCCACCTCGGGTTCCGCTGGCCGAATCCGGTAACGATCACCGGGGAAGCGGCCCATGGTCAGCCATTTGGCGGTAAGAAGTGCTGTTGGACAACCAACGGCAGACGCCACGTCAGCCGATGGACCGCCAGACCCAGCAGTCCGCCCGCCACAGGGAGCCCCACAGGTGAGCCAGCCGGAAATGCAGCCCGAGGAGAGTGCCTGGGGCAAGGAGATCGGCGAGGAGGACCCGCCCGCCGCGACCGTCGCCCGCCAGGAGTCCACCCGCCGACGGACCGATCTGAGCACTCGACAGTTTCCGCTCGGGGACTGGGGCGAGCCCGCCGAGCGCCTGGAGGAGCTGTACCGCTGGTCCGAGGAGCGGGCGGTCGAGGCGATCGAGTGGTACCGCAAGGACCGGATCTGGAAGCGCCGCTGGGCCCGCGTGCTGCGGTTCGGCACGGCCGGCTTCGCGGTGGGCGGGGTGACCGCGCCGCTGGTCGACCTGACCGGCGCGGTCTCGCACGGCACCAGCTGGGGCTACGTCGGGCTGGCGCTCGCCGCCGCCTGCTACGGCACCGATCGGGTGTTCGGCCTCACCTCCGGCTGGATGCGCGACGTCAGCACCGCGCAGGCGCTGCAACGCCGGCTGGAGGCCTTCCAGTTCGACTGGGCGTCGGAGTGCGTGCGCGAGGTGCTCGGCCCCACCGAGGGCACCGCGGGCGAGGCCGCCGAGCGCTGCCTCGGCGTGCTGCGCCGGTTCTGCGAGGACGTCTCGGACATGGTCCGCACCGAGACCTCGGAGTGGATGCTGGAGTTCCGCGCGTCCATGACCCAGCTGCCCACCCAGGCCCCGGGGGCGTGGGGCGGGCGCAGCGAGAGCGGGGTGGGCGCCCAGGTGCGGGTGCTGCCGCCGCCGGGCACCCGGCCCACCATGCCGCGCCAGCGGCCGCCGGAGGGGCCGCTGCGGTAGCGGGCGGAAGGGTCTGCCGTGGCGGGCGGGCCGGCCTGCCGGTGGCGGGCGGGAAGGAGGGCCCGGCCTGCCGGTGGCGGGCGGGAAGGAGGGCCCGGCCTGCCGGTGGCGGGCGGGAAGGTGCAGCGGGCGGACGCCTCGGGCGAAGAGGCGGCCGGGCCGGCTCCTCAGGCGAAGACGACCATCGAGCCCTGGGTGAGGCTGCGGGTCGCCGCCGCGTACAGGCCCGCCCAGGCGTGCCGCTCGCGGGCGAAGGGGTGCAGGTCGTCCAGCGGCGGCCCGAACGGCTGCTCCAGGCCGGTCGGGCCGAGCGGCCGGGTCGGGTCCGGCGGGTTGAGCGGGTCGAGCCCCAGCGCCGGGGCGACGGCCTGCAGTTCGCGCAGCAGCCCGTGGCTGGAGCCGAGCGGACCGCCGGAGGCGAGCAGTGCGTCGTCCACCAGCGGCACCGGGAACTCTATCGGCACGTAGGCGCCCGCGTGATCGAAGTGCCAGACCAGGTGCGACTGTTCGGCGCTGCTCTCGAACATCTCCAGCAACTGCTCGTAGTCGCCCCCGAGCGAGTCCACCGGCGTGATGTCCAGCCCGGTGAGGCCCAGCAGGTACGCGCGGCGCAGGAAGTGCAGCGAGTCGTAGTCGAAGGCGGCTATCGGCTCGACCGCCCCGCTCAGCCCCGGGACGTACTGGTAGACCGGCACCTCGGGCAGCCCGCGCGAGGCCAACACGGCGTTGTAGAGGGCGAGATCGTCCCGGAAGGGGTTGTCGGGGCTGTGGCTCAGCACGTCCACGAGCGGGACGAGCCAGAGGTCGCAGGCCATGGCCGGCAGTTCCTCTCCGGGCGACGGGGTCGCCCGCAGAGCGGGACGACGACGGGGGCGGGGTCGGTACCCGGACGGCCGTTGTACGGGACGCCCGGTTCGACGACCGCCCACCCTACCGGCCCGGGGCGGGGCGCGGGTCGGGCCGTCCCTGCGGTGCGTCCGGGGGCGGCTCGGGCAGCCGCCGGCCGAACCGGCCGTACGACACCGAGCGCGGCTGCGGCACCAGGCCGAGGCCCAGCCCGAGTTCGCGGCCGAGATCCCGGCCGAGATCCTCGCCCGGCCGGCGCCGGCCCCTCCCGGCCTGGTCGGACGCCTGGCCGGGAACCGGTTCGGTCGGCGCCGACGGGGCCTCGGCGGGCGGGGCCGGCGGCACCGGCTCGGCGTCCACGGGCTCACCGTCCGCAGGTTCGCCGTCCACGGGTTCGCCGCCCACGGGTACGCCGCCCACGGGTTCGGTGAGCAGCCCCAGCACCGTCACCGACTCCAGCGGCCGCCCGGCCAGCCCGGCCAGCAGCCGGGCGGTGTACAGGTTGTACTCGCAGATGATCCGGTGCGCGCCGACCAGGTCCCGCGCGCCGATGGCGTCGACCAGGTCGAGGTGGCGGTCCCAGCAGACCTCGGCCAGCACGGGCAGCTCCCGCAGATAGGGCGCGGCGAACATCCACGACTGCACCCGCAGCCAGTCCAGGTAGTCGCCGATCCGGCGGTTGCCGATCAGCGCGGCGACCTCCTGCCAGAACCGGCGGTCGCAGCCCACCATCACGTCCAGGTTCCCGGCCCGGGCGGCTCGGACCGCCGCGTCGGCCCGGCGGCGCAGCGAGGGCAGCCTGGCGAGGTCCGGCAGCGCCCGGCGGGCGGAGAACTGGCGGTAGTAACTGTCGGTGACCAGCACCCGGGACTCGAAGATCTCCAGGAAGTCGTCCCAGCCCAGCTCGGGCACGGTGAACCCGCGGTGGTGCTCGGCCCGCAGCAGGCCCTGCGCACCGAGGTCGACCAGCGCCTCGCGGGCCGGGGTCGCCGAGACGCCGTACAGCTCGGCGATCTCCTTGACGGTGAAGTTGCGGCCGGCCGCCAGCCGGCCGGCCATCATCTCCTCGCGCAGCGCACCGGCGATCTGCTCGCGCAGGCTGTTGCGGTGGATGACGGGACGGGTGTCGCCTGCGCCGTTGCCGGGCATGCGCGCGACCTCCTGGGGCGGGCCGATCAGGCCGCCCTCGGCGGACCGGCCAACGAGCGGCGGGGAACACGACGAGTGCTCATCTTCTCAAACCCGCCCAGAGAAGGTACAAACCAACCCCCCGGGACACCCCCGGACGCCCCGGGACGCCCCCGCCCGGGCCGGGGCCCGGGTCAGCGCTGGACCGGCGCCGGGATCCCCAGCAGGCGGTCCCGCAGCACCGGGAACTCCTCGCGGGCCTTGCCCACCTCGGCCGGATCGAACTCGACGGTCAGCACCTGCTCCTCCGTACCGGCCTCGGCCAGCACCCGGCCCCACGGGTCCACCACGATGCTGTGCCCGGCCTGCTCGACCCCGGCGTGCGTCCCGGCGGTGTTGCAGGCCAGCACGAACGCCTGCTCCTCCACCGCCCGCGCCCGCGCCAGCAGCGTCCAGTGCTCGCGCCGCCGGGCCGGCCAGGCCGCCGGAACCACCAGCAGCTGCGCGCCGGCGTCCAGCAGCGCCCGGAACAGCTCCGGGAAGCGCAGGTCGTAGCAGGTGGCCAGGCCCAGGGTGGCGAAGTCGGTGGCCACGGTGACGATCTCCTGCCCGGCGCCCATCACCACCGCCTCACCGCTGTCGAAACCGAAGCGGTGGATCTTGCGGTAGGTGTGCACCAGCTCGCCGTCCGGGGCGAACAGCAGCGAGGTGTTGTAGATCGGCCCGTCCGGGTCGCGTTCGACGATCGAACCGGCGTGCAGCCAGACCCCGGCCGCCCGCGCGGCCGCCGCCATCGCGTCCGAAGTGGGCCCGTCCAGCGTCTCGGCGCCGTCCGACCACAGGTCGTAGGCGAAACCGCCCAGCGGCCACAGCTCCGGCAGGACCACCAGGTCCGCACCCTGCTGCGCCCGGACCAGCGCGGCGGCCCGGGCCCGCCGTTCGGCGGGCGGCTCGGCGTCGGAGACCCCGAGTTGGATCAATGAAGCGCGCACAGTACCACCGTCCACGGCAAGAGACCTACGATCGTCACCCGAAAGCGCTGCCCAGCTGTCTCCCGGCAGCGTAACGTGCGGTTAGCGTGTGCGCCCGGAAGCCGGACCATCCCGGCCGACCGGGGAGGCCGGGGAGGCCTGGCGCAGAGGGCAAGGAAGCTGACGGAGGGCCGGAGATTCCCGTGACGGACAACCAGACCGTGCAGGCTTACACGGAGGCGTGGGCCCAGAGCATCGAGTCCATATCGGAGCTGGTCGCCCCCCTCCCCGAGGGCTCCTGGAACCGGGCCACCGAATGCCCCGGCTGGTCGGTCCGGGACGTCGTCTCGCACATCATCGCGGTCGAGTCCGAACTGCTCGGCGACCCCCGCCCGATCCACTCCCTGCCACGTGATCTTCGCCACGTCACCACCGACTTCGCCCGCTACGTCGAACTGCCGGTCGACAAGCGCCGCTGCCACACCGCGCTGGAGATGACCAGCGAGCTGGAGTACACGATCATCCGCCGCTCCCGGGCGCTGCGGAACGCCAAGCAGACGCCCCAGGAGCCGGTGCGCTGGCCGGCCGGCCCGAACAGCCGCGACGTGCCGTACCACGAGCTGCTGCGCCTGCGGGCCTTCGACGTCTGGGTGCACGAGCAGGACCTGCGCCGGGCCCTGGACACCCCCGGCAACCTCGACGCCCCGGCCGCCCTGATCGCCCGGGACGTCCTGCTGGAGCTGCTGCCCAAGGCCGTCGCCCACCGGGCGGGCGCCCCGGCCGGAACGGCCCTGGTCCTGGACGTCACCGGCCGCGTGGAGTTCCTGCGCACCGTCCGGGTCGACTCGACCGGCCGCGGCACCGTCGACGAGTCGATCAGCCTGGCCCCCGACGTCCAGCTCACCATGGACTGGGAGACCTACCTCCGCCTCGCCTGCGGCCGTGGCCGCCCCGGCCCGGTCACCATCGACGGCGACAAGGAACTCGCCGACCGCGTCCTGTCCTCCTTCGCGGTCACCATCTGACCCCGGCCGCCCCAGCCAGCCCCTCGCGCACACCACCCGGCGTACACGCACGAGTGCGCGCCGGGTCGGCACCACTCGTGCGTCCATGCGTCAATCCAGCACCAGCACCTCACCCGTTCGAACTCGTTGTTCCGGGCACTCCAGCCATCACCCGGAAGAGGGGGTGCGTCCCGATGGACGACGAACAGCAGCAGATGGTCCTGGTCCGGTCGAGCTTCCCGGTCACGGGGCAACCGATCAGAGTCGTGATGATCGACGGCGAGCCGTGGTTCGTCACGGCGGACGTGTGCGCCGCACTCGGCAGGCTGAACCCGAGCCGGGTACGTCAGATCGTCGACCCGGCTCACACACGGGTCGTCAACTCGCGCACGATTAACCTAACCCTTGGGAAGGTTAATCGTGTTTCCCCAGGTCAGAAACCCTACGAGCGCGGAAATCCGATGCGCAACGTGATCAGCGAGTCTGGCCTGTACACACTGATCATGCGGTCGAACAAACCCAACGCCCGCCCATTCCAGGAGTGGGTCACTGGCGAACTCCTCCCCTCCATCCGCCGTGGGGCCACCGACGTCCCCACCCAACAGCGGCGGATGGCGGAGACCCTGACCGAGGCGATCGGGCAGCAGGTGCGGATCGTCGCGGAGATCGACCACGAGGACTGGCCCGGGCTCACCGTGCACTCGGACGGGACGGTCCACTGCCAGCACGGGGAGATGACCCTCCACCTACCGAGCCAGGAAGAAGACAGCGGGCCACCGTTCGGCGCCTACTTCGCCTGCCCCGGCGGAGAGCGGGTCGGGATCCGGGCCAGCCGGACCGTCCCGGGCTGCCCCAAGCTGAAGCTGGTGGACCTGATCCGAATGCGGCGCGAAGCACAGCCCAGGCCGGACCGTGAACCCGAGCCCAATCGCGGGCTCATGCACGCAGAAGTGAATGACGGTCACATCGACCGCATCTACGGCACAGCGCCACAGCTCGCCGAACTACTGCGTGAATACCAGCGCTGAGCGCTACGTCGTCGGTGTGCCTCGCTTCAAACGAGGCACACCCTCAGAAATTCCGAAACTAATCACGTTTTCGCAAGTCAGGAGCCCTGATCGCCTGCGGCCGTGGCCGCCCCGGCCCGGTCACCATCGACGGCGACAAGGAACTCGCCGACCGCGTCCTGTCCTCCTTCGCGGTCACCATCTGACCCCGGCCGCCCCAGCCAGCCCCTCGCGCACACCACCCGGCGTACACGCACGAGTGCGCGCCGAGTCGGCACCACTCGTGCGTCCATGCGTCAATCCAGCACCAGCACCTCACCCGTTCGAACTCGTTGTTCCGGGCACTCCAGCCATCACCCGGAAGAGGGGGTGCGTCCCGATGGACGACGAACAGCAGCAGATGGTCCTGGTCCGGTCGAGCTTCCCGGTCACGGGGCAACCGATCAGAGTCGTGATGATCGACGGCGAGCCGTGGTTCGTCACGGCGGACGTGTGCCGAGTCCTGGGCCGGCGTAATCCGCCCGACGCCGTCAAGAGGTTGGAGACCCACCAGCACCGCACCGTCGACCTGCGGTCGGTAACCATCGCCAAAAGCGATGGTTACGACGTTTCCGCAGGTGGGAAACCATACGCGCGCGGAAACCCGCTGCTCGGGGTGATCAGCGAGGCGGGCTTGTATACCTTGATCATGAGGTCGAGCAAGCCCGACGCCCAGCCGTTCAGGGACTGGGTCACCCGAGACCTCCTCCCCTCCATCCGCCGTGGGGACACCGCCATCCCCACCCAACAGCGGCGGATGGCGGAGACCCTGACCGAGGCGATCGGACAACAGGTACGGATCGTCGCCGAGATCGACCACGAGGACTGGCCCGGCCTGACCGTCCACTCGGACGGAACGGTCCACTGCCAGCACGGCGAAATGGTCCTCCACCTACCGAACCGCGAAGAGGACAGCGGACCACCGTTCGGCGCCTACTTCGCCTGCCCAGGCGAAGAACGAGTCGGAATCCGGGCCAGCCGAATCGTCCCCGGCTGCCCCAAGCTGAAGCTGGTGGACCTGATCCGCATGCGGCGCGAAGCCGCCGAGCAGCCGACCCGACCGGGGGCGCATCCGGCTCGCACACCGATGATGCCGCCGGAGGGCACGGTGCTCTGTGTGATCGACCGGGTCCAGCTCTACGGACGGCCGCCAGAGATCACCGAGGTGCTCCGGGGCATCGGGCTGTAGCGGCGGGAAACCATCGCCAAAAGCGATGGTTACGACGCCCTTCGCAGGTCAGAGCCCCTTCTCCTCCGCCGCGACCTTGCGGCGCAGGCGCAGGATCATCACGGTGCCGACCGCCAGCGGGACGTACTGCCAGCAGAACGCCCAGCGGAAGGCGTCGGCCGAGTAGGAGTCGGTGCCGGCCGGGGAGAGGCCGTCCAGGAGGACGCCGATGCCGAAGAGGGTGATCATCGTGCCGATGAAGCCGCCCATGTTGACGATCCCGGAGGCGGTGCCGAGGCGCTCCACCGGGTTGCTGGCGCGGGCGTAGTCGAGGCCGACCAGTGAGGCCGGGCCGTTGCTGCCCATCACCACGATGATGGCGGACAGCAGCCAGATCGGCGGGTGTCCGCCGGGCCAGGCCAGGACCAGCGCCCAGCCGAGGGCGGTGGCCGTGATGACGGTGAGGACGATCGGCATCCGGGCCCGCGCCGAGACGGAGAGCACCCGGCCGAACAGGAACCCGAAGGCCATGTTGCTGAGCACCAGCAGGGTCAGCAACCCGCCGGCCTCGGCCCGGGAGAGGCCCTGCGCCTCCACCAGGTAGGGCAGGCCCCAGAGCAGGCCGAAGGCGTTGCCGGGGAACTGGGTGGTGAAGTGCACCCACAGCCCGAGCCGGGTGCCCGGTTCGCGCCAGCACGCGCGGACCTGCCGGCCGACGTTCGGCCGCGGCGCGGGCGGGTGCTCGACCGGCCGGACGGCCGCCGCCGCCGGGGACTCCTTGAGGAAGAGCGCGACCAGCGCGAAGACCGCGACGCCGAGCAGTGCGATCGCGGTGAAGGTGGGCGTCCAGCCTTCGCGGTGCAGGGCCTGCGCGAGCACGACGGTGGTGATCAGGTTGCCGCCCATTCCGGCGAGGCCGGTCAGCTGGGCCACGAACGGGTTCCGGGCGGCGGGGAACCACCGGGCGGCGAGCCGCAGCACGCTGATGAAGGTCATCGCGTCGCCGCAGCCGAGCACCGCCCGGGAGGCCAGTGCGGGGGCGAAGGAGGAGCTGAACGCGAAGGCGAGCTGGCCGGCGCTCAGCAGGACGACGCCGAGCAGCAGGACCCGGCGCGGCCCGATCCGGTCGACCAGCAGGCCGACCGGTATCTGCATGGCCGCGTAGACCAGCACCTGGAGGATCGAGAAGGTGGAGAGCGCGGAGGCGCCGATGCCGAAGCGGTCGGCGGCGTCCAGTCCGGCCACGCCGAGGCTGGTGCGGTGGATCACCGCGAGGATGTAGACGCTGACGCCGATGGACCAGGCCAGCCAGGCCGCGCGCCCGCCGGGCGGGGACGGCGCGGGGACGGCCGGGGGCTCGGCGGCCGTTCGGGGAGCGGGGACGGACAGGGGTACGGCTGAGCGGGCGGGCTCCACGGTCATAGTGCGACCAGACTAGTCATCCCATGATGGGACGCCCAGTGCGGGGTGCGGTCGATCGCCTACGGACCAGGGACTCCCCGGACCCGGCGTCAGCCGGTCTCGGGGCTCAGCCGGTCTCCGGGCTCAGCTGGTCACCAGGCTCAGCCGATCACCAGGCTCAGCCGATCACCGGACTCAGCCGGTCACCGTCCAGGACACCGCCCGGGTCATGTAGCGGTCCCGGAAGGCCTCGTCCCGCACCCAGTCGGTGGTGTCCCGGACGGTCGCGGTGACGGTGGCGGTCCGGCCCGGGGCCAGGCCCAGCTGGGCGGTGTCCAGCCAGGCTCCGCCGGCGCCCTGCGGCACCACCGGGACGCCGTCCACCTTCCACTCGACCTTCAGCTGTCGCGGGCCGGTCAGCGGCACCGGCCGGACGTTCAGCCGGGGGTGCCCGGTCACCTCGCCGGGCGGCGGCGTCGGGGCGTCGGTGGGCCGGATCCTGCGGTACAGCTCCTCGATGATCGCCTCGCGCGACGGCAGGTTGTAGGTGCTGCCCAGGGTGCGCATCACCGAGTCGGGGGTGGGCCGGTAGAGGCCGTTGGCACTGCGGTAGGCGCCGACCGTCCCGGCGCCGTCCGGGGACTCCGCGCCCAGCCAGCGCCACCATTTGGTCTGCTTCTTGCGCATGTCGTCGGCGTCGAGGGTGGCGAGGTTCGGGTATTCGGCGTCGTCCGGGGCGCTGTCGTACTCGTCGCCGAGGTCCCCCACGGTGTGCCCGATCTCGTGCTGGATGATCCGCCCGGCGTCCGGGCTGCCGCCGGCCAGGGTGGTCACCCCGGTGCCGCCGGCGCCGCCGTACTCGCTGGAGTTGGCCAGGGCGATCAGGTACTGCGGCCCGGAGCTGTCGCCCGCGTACCGGGCGGTGGCGGCCTCGTCGGCGCAGAGCAGCCGGGCGGTGCCCTCGCACCAGAAGTGCATGCCGAGCGGGGTGGCGGGATTGCGGCCGCGGCTCTCGGTCTCGGCTATCCCGGAGACCGGGGAGATCACTTCGACCCGCCGTATGTTGAAGAACGCCTGGTAGGTGCGGAACGGCTCGATGTCCATCAGCGCGTGCCAGGTCCGGTCGACCTGCTGTCGGAACAGGTCCTGTTCGGTGGCCGTGTAGCCGTCGCCGAGCAGGACCAGGGTGATCCGGTTGGCCGGGTCCCCGGTGCGGCGTATGTCGACGGTGGGGGCGGCCGTGACGGCCCGGCGGTCGGCGCGCTGTGCGCTGTGCGGCGGGACCGCCCGGTCGGCGGGGGCGCCCGGCCCGATCACGCCGAACGGAGAGGGGCCGACCAGTTCCAGGGCGGCGGGGAGTACGGCGGTGGACACCAGCACGAGCGCGGCCAGACTCCGAACGAGACGGCCAGGGTTGCCAGGTGGCATACGGGTGCGTCCTCGGGGTTCCGGTCACCCGGCGTAGCCCGGGTGGTGGAGCGAAGACGTACCCGGACGGGTGTGTCACCCCTACCGCGCGTCGAAAAAGTCACCGACCTGGCCGAATGAATCTCACCACACCAGTCATCCCAATGACTGGAATCTAGCCAATGACAAGCCCCTCGTCAGTGCCTACGGAGGTTCAGCACCAGGTGGGTGCCGAGCCCGAACAGCAGGCCCCAGAAGGCCGAGCCGATCCCGAACAGGCTCATCCCCGAGGCGCTCGCCAGGAAGGTCACCACCGCCGCGTCCCGCCCCCGCTCGTCCGCCACCGCCGCCGCCAGGCTGCCCTGCAGCGAGGCCAGCAGGGCGACCCCGGCGATCACCGCGATCAGTTCCTTCGGCAGGCCGGTGAACAGGCTCACCAGCACCCCGCCGAAGCTGCCCACCAGCACGTACAGCGCGCCCGAGGACATCCCCGCGACATACCGGCGGCGCGGGTCGGGGTGGCTCTCCGGGCCGGAGCAGATCGCCGCCGTGATCGCCGCCAGGTTCACCCCCGGCGAGCCGAACGGCGCCAGCAGCAGCGACACCACGCCGGTCGACCCGATCAGCAGCCGGTCGTCCGGCCGGTAGCCGAAGGCCCGCATCACCCCGAGGCCCGGTGCGTTCTGCGAGGCCAGCACCACGATCGTGAGCGGCAGCGCCAGCCCCACCGTGGCCGCCCAGGAGAACGCCGGCACGGTGAACACCGGCCGGGTCGGCCCGCCCGAGCCCAGGTGCAGCGGGAGTCCGACGGTCAGCGCCGCCAGCACCCCGCCCACCAGCAGCGCCACCGGGACGGCGTACCGCGGGGCCAGCCGCTTGGCCAACAGGAAGGCCGCGAGGCTGCCCACCACCAGCACCGGCGCGCCGTGCACGGCGCCGAAGATCCCGGCACCGAACGAGAACAGGATGCCCGCCAGCATCGCGTTGACGATCCCGGCCGGCACCGCCGCGATCAGCCGGCCGAACCAACCGGTCACCCCGAAGAGCGTCACCACCACCGCGCTCACCAGGAACGCCCCCACCGCCTCCCGGTACGGGTACGCGCCCAGGCTGGTCACCAGCAGCGCGGCGCCCGGGGTGGACCAGGCGGTGATCACCGGGGTCCTGGTCCACCAGCTCAGCACGAAGCCGCTCAGCCCGCTGCCGATGGCCACCGCCCAGATCCAGGACGCCGTGTGCGCCGCGTCCAGCCGCCCGGCGGCCGTCTTCGCTCACACACCACCAGACCCATGACCCTGGGAGTCACGTCATGCGCACGTCCGTTATCAGCCGTCCTGCGAAGAATGACCGCGTCTGCTCCGGCCGCCGCACCGTCGCCACCGTCGCCACCGCGGGCGGTGTCCAGGTCCTCGCCGACGACACCGCCTGGGCCTGCGGAGACCAGCGGTACGGCACCCCGCCGACGCTCGACGCCGACGCTCGACGCCGGCGGCGGCCGGACCGGATTCGGCGTCTCGATCGTCGACTTCACCCGGGCCCACAGCCCGAGGACCGCGCCGGACCTCGGCCTGGCGATCGCCGACAAGGCGGCGCCCTGATCGCCGTCCGCCGGCTTCGCCCCTGGCGCTAGCCGGCGGGCGGGCAGAAGCGGAGGGGCCTTCCCCCACACGGCGGTGTGGGGGAAGGCCCCTCCGTGGCTTCCCGTTCGTGGCTTCCCGGGCCATCAGCCCCAGGTGATCAGGCGCTTCGGGCGCTCCAGCAGCGCGGCCACGTCGGCCAGCACCTTGGAGCCCAACTCCCCGTCCACCAGGCGGTGGTCGAAGGAGAGCGCCAGCGTGGTCACCTGGCGCGGGACGACCTTGCCCTTGTGCACCCACGGCATGTCCCGGATCGTGCCGACGGCGAGGATCGCGGCCTCACCGGGGTTGAGGATCGGGGTGCCGGTGTCGACGCCGAAGACGCCGACGTTGGTGATGGTGATGGTCCCGCCCTGCATGTCGCCCGGCGAGGTCTTGCCCTGGCGGGCGGTGTCGATCAGCTCGCCCAGCGAGACGGCGAGGCCCGTGAGGGTCTTGCCGCCGGCGTCCTTGATGTTGGGGACGATCAGGCCGCGCGGGGTGGCCGCGGCGATGCCGAGGTTCACCTGGCCCTTGATGACGATCTCCTGGGCCGCCTCGTCCCACTGCGCGTTGATCTCGGGGTGCCGCTTGACCGCGGTGAGCAGCGCCTTGGCGACCAGCAGCAGCGGGCTGATCCGGACGTCCCGGCCCAACTCGCCGCTCTCCTTGAGCCGGCGGACGAACTTCATCGTGCGGGTCACGTCGACCTGGACGAACTCGGTGACGTGCGGGGCGGTGAAGGCCGAGGCCACCATCGCCTGCGCGGTCGCCTTGCGGACGCCCTTGATCGGCACCCGGACGTCGCCTGCCACGGTGACCGGCACCGGCACCGCGGCCTCGACCGACCCGGCCTCGACGGGCGCCACCGCCGGGGCGGCCAGCGCCGACGCGTGGGCGTGCACGTCCTCGCGGGTGATCACGCCGTCCCGGCCGGTCGGGACGACCGCACGCAGGTCGATGCCGAGGTCCTTGGCCAGCTTGCGCACCGGCGGCTTGGCCAACGGCCGCTCCCCGGTGGGCTGTTCGTCCAGGACGGGCGCGGCGGACGGGGCCGGCACGACCGGCGCCGGTGCGACCGGTGCGGCCGGCACGACGGGCGCGGCCGGAGCCGGCGTCGCCGTGACGGTGGTCGTGGTCGTCCGCCGAGCCCGGCGCTGGGTGGCACCGGTGCGCGGACCGTAGCCGACCAGCACCTCGCGCCGCTCGGGCTCGGCCGGGACGGCCGGCGCGGCGGCGACGGGCGCGGCGGCAGGAACCGCGGCCCCGGCCTCTCCGGCGACCGCGACCGAAATGATCACGGTGCCGACGTCGACCGTCGCACCCGCCGGGAAGAAGAGCCGCTCGACGACCCCGTCGAACGGGATCGGCAGCTCCACGGCGGCCTTGGCGGTCTCCACCTCGCAGAAGACCTGGCCGTCGGTGACGGTGTCACCCGGCTTCACGTACCAGGTGAGGATCTCGGCCTCGGTCAGGCCCTCGCCCACATCGGGCATCTTGAACTCGCGGAGCGAGCGAACTTCGGTGGCCATCTTCGCTCCCCGGGGTCAGTACGCGAGTGCGCGGTCGACGGCGTCGAGCACGCGGTCCAGGTCGGGGAGGTAGGCCTCCTCGACGCGGGACGGCGGGTACGGCGCATGGTAGCCGCCGACCCGCAGGACCGGCGCTTCCAGGTGGTAGAAGCACCGCTCGGTGAGCCGGGCGGCCAGTTCGGCGCCCATGCCCAGGAAGACCGGCGCCTCGTGCACCACGACGGCCCGCCCGGTGCGCTTGACCGACTCCTCCAGGGTGGTGAAGTCCACCGGGGAGAGCGAGCGCAGGTCGATGACCTCCAGCCGGTGGCCGTCCTCCTCGGCGGTCGCGGCGGCCTCCAGGCAGACCTTGACCATCGGACCGTAGGCGAGCAGCGTGGCGTCGGTGCCGGGCCGCACGATCCGGGCGTCGTGCAGTCCGAGGTCGGCGGCGTCGCCGACCTCGCCCTTGTCCCAGTACCGGCGCTTGGGCTCCAGGAAGATCACCGGGTCGTCCGAGGCGATGGCCTGCCGCAGCATCCAGTGCGCGTCGTGCGCGCTGGACGGGCTGACCACGCGCAGGCCCGCGGTGTGCGCGAAGTACGCCTCGTGCGACTCGCTGTGGTGCTCGACCGCGCCGATACCGCCGCCGTAGGGCATCCGGATGGTGACCGGGAGCTTGACGTGCCCGAGCGCGCGGGCGTGCATCTTGGCCAGTTGGGAGACGATCTGGTCGAAGGCCGGGTAGACGAAGCCGTCGAACTGGATCTCCACCACCGGGCGGTAGCCGCGCAGGGCCAGGCCGATCGCGGTACCGACGATGCCGGACTCGGCGAGCGGGGTGTCGATCACCCGGCCCTCGCCGAAGTCCTTCTGCAGGCCGTCGGTGATCCGGAAGACGCCGCCGAGCTTGCCGATGTCCTCGCCCATCAGCAGGGTCTTCGGGTCGCTCTCCAGCGACTTGCGCAGCGCCCCGTTGAGCGCCTTGGCAATGCTGAGCTGACCGGCCATCAGAGGTTCTCCCCCGCCTCGAAGGAGGCCGCGTACTGGACGTACTCGGCCCGTTCCTCATCGACCAGCGCGTGCGGCTCGCTGTACACGTGGTCGAAGATCAGGGTCGGGTCCGGGTCGGGCATGCCGCGCACGCCCTCGCGCACCCGCAGCCCCAGCCGCTCGCTCTCGGCGTCGATCGCGGCGAAGAACTCCTCGTCGGCCAGGCCCTCCTTCTCCAGGAGGGCGCGGAGCCGGGCGATCGGGTCCTTGGCCTTCCAGGCCTCGGTCTCCTCGGTGGGCCGGTAACGGGTGGGGTCGTCGTTGGTGGTGTGCGCGCCCATCCGGTAGGTGAACGCCTCGATCAGCACCGGGCCGTTGCCGCTGCGGGCGTGGTCGAGCGCCCAGCGGGTGACGGCCAGGCAGGCCAGTACGTCGTTGCCGTCGACCCGGACGCCGGGGAAGCCGAAGCCGGAGGCGCGGCGGTACAGCGGGATCTTGGTCTGGGTGGTGGTGGGCTCGGAGATCGCCCACTGGTTGTTCTGGCAGAAGAACACCACGGGCGCGTTGTAGACCGTGGCGAAGGTGAAGGCCTCGTTGACGTCGCCCTGGCTGGAGGCGCCGTCGCCGAAGTAGGCGATGACCGCGTCGTCGGCGCCGTCCTTGCCGATGCCCATCGCGTAGCCGGTGGCGTGCAGGGCCTGCGAGCCGATCACGATGGTGTAGAGGTGGAAGTTCTTCTCGTTCGGGTCCCAGCCGCCGTGGTTCACGCCGCGGAACATGCCGAGCAGGTTGAGCGGGTCGACGTCGCGGCACCAGGCGACACCGTGCTCGCGGTAGGTGGGGAAGGCGTAGTCGCCGGTGCGCATGGCGCGGCCGGAGCCGACCTGGGCGGCCTCCTGGCCGAGCAGCGAGGCCCACAGGCCGAGCTCGCCCTGGCGCTGGAGCGTGGTGGCCTCGGCGTCGAACCGGCGGACCAGCACCAGGTCGCGGTAGAGGGCGCGCAGTTCCTCCGGGGTGATGGTGAGCGGGTAGTCCGGGTGCTCGACCCGCTCGCCTTCCGGGGTGAGCAGTTGTACGAGCTCCGGCTGGGCGTCCGTCCCCGTGGCGCGGAGGGTGTCAGGGACGCCGGGAGCCGCCTTCTTGCGGGCCCTCGCCGTGCTTTTGACGGTCACGTTCACTCCTCGGTCTGTCCGGCCGCCCGGGGTCGCCGGTGACCGGTCCGGTCACCGCCTCGCGGGGCGCGCGTGGGTGTGCGCACCTACTGCGGGGCAGGTGGTGATCCTGTTCCGACGGCGTCCCTCACGAGAACGTTACCCAGCGTCCGCCCTTGGCGCGCTTGCGCTAGGACGTCCTACTTGTTCAGGGCCTACAACCCCGAGGGTGCCGCGGGTAGCGCGCCGTCGGAGGGTGGGGGTGACGGACCGCGTGACGCAGCTCTCAATTCAGGCGCCTTCAGGACACCAGCGCACGTTATCCGGGCGCGGGCCCGTACGTAAGGGGGTTCTCGGTATCGGTTTCGGACCACCCCGGCCCGGCCTCCCGACCGCGGCGACAGGGGCGATAGGCCTTTCGTACGGTGATATGGGAGGCTTTGGACGTGACTGATAACGGACGAATCAGGGTATTCCTGCTCGACGATCACGAGGTCGTCCGGCGGGGTGTGCACGATCTGCTCTCGGTCGAGGACGACATCGAGGTGGTCGGCGAGGCGGGCACCGCCGCCGAGGCCCTCACCCGGATCCCGGCGGTCCACCCGGACGTCGCGGTGCTCGACGTCCGACTGCCGGACGGCAACGGGGTCGAGGTCTGCCGGGAGATCCGGTCCCGGCTGCCGGAGATCAAGTGCCTGATGCTGACCTCGTTCTCGGACGACGAGGCGCTGTTCGACTCGATCATGGCGGGCGCGTCCGGCTACGTCCTGAAGGCGATCCGCGGCACCGACCTGATCACCGCCGTCCGGGATGTCGCGGCCGGCAAGTCGCTGCTCGACCAGGTCGCCACCAGCCGGGTCCTGGCCCGGCTGCGCGACGGCGGCGAGAAGGAGGACGAGCGGCTGGCCCAACTCACCAAGCAGGAGCGCCGGATCCTCGATCTGATCGGCGAGGGGATGACCAACCGTCAGATCGGCAATGAGTTGCACCTGGCCGAGAAGACGGTGAAGAACTACGTCTCCAGTCTGCTCGCCAAGATGGGCATGGAGCGGCGCACCCAGGCGGCGGCCTTCGTGGCGCGGCACCAGGCGGACCAGCAGCACTGATCAGAACTCCGAGCACAGATCTGACGCCCTGTCAAGGGCCCCCGCGTGGGGGCCCTAACCTCTGGCTGTGACTTTCAGCCAGACCCTCTCCTGCTCCCCGGCCCGCCCCGACCTCTCCGCGCCGCCGATAGGGACTCTCAGTCCGCCCGTCCCGCGCGCCGCACTCGCCGAGGTCCTGGGCCGCTACCGGGCGGGGGGGCTGCTGACCACCGAACCGGTCGCCGAAGGCCTGCTGAACCGCGGGTACCGGGTCACCACCGAGACCGACGCGTACTTCCTGAAGTGCTACGTCGACGCCGCCACCGCCAGCCGCCCGAAGATCGTCGCCCACCACCGCGCGATGGCCGGGCTCCAGGCCCTCGGGCTGCCCGTCGCACCCCCGCTGACCTGCGCAGAACGATCCGGCACGGTGGCCGGCTACGGCGGCCGGCTGTTCGCGCTGTTCCCCTGGGTGGATGGCCGACACCGGCACGGTACCGACCTCTCCCCGCCGCAGTGCGACGCGCTCGGCACGCTGCTCGGCCGACTGCACGGCGCGCTCGACGACGTGTGCGCCCCCTTCGAGCAACCCGCCGGCTACCGCACCGCCGACCCCCTCGACAGCGCCGACCTCGCCCGCGACCTGCGGCGCCGCGCCCGCGACCACCGCCCGTACGACGACCTGGACGCGCTGGTCGAACGGCGGCTCGCCGAACGGCTGGAACTGCTCGCCGAGCACGCCCACCGCCGACCCGCCCCGCAGACCGCCCCACCCACCGGCTGGACCCACGGCGACTTCCACGGACTCAACCTGCTGTACGGCGACGGCCCCGACGGCGGCCCGGTCGCGGCCGTCCTGGACTGGGACAAGCTCGGCCCGCAGCCGCGCGCCGAGGAGGCCGTCCGCGCCGCCACCCTGCTCTTCAACGATCGGACGTCCGGCACGCTCGACCTGGTGCGGGTCCGCCACTACTCGCAGTCCTACCGGGCCACCGGGGCCGCCACCGCCGAACACCTGGCCGCCGCCGTCCACCGGGTCTGGTGGGAGCGGCTGAACGACTTCTGGATGCTCCAGTGGCGCTACCAGCGGGCCGACCACCGGGCCGACCCGCTCTACCCCGCCTCGGCCGGCCAGCTGACGTGGTGGTGCCAGGAGTACGAGCAGGTCCTGGACGCCTTCGCCAACTGACCGGGGTCAGCCCGGCCCGATCAGGGCGTCGCCGGCGGCTGGCTCGCCGGCGGCTGGGTCGCCGGCGGGGCCGACTTGCTCGGCGGCGGCTGCGAGGTCCCTCCCGTGCTGCCGCCGCTTCCCGTGCTCGGGGCGGTCGGCACCGTGCTGGGCGTGCCGGGCGCGGTGGTGGGCGGCTGCGTGTGGCTGGGGGGCTGGCTGGGCGTCGCGGTCATCGAGTGCTTGCCCGAACTCGGCGACGGCGACATGTTGTTGCCGCCGTTGTAGCTGCCGCTGTTGTTGCCGTTCTCGGTCGGCTGCGTCGGGCGCCGGCTGCCGGTGTTGGACGCGGGCGGGCTCTGGGAGCCGCTCTGGGGCGGCGTGCTGGGCTCGGTCGTGCTGACCGCCGGGAGCGGCGTCGGCGGCACGACGTGTGAGTTCCCCGGCTCATTGCCGCTGAACGCGAACGCCATGCCGACCCCGGCCGCGAGCAGCACGGCCACGGCGCCGGCCACCCAGCCCCACGGGCCGCGCCGGCGGCCGGAGCCGTCGTCGTCGCCGCCACCGCCGTAGGGGCCGCCGGCTCCCGGGTAGGGCGTCGCCGGGGTGTGCGGGCCGCCCGGGCCCCCCATCCCCTGGTAGGGCAGCACCGAGGTCTGGTCGCCGGGGCCGATCGCGCCGAAGGCCGCGGTGGCCGCGGTCGCGTCGGGCCGGATCACCTGGGTGGCGTCGGTGTTCCCCTGCCCCGCGGCGGCCAGCCCGGCCGCCGCGCCGGCCCAGCCCGCGCCGGCCGCGCCGTGCATCTCGCGCAGCGCGTGCTGGAGGTGCGCGCGGAACTCGTCGGCGTCCTGGAACCGGTCGTCCGGGTTCTTGGCCAGCGAGCGCAGCACCAGTTGGTCCAGCCCGACCGGCACCCGGCCGTTGGCCTGCGAGGGCGGCACCGGCATGTCCTGGACGTGCTGGTAGACCACCGAGAGCGGGGTGTCACCGGTGAACGGCGGGCGCAGCGTCAGCAGTTCGTACAGCATGCAGCCGGCCGCGTACAGGTCGGAGCGGTGGTCGACCGGCTTGCCGAGGGCCTGCTCGGGCGAGAGGTACTGCGGGGTGCCCATGACCATGCCGGTCTGGGTCATGGTGCTGGCCGTGCCGGTCAGCGCCCGGGCGATGCCGAAGTCCATCACCTTGACCGCGCCCGCGGTCGTGATGATCACGTTGGCGGGCTTGATGTCCCGGTGGACGATGCCGCTCCGGTGGCTGTAGGCCAGCGCCTCCAGCACCCCGGCGATGATGATCAGCGCCTGGTCGACCGGCGGCGCGTCCTCGTCCACCAGCAGCTCGCGGACGGTCCGGCCCTCGACCAGCTCCATCACGATGTACGGCGTGGACTCGTCCCCGGCGTACTCCTCGCCGGTGTCGTAGACCGCGACGATCGAGTGGTGGTTGAGCCCCGCGACGGCGTGCGCCTCGCGGGTGAACCGCAGCCGGGCGATGTCGTCCTGGGCCAGCTCACCGCGGAGCAGCTTGACCGCGACGGTCCGGCCCAGCCGTACGTCCTCGGCCGCGAACACCTCGGCCATGCCGCCGCGGCCGAGCCGGTGGGTCAGCCGGTAGCGGCCGTCGCCGACCGTGCTCAACGGCGCGGCGGTGCCGCGGCCGGGGGTCTGCGGGCCGCCGGCCCCCGTTCCGTCGTCCGGCTGCTGCGTCTGTGCCATCGCTCCTCGCCCCGGGCGTTCGCTCGGATCGCGGTGCCCTGTCGCTTCGTATCCCCGAACGCTACCGCTTCCGGCGCGGACCCGTGGCACGCCCGAACCGGCCGGAAAGCGTCAGAGCAGGCCATTCCGGTCGGCCGGAAGGTCCACCACCAGCACCGCTGCGGGCCGCTCACCGGTGGTGTGCCCGGTCTTGGTCCGCGCCCTGTCGTCCTGCGCCTTGTTGACCACGATCGCGATGATGATGCCGGCCAGCACGAGCACGCCGACGATGATCCCGATGACGACCGCGGCCGTCGAGCAGCCGCCGCCGCTGGGCGCCTTCGGCTGCTGGTACGGCGGCATCGGCTGCGGCGGCGGGGTGTGCGCCCGCTGCGGCGGTGCCCCCTGCTGCAGGTACTGGGGGTGCGGCGTGTGCGGGCCCTGCGGACGCGGCGGCTGGAAGGCCGGCGGCGTCTGGTACTGCGGCTGCGGCGGCGCCCCCTGCTGCAGGTACTGGGGGTGCGGGGTCTGCGGGCCCTGCGGACGCGGCGGCTGGAAGGCCGGCGGCGGGGTCCGGTACTGCGGCTGCTGCGGGTACTGCGGCTGCGGCGTGGGCGGGGCCGGCGGCGCCGCGTGGACCGAGCGCGGCCCCTCGTTGATCACCAGCGGCGTGCTGGCCTGCAACGGGTGCCCGTTACCGCCGCCCTTCGCGGCCGCGATCAGCCGCTCCGCCTCGTCCCGCATCGCCGCCGCGCTCTGGAACCGGTGCGCCGGGTCCTTGCGCAGCGCCTGGGTGACGAAGGCGTCCACCGCCGGGGTGACCGACCGGTTGAGGGTGGACGGCGCCGGCGGCTCCTCCTGGACGTGCTTGTAGGCGATCGAGAACGCCGAGTCGCCGTCGAAGACCAGCTGCCCGGTGAGCATCTCGAAGAGCATCACGCCGACCGAGTACAGGTCGGAGCGGGCGTCCACCGGCTTGCCGAGCGCCTGCTCGGGCGACAGGTACTGCGGGGTGCCGACCACCATGCCGGTCTGCGTCATCGACGTGACGCCCGGTTCCAGTGCCCGGGCGATGCCGAAGTCCATGACCTTGACATTGCCCTTGCGGTCGAACATGACGTTGCCGGGCTTGATGTCGCGGTGCACCAGGGCCATGTCGTGCGAGGCCTCCAGCGCGTTCAGCACGCCGACGATGACCCGCAGGGACTCCTCGGTCGGCATCGCGCCATACTGGGCGACCGCCTCGTTGATCGCCTCGCGCAGGCCCTTGCCGTCGACCAGCTGCATGACGATGTACGGGGTGCTGGAGCCGTCCGGCGCGACGTCCTCGCCACTGTCGTACACCGTGACGATGTTCGGGTGCTCCAGCCGGGCCACCGCCTGCGCCTCGCGGCGGAACCGCTCCTTGAACGAGTCGTCCCGGCCCAGCTCGCTGTGCATGCTCTTCAGCGCGACCTGCCGGTCCAGCACGCTGTCGTACGCGAGGTGCACCGAGGCCATGCCGCCCTCGCCCAGCAGCCGCTGCAGCACATAGCGGCCGTTGCCCAGGGAGGAGCCCTCGACCGCCGCGTTGCCGTGCTCGCTCATGGTCCTCTGCTCCCCCTCGGCGCGGCCGTGGCGCCGCGACCGTGACGTTCGGTCTCGTCCGTGCGTGGTGGGCCAGGCCCGCGGGCCTGGCGGACCCCTGCCGCGGCGGTACGACCGGCCTGCGACAGGGGTCAGGGTATCGGCTCACGCCGACGGTGATCGGTCCAGGGCCGGTCCTGCCCCGGGGGGGGGGGGGGCCCGGGGGGGGGGGGGCCGGCCCCGGGGGGGGGGGGGGGGGGGGGGGGGGGGGGGGGGGGCGGGGGGCGGGGGGGCGGGGTGGCGCGGGGGGGGGGGCGCGGGGGGGGGCGGGGGGGGGGGGCGGAGAGGAGGGGACTCCGACCGCACTCGCGCTGACGGCGCCGACCGTGGTGCCGAAGG